>JASMLG010000076.1 GCA_030748805.1 Phycisphaerales bacterium | reverse complement strand
ATTTATGATCTCGGGTTAATCCGTAAACTAGATATCAACGATGGGGTTGTGAATATTGAAATGACGCTAACAACTCCGAACTGTCCTGTTGCGGACATGATGCCTACACAGGTCTTTGAGGTCGTCTCGATGGTGGATGGTGTAACGAACGTTAAAGTTGAACTCTGCTGGGAACCCGCTTGGAGTATTGCGGACTTAACCAAGCGAGGGAAAGCAACACTTGAACTCATGGATATTGACATCAACCACATGCTTGCAAAACACAATGATGGGACAACGGGGCTAACCATTGACAAGCAATAAACTTTCCCGCGGGGTAGTTTTTTTCATTCAGATAATATAAACGACCCGCGGGATTGTTTTTCTCTGCAAGTCGATCAGCAAATTTCTTTATCACAAGGTTGTGATTCCTCGCGTTTAAGACGGCCATGTACAGTGCGCTTCGCACGTCCCGCCGACCACCAGAGCATGATCGTCGACCCTTCCATTTTCCTGATTCGCGAGTAAACGGAGATCGAGAAACGACCCGCGGGGTAGTTTTTCTACACCCCGACCTGCTCCCACTGCTCAAAAAGATTTCGGGAAGCAATTTCTTTTTGTAGCCAAGGCATATCAATCGTATCGTCAATTTTCACAAGACCATAAATATCACGCAAATGTTTACTTGATCCACTATCTTTGAAATATTCCAATTTCCTTATGATGACATATTCGCTTGGAGCAATCCAAAACTCTAGGTCCTCAAATGAACAACGAGTCCTTTTTTCTAAACCCCAGAGGTGCAATGGGTCGTTAATGCTCAGGAAAAAATCCGCCTTCATTCCTGTCTCGTGGTTAATAACATTAAAGCTCCCCTTCTTTGCACACATTTCCTTTTGAATAACTTCGCTTGGTGGGCAATAATATTCACTGTCCGGGAAACAATCACTGATTTTTATTATTTCTTGTGCATTCAAAGAAATTACAAAATCCACATCCAATGTAAGGCGGGGTTCGCCTTTAGCAATACTAACCACTGAGCCGGTAACCATGTACGTTAATTTTGCCTGTTCCAAAGGAACGATGAAATGTCGCAGCCACTTAACCTGTTCCATAGAGAATGAATTCATCGATTTTTTGCTTCAGCTCATCTTCAGTGATTGAAGGATTCTTTTGTAGCAAAACAGATTTACGTAGTTCAATGGCTCCAACGCGAAGTGATTCACTGATTTGGAATCGTTCATAAGGAGACATTCTCTTCCAAATTTCAATTTGCTTAGGATGCGGTCTATCTCGAAGTTCTTCTTCGTAGGACATACGGTAAGTATAGACATTTGGTGTGTCATGGGCAAAACCCAAAAGCGGAAATAACCCGTAAAACGTCTGTTAAATTAACAACACCATCGCCCGTAACATCTTCATCACAAATAGGATCGCATGCTTCAACACAAGTTGTAGCTTCACCTCGATAAATTCCACCAGCTTCCCAGCATGCAACAGATGCTGTTTGGACGCAAACGTCTCGAATACAACACGCGCCTGCGGGGCTATTTGTGTCTCTAACCGTCACCATCTCGCCACTCTCCCAGCCAATAGAATCTCCTGCAAAAATACATGCAGTCAATTCAGGTCGAGAATGTTTTGCCCATATCCCATCTCCCTGTTTTGCGCAGTTAAATGAAAAAGTACACTGTTCAAAAATTGGATTGCCACCTTGAGCATAGACCCCACCACCGTTCTCTGCAGTATTAAAGTCAAACATGCAAAGTCGAAATGTTGGAGCAGAATTAAGTAAAAAAGTTCCTCCACCAAATTTTGAATTGCCGTTTCGAATTGTAAAACCCTCAACAATGACTCCGTTTCCGCTTGTGCTAGTTATCACCGTTCCCTGTTTGCCACCATCAATTACTGTCTCTTCTGCCCCCATTTCACTCAGGATTTGCAGGGTTCTGCCTGAGATGTCTATTCTCTCCTTCCACACTCCAACAGACACAAGAATCGTATCGCCATCTTTCGCTTCGTCAATCGCTGCTTGAATCGTTTGGCATTCACTTGGGACCATCCAAGTTTCTCCCATCACCATAGATGAAACCAACAAACTTATTAAGTATTTCATAGCTGAGATGCTACTAGAAGATTTTTCAATCTCGTAAATTACTGCGGTATTTCGTGCTTTTTTTTACGTATGATATGCAACTTGTCAATTCCTCTTAACATTTTGAACACTGGTTATCCTCCGATTGCTCCTAGTGAAGCAACGAATGTTTCTGGGCTCTTCGATGCACACGGTAGACAAATCAAAGACCTGCGGCTATCTGTAACCGATAGGTGTAATTTTCGGTGTGTTTATTGCATGTCACCAGACATTAAGTACATTCCGAAAATGCAATTACTTACTCTTGATGAATATATTCGAGTTATTAAAATAGCTATTTCTCTTGGGATAGAAAAACTTCGAATAACTGGGGGGGAGCCAACTCTTTATCCTCACCTTGATAAACTTCTTGAGGAGATCGGAAAATTCGGATTAAAAGATATTGCTCTTACTACTAATGGCTCGCGTATTCGGGGGCAATGGGTTCAGAGATGGAAGGACTATGGACTTAATCGAATTACAATTAGTTTGGATACACTTAAACCAGAACGTAAAGATGCAATTACTAGGGCGCAGACATCACTAGATACTGTAATCCGAGCTATTGATATTGCAAGAGATTCAGGGCTTAAGCCAGTTAAAGTTAATGCTGTTGTTATGAGGGGGGTTAACGATGATGAAATTATTAAATTTGTTGAATTTGCTCGTAAACATGAAGTTGACATTCGGTTAATTGAGTTTATGCCACTTGATGCAGGAAAACGCTGGGAAAAAAGACATGTAGTTAGCGCTGCTGAGATGCTTGCAACTATACAAACAAAACATAAAATTATACGAGAAGACGATGCCATAACTAGCACATCGATGAACTACCGTTTCAAAGAAGGCAAGGGGAGAATTGGTTTTATAGCTTCTGTTACCCAAGCATTTTGTGGTGAGTGTGACCGAATGAGAGTGATGGCAGATGGAACTGTACGCCCTTGTTTATTTAGTGATGAAGAGTGGAGTGTCAGATCGTTACTTAGAGGTGGAGCAACAGACGAAGAACTACGACATTTTTTTATCAACGCAATGTGGGCTAAGTCAGCAGGACATGGAATGGACAGCAACGATTTTCAAAGACCAGAAAAAACCATGAGCCGAATCGGAGGGTGATTTACATCCACTTCATCAACGCCCAGCCAATTACTACGACAACACAAACGACGATTGTGATAAGGTTGAACCACTTTTCGAGGAATGTTTTTGCTGCATCTCCAATCCACCAGACAATACCTGCTTCGATACCATAACGAAGTGAACGACCAATCACACAAGCTGCGAGGAACATACCAAAGTTTAACTTTGCAACACCTGCAGCAACAGTCAGTGCAAAAAATGGCACAGGAGTAAGGGCTGCTATAAATACATAGGTATTTCCACGTTTGTCAAACTCCGCAACAATGCCTTCAATAATTTCTAACCCAAAAATCCATTCGGTCCCACTTGCAATAAATGATGCTATTACAAAAAAGCCAATCATCGCGCCAGCAACACTTCCAACCACTGCTATAACTGCGAATAAAAGTGATTTACTCTTCTTTTCCAAACACATGGGGATCAAAAGAGCATCTGGTGGCACAAAAGGAACAAATGCTTCGATAAAAGCAATCACAAAAAGTACGATTGGGGCAAGCGGTGTTTTTGCAAAACCAAGCACCCATTCATACAGGCGGCGGTGGATTGCCCATGTTGGGATTTGTTGTTTTTCCATCTCTTTGCATCATATACGCCCCAAGGAATTACAATGTTCAAATGCACCTTGTCAAAGTGAAATATAAAAAACTAAGAGATACAGCAATAGTTCCCAAATATCAGACAGAACATGCAGCGGGAATGGATTTATATTCAGCGAACGAAGAACCCATCACAATCCAAGTTGGCGAAATTAGCATGATTCCCCTTGGTTTTGCGATGGCACTTCCTGACAACTATGAGGCGCAAGTTCGCCCTAGAAGTGGAATCGCTTCTAGGTTTGGGATCACATTGCCTAATGCCCCCGGTACGATTGATGCTGATTATCGAGGTGAATGTTGCGTTCCGATTATCAATCATGGGGAGGAACCGTTTGTTGTGGAGCCCAACATGCGGATTGCACAAATGATAATTGCGCCAGTTGTACAAGCGACGTTTGTAGTTGTAGACGAACTTGATGAGACAGTTCGGGGTGGTAGTGGTTTCGGATCAACTGGTGCTTAATGCGTTTTTTGTGCGACTATTACGATTGATCTGGATAGCAAAAGCGGTTTAGATTTCATGTGCTTAGAAACCAAACGAAGATTATTATTGTTACCGTCTTCTCTGCGACGGTGCTTCCTACCCAACAACCAACCCACCAAAAATACTGGGATAAAAAATGGCAGAAGATGTTTTTTCTTTGACCTATCACCGTAAATGTCCACAACCTGAACTCCAAGGGATTCAAACAAATACCGAATACGTAAGTAACTCATGGGGTTTATATGCCCCCTGTCAATTTCCATACCTTTTGTTACTTGCTGCATTGCGTGCGGTGGAAATTGAAATGGATATCCATACAAAAAAGACCACCATCGACTGTACAAATTCATGATATTTGGAGTGGAAACAATAACTGTTCCCCCAGGTCGTATTACTCGAACCATTTCCTTCAGTAAACGATATCCATCGAGGACATGCTCTATACCCTCCAGACAAGTAACAACATCGAAAGAGCAATCTTCAAACGGAAATCGCTCTTCCATATTAACTCGTGTAAATCCTTCTCTTGCTTCATTGATGTCTCCACCTGTGGCGTTGTGCCCCATCTCATTTAAGCGATCTACAACTAAACCATTTCCAGCAGGAACATCCAGAACATCTAATTCCGATCCGAGATTGTCAACGCAATCAAGAGTAATCTTCATATAGTCTGTCATACCTTCTACGTGTGTAAAATCAGCGTAACCAAGACGTGAGGTTGACATTTCTGATCTTTGCTCCATTTAAACTAATTCGGACAAACCATTAAGCCCAATAGGCTCACGTGTATAAAAAGGTTCCGCTGTTTCCGTTCTCATTCGACCGCCAAAATATTTATCTTGTGCTTCAATCCAATCAACTATTGGTCGATTCTTTTCTGGAACAACAAACTGTGATTCGTAAGCAACTATAGATTCACGTTTCTTTTGGGAGAAACCAGTTGTATCGATAAGAAAACTCGGGTTTGGTATTGTTCTAAGGTGTGTGCAATAGTAGTAAAAAAGCCATTTTGGATAGATTGGCTCCCCAGCCAAGTCGATTTTGGTTAGTTTTGCATCAAACCGAGCATCTTCGACAATTCTGGTCGTTGCCATGTGGTCGGGGTGTGCATCTTCAAAATAAGGTGCAAAGATAATCTCTGCTTGATGCTCTCTTATTACTGCTGCAA
Organism: Phycisphaerales bacterium; assembly: GCA_030748805.1. The sequence goes on along the minus strand of JASMLG010000076.1, from coordinate 33,635 downwards.
CAGCATGCCTAGCTGCAACAGAGTGTTCAAGGAATCTGTTTGGTAGATTGACAGTTGTTCTGCTTACTCCCAGAAGTTCCGCTGCTGCGATTGATTCTTTCGCTCTCAATTCTGGAGTTCCAAATGGTGTAGGTTCTCCGCTAGTCATATCAAGCAATAAAACTTCATGACCCTGCTGAACAAATTTGGCGATACTTCCACCCATTCCAAGTTCCTGATCATCAGGATGTGGTCCAACAACTAAAATCTGTGCCATAACTCTTTATTTTACACTCGCTACCACTGAGGCACCACTGATACCACTGAGACCACTGGACCACTGAGGGGACCACTGAGGGTCTGACCACTGGTCTGACGTATGGTCAATACAGGTGACAGACCTGGGGTCAGACCCCCTTTTAGTGGGTCATTGGGAGGTTGCAATCATCACATTATCGCCTTTTAATCATACGCAAAGTTAGAACTGCGGTTTTTCGCTACGGTGCCAGGTCGGGGGTCAGACCCCTGGTCTGACCCCCGACCTGACCCCTGGTCTGACCCCCCATCGGGGAGATAGAATGGGGGGATGAGATATAGGATGATAGTTGCATATGATGGAACTGATTTTCATGGGTGGCAAACACAGAATCGACCTGGCATGCGTTCCTTGCGTACGGTTCAGGAAGTTATAGAGAAAGCAATTACCAAGGTCGTTCGTGAGCCAATAAATGTTATTGGCGCATCAAGAACAGATTCTGGGGTTCATGCAACTGGTCAAGTTGCAACATTTGCATCTAAGAATGAGATAAGACCGGAAAAATTAATTATGGGCATTAATTCGTGGCTGCCTGATGATGTACAAATTCGGGCTATTGATATCGTTCATAACAGTTTCAACCCAATTGATGATTGTACTTCTAAAGGATACAAATACTCTCTGGCTCATGGCTGTAGCAACCCACTAAGAAAACCACTATTCAACCGAAGATTTATTTCACATACCGCCTTTGAATTAGATCCTGACTTAATGAATCAAGGGGCAAAATTGTTTGAAGGTGAACATGACTTTATAGGATTCACAAAACTTAATCATGGCCGAGAATCTACTACAAGAAGAATTTACAGTTGCACTGTTGAACCAACAAATGAAGGTAGGCTTGCAATACATGTTTCTGGAGATGGTTTTTTATGGAACATGGTTCGAATAATCGCGGGAACCCTTCTTGAGGTTGGTCGAGGTAAAATCAACCCAGAAGACATTACGAGTATTATTGTGTCAGGGGACAGAAGAGGCGCGGGAAAAACCTTGCCTGCTCATGGATTAACGCTTGAATGGGTATCGTTCGATTAATGGCCAAACAAATTGGCCATTTCAAAATATCCTTGCTCTGAAAAATAATCCAAGGCCTCGTCTACGTTCGCAAAAATTCTTGTTGCTGTTTCTGTAATAAATGGCGAAGGAGGTTTAGCCGGCTTCCACACAACATAAACTTCTTTAGTGTGCTCCCAAGCATGTTGCAATTCACGCTCAACCCCACTTGACAAGCCTGGGACCCCTCCAGGAAGTTCTGGAACCAATGAAACAATCATGTCCGATTGGTCGATTAAACGGAAATCTCGCATGTATATTTGGCCATCAATATCACCCGCTATATCGAGAATTTCTCTAACAGAAACACGCATTGGCTCACCACCCTTTTTGCCACCAAAAGCATGTGCTTCGACCTCAATCCAATCCTTGCCTTCTTTTGCTGCTTCAATTCCCTTATCGAGTAATAATTTTTCGTCAACATCCGCTGGATCGAATGTAATGAAGTGTTTTGCGAGAGCAGCCCTAAACTGGTCTATTTCATCAAGAATATCTGGCATATCCACAACATGGCTCATCGGAAAACTGGGATAAACTTTTTTCAGATTATATCTAGAAATTAATTTGTAACACGTTTCAGTTGTATCTTGATGACGTCCTCTGCTTAATACAAAAAAAGAATTTCTGCATCCACACGCTTGAGCCATCAACTCTGTTGCGAGAATTTCTTCTTCACGCCATACCATGCAGTCCTTAAGGGTGGCATCAATATCATGCTCTGAATGTAAACGGTCGTGGACTACTTCAATATTGTCAACCAAACAAATAAATAGGTTTGGATTAAACTCATCTAATTGATCAAAATCAAAAGCAGGAAACAAACCATGTCGCCACCGAAAAGTCGCGTGGGTGTTCATTACTACATTTTTGTGGTCTTCAAAAGGGGTTGTTGATGAAACAATGTCTTTGATGGCTGCTCGACGCAATGAGTGTAATCGACTGAGAGGAAGGTCCAAAATCCTCCCTGGTCTTATGTCGGGTCCCTCTGCATACATCATCTGGCCAACATTAAAAACTTCTATTTTCCCACCACGTTCTCCACCCAAACGTGAAACTTCTTCCAAGTATGGCTTCTTGTCCATTCCGATTTGCCCAGTAATTACTGTTCTCATTCTCGTATTATAGACAACTATGGACTCTTTTTATTTCTTTGGCGAAAATTTAGTCAACCAAGATACTTTTGCTCTTGGAATTCTCTGCCCTGACCTACGATGCTTTGACCACAACCTATAGGTCAATATTATTGCGATAACCACCATCACTAGACCAAGTAGGCGAATGACCATTTCAACTGTTGACTCGGCTTGCAAACTTGTAACTATCCACCAACCAGCAAAAAGTTGCATTGGTGCAGTTACAAGAACACAAATGGATGTGGCAGCGGCAAATTTCCAAAAACTCATGTGCATCATTCCTGCAACAGTTATTGTCGTTGTCCGACTTGCGGGAATAAATCTTGCCAAAACAACTACCCAAGCACCTCGAACGTCAAACTGATATTTCACCTGCAACATCCTGCGAGGATGTACTAGCCGCTTAAACCACTTTTTGTGCAACATTCGAGTGCCCAGTTTTGAACAAACAATGAACCAAAGTATGTCCCCACAAACTACTCCGAAATACGCCGCGATTAATGTTGGAACTAATGGCAGTTCTCCATGTTGAACAAGCATCCCAGCAGGAATAATAATTATGTCCTCGCCAAGTGGTATGCCAAACCCTGACAAAAGTAACAATCCGTACACGACCCAAGGTCCCCAAACCGGATCAACCACTGAAAGAATTTGATCGACCCATGCTTCCATGTTAATTAAAAGGAAACCTTCTCATCATCACCAATTTTTTCTGAAAGAATATCTTCCTTTAAATCATGTGGAGAATCAGCAGATAGCGGGCTTATTTCAACAACTGAGGAATCAGGAACACTTATACCTCTGATTTCAAGCCATCTTCTTGCACGTTGTTGCTGAAGAAAATGGCTTGACTCTGGAGAATCTGTTCCAGTAGCGTTTTTAATTGGAGCAAACTCTTCAGAACGATCTGTTTCCACAACTAAAGATTTTTTAGCCAAAGGAAGCACGTCAAAAACAAAACGTTCAAATTTGTATGCGTTAGGGGTCTCTGAATCAACCGTTCTTCCATTCTCCAATGAAATATGGGGGACTTTTTTAAACTGTTTGTGCCACGTCAGATTGTCCGCAACTCGTTGAAGAAATTCCGTTGAAAACAAATGTATAGCGATAGAGCCAGCGCCAAAAATTAGATTCCCGTCCTCGTCTTTTTCTAACTGTTTATCCTTGGGCAGATCAATATATTCAACAATCGTCGTTTTGCCATTAATTTTACAAAAAACACCAACACGTTCATCTGGGTTAGTTTTTTTGACACACTTACTAGTAGCTTCAACAGACGAGTCGTTGCTCACGTGCATTCCTATAAATTTGGGGTCTATAACATGGGCTAATGGGTTATCTACTTGTACATAAGAGAGATGTTTTATACCTCGACTCTCCATCTCAACAAGTGCACCGCTATTCTTCATTGCAGCAATGACACCACCATGACCATCTGGACTCATCGCAATTTTATTTTTTTCAACAAGGAGTATCTTGCCCTCAGTATCAACTGATGGCAATTCACCCTGGACAAAAATAAAAATATCTGTTCTGTCTAAACCAAAACAATTGTTGTCAAGCAAAAAGGATCTGGTTGCTTCATCATTCTCACTACTTGTCATGATGTACCAAGGAATAGTTACATTATATTTCACTGATGCAAACACAATCTGCTCTGCAATAACCTGAAAAAGAGATTTTCCAGTTACCGGTGTTGCTGGAAATGTTCCCTTTGGACCACTCCAGCCAAGTCGCGTGCCTTGCCCTCCAGCAACTGTCAGCACACCAAGTTCGCCACTGCGGATAACCTTCTCGCCATCCTCACTGTATGTTTCATCCAACACAGAAACCGAACACGGTTCAATAGACCCTGCTTGTTTGTCCTCTGGTTGTTGCAACAAAAGTGCAAGAAGAACGAAATCAACAGATTCTAGTTGTTGTACAAACTCATTCTGTTCTTGATCAGTAAGTTCATCCCAAAACAAGAGTATTTGTTCTTGATCATGTTCTTTTATTCGTTGATGTAGTTTCTGTGGTAAATCACTCAAAACTTCGGCTTTTCCGGTTCTGTCCATCCTTCTGGTAAGTGCCTGACAATCTTCCCTGTTTCAAGATAAATCACTTGTTCACATATATTTGTGCAATGATCCGCTACCCTCTCTAGTGATCGTGTCACAGCAAGTAATTCAAAGGCGACAAGGGGTTCAAGTTCACCCTTACTTGTTCTTTGTTGAACATCAAGAACAATCTCTTTTCTAAAACGATTGACAGTGTCATCGAAAGTTAGTACACGTGTAGCCATGTCCGTGTCGTGCTCTGATAACGCATTGTTCGTATCTCTTGCCATACCAACAACGCTGTTTGCCATAACCCTAAATGTGGGGGGTGCAACAGATATAAGTTTTCCGTGGTTAATCGCTGATTCGGCAACATCTACTGCACAATCAGCAATTCTCTCCAACTCATTGTTTACTTTTACAATCGTCAAAACACCTCTTAACTCGCGCTCTTCCGTTGCTCCTAGTCGAAGTAGTTCAATACACGCTCTTTCTATTTCTACATCGACGCGATCTATTATGTAATCACTGTCAACAACAGTTTGAGCCACTTCCACATTTCCATCGAAACTCGATTCGACCGCTCTTAACAATTGATCTGAAACCCGCGCTCCTTGGGTGTTCAAATCTGATTTTAACTGAGATAGTTTTCTTTCAAACTCTGACATCTACTTTCTTTCTTGAGTGCGCATATCGGCTCTGTGGGAGTATACTCGCCATACAGATGTATTGTCCCACGTCAGGAAATGTTTCATGATCAAACTTTGCGTCAATATTGACCATGTTGCAACGATTCGTCAGGCAAGAATGACCTTTGAGCCAGATCCAATCCTAGCTGCTGATGAAGCGATTCTTGGGGGCTCTGATGGCATTACCCTTCATATTCGAGAAGATCGAAGACACATGCAAGACGAAGACTTGCTTCAACTTATCAAACATGTACAAGTTCCATTAAATCTTGAACTCGCAGCAACTCCTGAGATGATTGAATTGGCATTATCAACAAAACCAAATATGGCAATGATTGTGCCCGAAGGTAGGGACGAAATCACTACTGAAGGTGGGCTGAACATATTGGGCGATATTGATTGGCTAACTGAGGTGGTTGGCTGCTTTACTGGCGTTGGGATTAGAGTAAGCGCATTTGTCGATCCGGACATTAATCAAATTGATGCAGCAAAATCATGCGGGTTCAATGTTTGTGAAATACACACTGGAAGTTACGCTGAAGCAGTAATCGCAAACGTTTTTTCACTTGATCATGATAAAGTCCTAGGTGAACTCTCTAAAATATCGAAGGCAGTATCTCATGTTCATACACTAGGAATGCTATGCAATGCAGGTCATGGACTTACTCACCATAACGTTGTTAAAATTGCCTCGATTGAAGGCATCTCCGAGTTACACATTGGCCACTCTATAGTCAGTAGGAGTGTTTTTGTGGGAATGAGAAAAGCAGTGAGTGAAATGAAACAACAAATAGAAAAAGCAAATCAATGATTGACAAGCATTCCATTCGTGATCTTCCATACAAAATTGCGGTGCTTTGCTATCTATACGATGATAACGACCGACTATTACTACTAAAAAGAACAAAGAACCCAAACGCTGGTTTTTATTCACCTATAGGCGGAAAACTAGAAGCAACAGTTGGAGAAAGTCCACACGAATGCGCTGTTCGTGAAATTCGTGAAGAGTCCGGTGTGATAGTAGATACAACTGACATTAGGTTATCGGGGATGCTGTCTGAAACCGCATACGAAGGAGAAACACACTGGCTAATTTTTCTTTACGAAGTCACTAGACCAATTCAACAAACTGAAATTGATTCAATGGAGATTGATGAAGGAACACTAGAGTGGATTCCTATTGATGAAGTTGAATCAAAGAACATACCCAATACAGATAGAAAAATTATTTGGCCACTAGCTAAACAGCATCGAAATGGATTCTTCGCAATTCATATTGATTGTTCAACAGAGCCATTTACTTGGACTGTTCAAGAAGAATGGACAGCGAGCGATGTTTGATGTTTCTGTTTCCTCTTCTTTTGATGCTACTCACGCAGTAACTATCGCTGGAGTAGAAGAACCTCAACACAACCATAAGTGGAAAGTGGTTATAGTAATTTCAGGAAACACCCTTGATTGTGATGAAGTATTGGTTGACTTCATCGAACTACAAAAACAACTTGAAACTATTATTAGCCCTCTTCGTGATTCCAACTTAAACACTTGCCATGTTCTTAACGGCAAAAACCCTACTGCTGAAATAGTGGCGAAGTACATCGCAACTGAATTACGAGACCGTATAGAATCACCGCTTCTATTGAGTTCAGTAACTATCACCGAAGCTCCAAACTGTACTGCTACTTTTAAACCATGACAAACTCACCGCTTATGCTTTCTGTTTCTGGGGCTCGGGGAATTGTTGGCGAAACAATGACTGAAGAGGTTGCTCATGCTTACGCAGGAGCATTTGTTTCATTTTTGCATGATAAACTTGGAAGAATCCCCACCCTTTGTGTAGCCAGAGATAGTAGACCAAGTGGTCCTTCTCTGCAAAACTCCGCTGCAAATGCTTTTGTAAAATGCGGTTGCAAAGTAACCGACCTTGGTGTTATTGCAACACCAACTGCAGGAGTTATGATCAATTCCCTGAAATCAGATGGTGGAATCATTGTTACTGCTTCTCATAATCCAACTCCATGGAATGGCATCAAATGCCTAAATGGCGATGGACTTGCACCTTCCTGGGCTGAAGCAGAGGAAATCATAAGACGTTTTCGCGAGAACGTTATGTTGCCAATTAAGAGTGGCGGAATGATAAAGGCAAACTCAAGTGGACACGACACTCACATCGCGAAGGTGTTAGGTGTCATTGATCCAAACCCAATCCGCGAAATGCAATTTCGAGTTGTGCTAGATTCGATAAATGGCGCTGGGTGTATTCCGGGTTTTAAATTACTTGAACTTCTTGGGTGTGAAGTACTTCATCTGAATGGCGAACCAACTGGTGATTTTGCTCACTCTCCTGAGCCCAAACAAGAAAATCTGACCGAACTTTCTTCAATGGTTGATAAGTATGATGCTGATGTTGGTTTTGCTCAAGATCCTGATGCTGACCGGCTTGCAATTGTCGATGAAACTGGATTTTACTTCGGCGAAGAATACACCCTAGCCCTAACTGCAATGAGATGGCTTCACGAAAACCCAAACACTTCAACGGCTGCAAATCTTTCTACCAGTAGAATGATTGATGACATAGCGGACTCCTTCAACTGCAAAACATGGAGATCCGCTGTTGGAGAAGCAAATGTAGCAAATGTCATGAAAGAACATGGATGTGTGATTGGTGGCGAAGGAAACGGCGGAGTTATTTTTCCCGAAATTTGCTGGGTTAGAGACAGTTTGATCAGCATGGCGTTGACACTTGACTTAATGCGTCTTAAAAAAGAAAAACTCTCGTCTATCGTAAGAAGCATCAAACCATACGAGATGATAAAGCGAACGATTGATTTATCTGACCTTGGTGGAGTACCAGCGATTGAAAAAGAAATCGAGCGACTTAAAAAAGAATATTCAAATGAAAAACAAGACGACAGCGATGGTCTTCGCATTGACTTTGATGAAGGGTGGTTACACTTACGGCCGAGTAACACAGAACCAATTGCTCGTGTAATTGCAGAAGCAGATGATTCTCTGACCGCATACAAGTTGTCTAACAGAGTAAAACTTTAGTCGCCAAAACAATAAAAATAATCTGAGCAAACTCCATATCAAATATAGTTACTTTTGGGATCTCTACAGTTAGTACAATTGCGCACGAGGTATAACAGATGCTGTCAACCTAATGGTTTCGCTAGAACCATCCATTTGTGTTGAATGGTCAGGATCTGGAACAACTGCTAGATTAATTGTAAGGCGTTTAAGGGTTATGCCATTTTCGAATTGCAATAAAAACGGGGTAATTGATATTCCACCTGACAACTGAGTTACCCCTCCAAGAACAGTTGATGAAACCCCATTTACATCCATTTCCAATGTTTCTTTGACATTATCCCAAGTGATAGTTATGAACTGTCCGGATGGAGTAGTAATCTCAATATAGTCACTCTCTACCTCATTCTCTGTTGCAACTGCAGGAAGAGGGCCAAACGTAGAACTCGTACGAACTAGAAGAGCAATTCTCTCTGCTATTAACCTAGAAGTAAGCCTATTTACACCATCAGCTGATGAACGTTCATAAGCATTTACAGATGATTGAATTGCAGCAAATAAACCAGTCAATAAGATTGATGCAATTGCTACTCCAATCAACAACTCAACTACGGTAAACCCTCGTCGCATTTATGAGCCCTCCAAATAACTTGTACCATCAGGCACAGCAGTGATAGGCCAGGGGACTCCATCTGGCATAGGTGCATCCGGATTTGCTCGAAGAGAAACCCTGCCATACCCTGAAAACGGTTTCATGCTGTCGTTTATACCTTCTCCATCTCCATCTTCAGGTCCAAAATACCCAATTGTAGTATTGAATGCGTCGGGTTCCCCACCGTAAAACAATGGTCCCTCTCCCTCGGTAGGTCTATAAGTAGAAAGAATGGAACCGTGTACGTCTACAACTCCACGAAGATCTAATAACCCACTAACTATAGTTCCTTTTAATTTTACCCCAACACTTTCGTTATTTTGGAATGCTCCTATTTCCACAGACCATCCTGGCATTAGGACTGAACTTCTGGCAAGTTGCTCAAGATCCGATGGGTCAATAGAGTTCAAAACTGCTTGCAACAACACTGCATCTGGTTGTTGTGCTAAATCCAAATCATTCGGATCAATAAAAAATCTCGATTCACCCGTTACTTGGATTTTGTTTCTCCAGTGCGTAAACTCTGATGGCACATCCCCTGCAATCGAGCCAAGGAATGTGCATTCATGAAATCGAATGTTATTTGATTCTTCTCGAGTGCTGCTATAAGTCACCCCACCAGAATCTGCGGTTAATCCTTCAAACTGAATATCATAACCCCCAGAACCATCCGGTTCCATCGCACCAGCAAAATTCCAATTTGGATCAGTTACATCTTGTGTAGTTTCTACCCAAGTAACTCCAATAAACATGCAGTTTTCAAAAACGGCGTTTGTTCCAATTGGAATTCTAACATTATTAAATGTCATGTCTCGATAGGTTGGACGTTGATACCAATCGTACGCTCCATCGGCTTCCCAAGGGACACCCTCCCACGCATTCTCTGAAGATGGTATATACGTTCCACCTGTTTGAATGTTTGAAGCTACCTGCCCACTAGAAGTATCTCCAAACGACATCCCTGTTTGTGATTGCGTTTCAAACCAACTTTGTGCACCAGTAAACATGCCGGTTGTTAATTCCGCAAGGATGTCTTCTCCAAGTTGAAACTGTGATGCTGCTTGCCCATAATCTGGTGATATTGGTCCAACTACATCTGTTTGCCACGACAAGCCGGTTGCTGTTTCCCAATCATAAACATCAACGGCAAAATTAATATTTCCGCTTATCTTTGCGTAATGATCTCTAGCATCAATTATGCCGTCATCCCATCCTAACTCTCGATCTTTTTGATCAGAAACCCCATCGTTATTCCTATCGGATCTTGAATGATCTATAAGAATTGCTAGTTGTAAATCATCTGTAAACTCATTCGAAAGACCCGGGAAACCAGCAAGTGCAGCTTGTGATGCATCATATACAACTCCAATATCTCCATTGCTATCGTAACGAGAAAGAAACAAGTCCATTTCGGTGACGTACTGATTGCCATCGTAATCAATAATTGATCCTCCAAATCCAGATCCCTCAGTAGGGTGATTTATCCTGAGACGGTTGTCCCCATCCACATCATTTGAAAGCATTAGACCAGCAAGAGTAGAAATGTCACCGTCAAGAATAGCTGGATCTATTCCATAAAAATCGCTGCGCATAACTAGCGGAATCCCAAAACTTGCATTTAATTCTCCGTTTATTATCCCATAACGTGTTCCAATGGGACCCTCTACCATTACATTTCTGCCAAGCATAACTCTTGACATTGCAACAAGGGCATAATCAACCCGCTTATCAAGATCAAACTCCATAGAAATAGTTCTAGATATCCCACCCACTTCTCCAACACTTGTAATCAAAATTCGGGTTTCATTTGAAATTAATTCATACTTCAATCTAAAAAACGATTCCTCATCATCGTCAATTGCGATTGGCTTTAAATCCAAGACATAATCACCATTACTTAACGATGGAAGTAAAGAGTCACCCGGTAATACCTCAATCCAATGTGCGTCTATTTGATCATATACGTCATACAGACAGTGGACTATTCCACTACCCGTTGGAGATCCAACTACGTATCCACTTGCTGGATAAACAGTCACTTGACCATCTGATGGAGTCCAATTTCCAAGCCATAGTTTCTCTGCAAGTGAACTGTCAATTACTCCTTTGTCAATCACAAAACGGTTAACTTCATCAAGTAATCGCCTACTGGCAAATGAAAGTCCTGACTCAGCAGCAGATTGTGCCTTGGCTATTCCAATCATCGCTTGAGCGCTTCGTACGTTTGTCCACGAAACGCTTGCCATTCCCGCTGTAATAGACGCAATGACGGTCAGCATGATTAAAGCTGGTACGGTAGCCCAACCTGTACGACGTATACTCAAGGAACACAATGTGTTTGGCTCACGTGTATTCATCTTAAAACTTAACCAAAGTGGATATCTAGGAGAATTTTGTAAATAATATTTCTTTGTTCTAAACATAATTAGTTTTAATTTGCTCATCGTGGTGCAATCCATATCAACTCCGCTATTTCTTCACCATTCTTATCAACGGTGACTTTTATTCGAACAACATCAGAGGTGCCATCTGGAACAGTTTGAGTTACTGCAAATGGATCAACACAATCAACGGTTATATTCTGCGCCCATCCATTCATACCAACAATAGTTGTTGCTGTTGCGTCGATTGGTCCTGTGCTTAATGGTTCTGAAAAAACGACTCCATCTAAATCGTCAAGGTCGTCAATATCATCTGGAATATTTTCTCCAAGCTCCAACCCCCAGTTCGATGTTCCGGTTACAGGATCATTTGCTGGCAACATTAAAGACATTTCTCGAATTTCCGTTGCAAGTCGCATTCCGGTTGCCAACTCCTCTGATTCAACAGCTTGAATATGCCAGGCCTGTTGAGAGCCGACAACTGCAACAACCCCAACACCTACAACTGCAATGGCAACTGCTGATTCAATCAGCCAAAAACCCCGTCTTTTAAAGTTTTTTCTTTTTATAGTCATCCGGTTACCACTGCGCTCATTTTGAAAATCGGTAGAATTATTGCCATAGCAATAAACCCAACAATACCTCCCATAAATACTATCATTGCGGGTTCAAGTAAACTGGTGAATGTTTTTACAGCATCACGCAACACCCTATCGTAATACTCTGATATCTCTTCTAATACATCCCCAAGTTTTCCAGAATCCTCACCCGCAGAGATCATCTGCACAACTGGCTTGGGAAGGAGTGTTGTTTGATTGAGAACTTCGTTAATTCTACTTCCTTCTTTGACACCTTCTCGTACACCATTCCATAATTTAAAATATTGACGGTTACCAGAAATGTTTCCAGTAACTTCTAAGGAGTTTAACATTGGAACACCCGCATTAACTAGTTCGCCAAGAGTTTGTAACGACCTGGTTATATATAAAGCGCGAAGCATTTTCCTAACAACTGGAATACGCAACTTCAAAACATCTAGAATTATTCCTCCTCGCTCCGTCTTACTTCCAAAGATACATCCAATTGCTGACAGAAAAATCCCAATCGGAACTGTCCACCAATACAAAACCATCCATGCACTTAATGACATAAGGAAAATCGTTGGCCAAGGAAGAATTGATTCTTTACCGGCAAAAACACCCGCAAATCGAGGAAGAACAAACGTCAGTAGAAATATTGTTACGCATGTTGCAAGACCACCAATTACTGCTGGATAAATACTTGCACCAACGATCATCTTTTTTGTTTCTATTTGTCTAGCAATAATTTTTGCAATACGATCTAGCATGTGTCCAAAGGAACCAGACAACTCGCTTGCGCGAACCATGTTTATATAAAGCGGAGGAAACAATTTAGGATGTTTTGAAATAGCATCAGAAAACGTGCACCCTGCCTCAATATCTTCTTTGATAGAAAGCAAAATGCTTTTAAATTTTTTGTTTTCAATATGTTCGCTGATTCCATCAATTGCGATGCGCAAACTTATTCCTGCCCGAATCATCACCGCTAGTTGTGTTGTGAAATCCAATACATTTCTTTTGCTTGGTCCGTTACCAGCATTCAAAACTCCCCACACTTTTCTCCACATTCCAACATCGCAATCTATTTTCACTGGGATAAGTCGAACTATTCGGCCACCCCTACCCTGAAGCGCACTTGCCGCACCAGCAGCAGACTGAGCAGCCAGCTGTCCAACCAACAAATCTCCGCTTTCTTTTTGCAATTCATAGCGGTATGTTGGCATTACTTGTTCCTTATGCTGCGAGATTCATTTGTAACCTTGTGGGATCAGTTGAGTATGCAATTGCTGTGTCTTGCTCTACAAGACCATTCATCACAAGAGCTGCTATAGATGAGTCGCGAGAGATCATTCCTTTGCGGCTATTTGTTTCAATCACATTAGGTATCTCAAATGTTCTTGATTCACGAATAATGTTTCTAACTGCTGGATCGCAAAGCAATATTTCCACAGCAGGAACCATTCCGCCACCAATTTTGGGTAAAAGTGTTTGTGAAACAACCGACTTCAGAGTGTTCGCTAGCATTGATCGCACTTGAGATTGTTGATTGGCCGGATACATGTCAACAATTCTCTCAACAGTTTGAGATGCATTTACAGTGTGCAGTGTTGACAACACAAGGTGCCCTGTTTCTGCTGCTGAAATTGCAAGAGATGTTGTTTCTAGATCTCTCATTTCACCAACCAATATTATGTCTGGATCTTGACGGAGTGCATGCTTTAGCCCTGAAGCAAAACTCGGCATATCGCGTCCAAGTTCTCTTTGCTCAACCAGGCAACACTTTGACTCAAAAGTATATTCAACAGGGTCTTCAAGTGTAATTATGTGTTTGTGTTTTGTAGTATTAATTCTCTCTAACAAAGAAGCCAATGTTGTTGACTTGCCGGATCCAGTATCTCCAGTAACTAAAACAAGCCCGCGAGGTAAATCAGAAAGGGGTGCGATTGAAGATGGAAGATTTAGTGTCTCAAGAGGTGGGATCTTGGTCTTAACTGTTCTCATTGCAATCGCAAACATACCGCGTTGCATGTGAACGTTTACGCGATACCTACAATCATAAGTTGACCATGATAAATCTACATCTTGGCATTCTTTTAAAATTTTAAACTGTTTTTCGTTAAGCATGGTCTGTAGAAGTTCTTGAACTTCTTCTTTTTCAAGCGTTGGATGATTGAGAGAAACAAGACCTGTATCAACCCTAATAATTGGTGGTTCCCCTGAAACCAGATGTATATCGGATGCTCCCTGCTGCAGTGCAGATGTAAGAATTGCTTCGATATTCATATCGTTGCAATCGGATACGGCAAGAGTTGAATCCATAAGAACAAATAAAAAAGACGGCGTATACCGCTAGTACCGATTATTCAGTATGGATTATTCCTTTCAGTCAATCAAAAGAAGGTATTTGAAACGAACCATGAGCGTGAACTTGGGTTGTTGGTTTCCAGATTCCTGACTTAAGTAGAGTCTTAGTAAACTCTTTTGGGGGGATATAGCCCAATAATCCAGACAATCTCCAAGTGGCATTTTGTAATCCAAGAATTTGATTGCGCTGAATAACTGCAGGAATCTTGCTAGTAACAGCGGTGGCTGTAGGTACTGTCTGTTGTGCAGAGTGCTTGCCCCTATAAACAATATTTCCATCTACGGAAACTGTGTAATCGAACAGTGTTAATTGAAGTGGTTCGTCATTGTTATTTGAGACCTCAAACTCAATCTCCATTGCTACCGCTTCTGGTGTTGATTGAGTTACAGATGATTCTAAGTAATGTACTTGAGGGGCTCTTACACCACATCCAATTAATGCAAAGAAACAAACCTGTAATAAGAACAATCTAATCATCCCCCTACTGTACCAAGATGATAACTTTCTGTGTAGAAATCGTCATCCATGTTTGGACATTAACGAATTGCCTTGTTAAATCGACGTGATAACGGATTTGTTTGTATTTCAACTTCACCGTTTACAACTACGATATGATTTTCTCCAACTGGCAAACTGGGTTGGTATCTAGAATATTGATTCCACCATATCGCCAAGGTTACCAAAATAAGCATTGCACACCACGAAGCAAGTTCGCTTTGTCGCTTTAGCCTAGTTCTATAAAGTAGAGTTACGCATATAGTCACCGTTAACACTTTGTAATAAACAAGCGGCCAGATAGAATTGGTTGTTTTTAGAAGCCATACAGCAATTGGGTTACCCTCAGTCATACCAACACTTGTCAGATAAGAAATAGTCAAAAACAAATCCACAATGCTTAGAGCAATAACACCCACTAAAAGCCATGTAACCCTCTCTGAGCGATGGATTTCTGATTCACAAATCATACTTGTATTGCATTTTCTAGTATTCATAAAACACCTTACCCCACGACCCAAGAATCGACAAGATAACCATGAAGATATTGTTTATCTTTCAATATATGCCAAAAAAGCAAAAAACAGATGAATTATCGGCTACGCAACTTGACACATAGAGAATAGGCGATATCAATACGCAAAAGTGGACTCTATTTAATCAACAAGTGTTCTATCATCTTCATGGGTTAATTATGACTGAAGCACAAAAACTAACTGTCATACAAACAACTGGCTTCGCATTTGAATCAAATGATTTTTCAATGAACGGAGGACTAACCTGTAATGTTGTTGATCCACAACACCCTCTTCCAATTGGTGAGTGGGATGAATATGGAAACGAGGACGAATCGGAGGATGATGAAACCATTCCAATTGAAATCGATCCTGATTTAGAGGACGAAGAAGAAGATGCTGAAGATGACGATGAGTTTTATGGAGACGAAGAAATATCAGATGACGAGGATGATGAATTCGAAAAGTATTTGCATGGCGAAGATGACGAGTAGTTAATTTAGATAACTACTTAGCAATTTTTTCATTCGAACGACCGTGTCGGCCAGCAGCTGATGACTCTAGTGCATCGCACAATTTTTGTATTGGGTCATGGTCACTATATTGAATAAGCAGTTGTTCCAATTTTTGAGTGAGTGCACCGCCATTATCCTTAAACAACTTTCTGAAGGCATCTTTCATGGCTTCAATTTGAAAATCAGGATATCCTCGTCTGCTCATTGCAACTATGTTGACCGCACGAACCTCAGCAGGCGTACCCTCTACAATCATGTATGGAGGAACATCTCGAGTTATACGAGCTAGACCGCCAACATAAGAACATCTACCGATTCTTGAAAATTGGTTAATTCCTGCTCCACCACCAATAGTTGCACAATCCTCAACCGTTATGTGGCCTGCAAGCATCACTTGATTCGCGATTACAATGTCATTCCCCAATAAACAATCGTGTGCAACATGCGAAGAAACCATTAACAAGTTGTCATTGCCGATGACAGTTTTCCCTCCACCTTTTTTGGTTCCACGGTGAATTGTTACGTGTTCTCTTATTTGGTTCCGATCGCCGATTTCCAATGTCGTTATTTCCCCATCATATTTTTTATCTTGTGGATCCCCACCAATCACAGAGAATGGATAGATGCGATTATCTTCACCAATCTTGGTATCACTCTGAACTGTTACGTGATTTAACAGATTTGTCCCAGAACCAATTGTAACATGAGGACCAATTACACATGATGGTCCAATGATTGCATCAGAAGCCACTGAAGATGTTGGATCAATTATTACAGTTGGGTGTATGTTTGTCATCTTTAGTCCTGATCTGCATCAACCATCATAAACCTAATTTGAGCCTCAGCGGCAAGTTTTGAGCCTATAAACGCCTTGCATTGTAGAGCGGCTGTTCTAACACCTGCCCTGATTGCCTCTGCTTCAAGAACAAGTTGGTCTCCAGGAGTAACTGGATGACGCAATTTTACCCTATCTAAACTTAGAAGCACTGCTAACTTCCCAGTGTGCTCAAGTTTTCTGCTCATTAACAGACCACCAAGCTGAGCCATCGCTTCAACTACAAGCACGCCAGGCATGATAGGTGTTCCTGGATAGTGACCCTGAAAAAACGGCTCGTTTATGGTCACGTTTTTTACGCCGATAGCTTTCTCGTCGCCAATCATCTCGACAACCCTGTCAACGAGTAACATCGGGTATCGGTGCGGCATAATACGTTGGATATCCCTAATGTCCATTTCGGATTGTGTTGATGCAATTGTCTGCCGTCGAGATATCGTGTTTTGTTCAATAATCGATTTACATAGTTTTCGGTTCAACGAGTGACCTGATCTACTTGCAACTATACGCCCTTGGATGAAAGCTCCTGACAAGTACAAGTCACCAACAATATCTAGTATCTTGTGGCGAACTGGTTCGTTGTCAAATCTATATGTATTATCTATAGGTCCGTCATCCCCAATTACTAGTACGTCTGAAGGAGTAAGGTGAGTACACATCCCTCCATCTTGCAACTTTTGAGCTTCTTCTTGCAAACTGTATGTTCGTGCTGGTGCAACGTCGGTTATATATGTTCCACTAGCACTATTCCATGCTTGAGTTTGTCTTTGGATTCTTGATGCTTGGTCTCCGTAATCTAAATCATAAACCACGTGCAGACCAGTTTGATGAGATGGGAAGGCGGCAATCATAGAATCGCCTTCTTGCAAACATATCGGTTCCGTAACACGAAAAACACGACGTGGTTGATCTTGTTCGACTGCTCCTGCTGCAAGAATTGGTTCCACGAATGGCATCGAAGATCCATCACCACACGGGACTTCTGGACCATCCATTCTTACAACAGCGTTGTCAATTCCAAGTCCATATAAAGCAGACATCAGGTGCTCTACCGTTTCGATAGTCACATCGCCTCCGGTTAGTGTGGTCCTGCGAGCCCGTTCAATCGTATTGGAAATGGTCGCGGGTATTTGTACAACTGGTTCAATATCAGTTCTTTCAAAAACTATGCCATCTCCAACAGGTGCGGGTGAAATAACTAAATCTACTTCTCTTCCAAGCAACAACCCCTTGCCGCTTATGGTCACTGGCTTGGCTAGTGTTTGCTGCATTTGGAGTGTTTTAGCAACACTGTCTAAATTGGGATTCGTTGTTTCGATTTGATCAACCATGGGATGTCCCCCACAATTGGGGCTTATTTGGTCTTGCTGCGAGCAAGAGTTGAGATGATTCCGGGCAGTTTACGTGTAGAAGCCCATTGACGCAATGCATCTCTAACTGGTAACGCGGGTATTCCAAGCCATTCTTCACCTGCAGGAATATCGTGCATCACACCGCTTTTTGCACCTATTTTAGCCCCATCCCCTATAACACAGTGTGGAGTAATGCCTACATTTCCAGCAATTTGTACCCAATTCCCAATCTTAACAGATCCAGAAATGGCTGAAGTAGCAGAAATCACACAATTCTTGCCAATTATGCAATTGTGACCGATTTGTACTAAATTGTCTATTTTCGTGCCATTTCCGATTATTGTTGCTGAAAACTTACCTCTATCAATACAAGTATTTGAACCAATTTCTACATCATCCCCAATTTCAACATTTCCAATATGTGGAATTTTTTCCAACCGAGTCATATCTGCACTTGGACAATAGCCAAACCCATCTGTTCCAATTACTACATTCCCGTTGAGAATACACCTCTCTCCGACACTACAACCATATTCGATAACAACGCCACTGTGCAAATATGTTTCTTCGCCAATTCTACATCCACGTCCGATTGACACGTTACATGCTATTGAAACCCTATCTCCAATAACAACATCATCTGCAATAACTACGTTGGGACCAATACGAATATCTTGACCGATTTGTGCTGTGGGTGAAATCGTTGCACTAGGATGCACACCAACATTTGGAATGTCATCATCTTCTTTGAAAAGAGACAGAACCATTGCCATCGCAATGTCGGCATTTTCCACGTGAAGCAGCGCTCGCTTGGTTGAATCATGATTATCAACCTTAATGTTGTTTGGGACAATGCCTACCAATGCATTTGAGTTCTCCCATTGAAAGGCATATTTTGCGCTCACCATAAATGTAACATCCCCCTCACTTGCTTCTGATATAGATGAACAACCCGTACAAACCAAATCACTTGGCCCGTCTAAAACCGCTCCTATGTGCTCCGCAATTGAACCTGCGGTGTGTAATCTTTTATTCATAATAAACTATTCACGAACAGCCATTTCATCAAACGAAGAATTCATGTACTCGATTAAAAGATCAGTAACATCTAGCATCGGATTTGCATATAACATCCTGCGGTTACTAATTTGCACACCCATGTCAACATTATCACCCTCCGGCATTTCTACTATTAAGTCATTGACAAATACATAGTCCCAGTTATTTTGTTCTGACAATTCTTGTGACGAGGTTCTAATGTGCTCGTAAAGTCGCCTCATACCCTTTGACTCTTCTCTCTTAGCACGTTGTTCAAAATACATGCTCTTTGCTTGTAACTCAAGCGAAGCTAGTAATTTTCCCTGTTGTAATTCATGCCATTTTGGTTGTTTACTGTTGTAAAGTTCAAGTTCTTCATCGAATTCGTCAATAATCAAAAAACCTTCTTCAATTTCTTCTTGCATTTCTTCTACAATTGCCTGAATCCTAGAAGTTTCGTAAGCGCTTTCTTCAATCGATTCAAATACACGAACAAAGTCCACTGAAACCAGAACCACTGGCTCAGCAGGTTCATACCGCCTTGTTCCTTGGGTCTGCCACGACATAAATCCGATTGCAATGACGGACAAAAGGATTGCTAAATTGTATTGTTTTTGTAAATATTGCATTGTTGCTTTCCTTTACCAGTCGTTCACTGGTGAGTTGTTCCCCACTCAAGATTCATGTGCGTCACAATTTGATCGGATATATCTACTTGTTCGCTAGCAAATATTGCCCTGCGCTGACTAATTAATTCAAGCACTTGAATTTCCCTTGGAATCTTTGAATTATCGTTTGGATTAACACTTCGTCCAACGTCATTTATGAGAACAATGTCATAACCGCTTTCA
This sequence comes from Phycisphaerales bacterium, assembly GCA_030748805.1. The sequence goes on along the minus strand of JASMLG010000076.1, from coordinate 13,816 downwards.
GTGGCAACTTCTTCAACTGCTGTCTGTATTTTGTAATACAAATCTTGTAGCATCAATGCTCTCTCGCCGTCCATGTGTTTTTTTGAATACAAATCGTAACTATCATAGCTATACCTCAGTTGTACTAACTCTTCAACCAGTTCTTCTTTATCTGCATCAGAAACGGATTTGAGTAATTCCTGAAGTTCTATTATGGAATCACCTCTCTTCTTTTTTTCGTCTGTAATCTTATTCCTGAGAGTTTCGAGTTTCGCTTCAGCATCCGCTCTCTCATCCAAGCCCTCAAGAACATCTTCTATATTAAATGTAACAACAACGGTTGGTGGACGCATTCTTGCTGTTGCAGCAACTGCGGTATATCCAGCAACAACTAGTACAAGGGTTGATACGGCTAATCCCCATGTTGTTCTTTGTAGTTTGTATTTGTTAATCATTATTCTTCCTTCCTTTCAAATTGTGGGGTTGGAACTTTCTCTAATTGTATGAGATAGCCAATAATCTGGATACTTTCTAGAACGGGAGTTGTACGCTGAAACTAAATAATTTCTTTTTATCTGTATCTAGTTTGGCGATTGGAAACCCAAAATCGAACGCAAGAGGAACCCTGCCTAATTGAGGGATATGGAGTCGTATTCCAGTGCCCACACTTACTCGATAGTCATCAAACCCAGGCGAGTCAAGAACTGTACCGCTATCACAGAAAACTACCATAGATATAAACTTATCAACAACAGGAAATTCATATTGTGCACCCAAGTACATCTCCCAGTCACCACCAATTGGTATATCAGGATTTCCGTTTGCAGTTCTAGGGGTTCCTTTGGGCGATACCGTTCTAAATTCAAAACCTCGTAGAGATCTACCTCCGAGATAGAACCTTTCAAATGTTGGGGATGTGCCACTGAAAATATACCCAACTTTACCCGTTAATCGTAATGTAGAAACGCGATCTAAGAAATCTCGATCAATAGCAAAATAGGTGGTGTAATCCACGAATGTCTTAGTAAAAGTGTAATCGCCTGATGGAAGACCATATTGGCTTAAGCTAAAACTTAAACGGGATCCCTCGGTTGGTCGAATATGTGGTTCAAGGGTCGTTCTAGTTGCATAAGCGGTTATTGCATTAATAGTGCTTGGTCCTCTGTCATTGAATATTTCCACAGGAACATCGTCACCAAAATCAGTAAGTTCAATCCTCTTTGCAGAAAGCGACACTCCGCCAAGCCAAATATCCCCAAATCGTCTCCCCACACTTATGTGACTATAAAGTGTCTCTTGTGTATAGTCAGAATATTCAAACCTTCCCCAACCACCGCCTCCACCAACGGAATAATCGGTATCCAAAAAGCGCGGTTCAGTTAAGCTAATATCGTAATTAAATTGCTTATCGCCTGGCTGAAATGCCATTTTGAAGTCCTGACCTGCTCCCTTAAATGCTTTTTGTTGCCAATACTCTTGCCAACTTTCTGGAAAATCTGCGATATCAAAGTTTCTTTGGGTTAAAGATATTTCACCTAGAATCCCTGAATCGCTCCCTGCAGCTAGTCCGAAATTTAATGAACCTGTATCTGATTCATCAACCTCGACTAATAGATCGCGAATTTCTGGATTGTTTGGATCCCTTTCCTGAATAGTCATAGTAACATCCCGAAAAAGACCGGTGTTCATGATTCTTTCTTCAGACCTATCTCCTTCAGATACGTCAAACGGATAACCTGGCTTTAAACCAATTCGACCACGAATTACTCTGTCTTTTGTAACAATGTTCTTCTTAATTATGACTTGTCCAACCTTTGTCGGTAAGCCCTCCATGATACTAAACTCTATGTTCATTGTTGCACCCGATCCAGCGCGATAATATCGAGCCAATGCAATATCTTGTTCCATAGAACTCTCGCCAGTATAAAATTTATTCCGAGATCTTTTTACCGTTTCTTCAATAGGGGATATATCGCGGACCCTTCCAATCACTCCGTAAGCTTGATTGATTGTTGCTACTGATTTATCAAGTGCCGACTGTCGGAATACATCTCCTGTTTTAATTGGAACCAGTGCGCGAATCTGATCTTCAGAAAACACTGGTTCAAGCGAGGGGGGTGAATAAATAGTTGTACTAATACTACCAACAGTAAATTGTTTTCCTTCTTCGATTAAAAATACTACCGCTGCCTCTTTGTCATCTGGACTAAGCGGATTCTCAAAGGCAACATCTGCATCGATAAACCCCCTATTATGATAAAAACTTTCTAATCTTGCTGCATCAGCTTCTAATTTCTCCTCATCCAATTCACCCCTGCGAATAAATGGTATCGAAACACTGGTTTCAATTTCGGATGCAAGTTCTTTATCAGAAAAAGAGTGGTTGCCGAAAAATGACATTCCTTTAAGTCGAACCCTAGGTCCCTCTATGACTTTGTATATCAATACCAGTGACTCTGAATCCTTGAATCCTGTTTCTTCGTTTATGCTGTCGGGATATACAATAATTTCGGGGGAAACCTCAACTAGATAGTAGCCACGCCTTTTGTACAACTCAATGATTGCTCTCCTACCTCCATCAATAGTATCGTCATCCTTACCTAACCCAACAATCACTGGTACGGCAGCAAGGAGTTCGTCATCACTTATTCCATAATTTCCAACTACCGAAACTTCTTTAATAATCTGTAGTTTAAGGAAAGTAAAAGTTAAATGTAATGTTCCATCATCTTGCAACTCTTTTTCGCAACCAATAGTGTCAAAAAGCCCAGTTGGTGTCAAAATACGAATATCACTCTCTATGACCTCTTTGTCGTATGGTTCTCCTACTTTGGTTTGGATTAAGTTAATTACATTCTGCAGAGTTGTTGGGTCAAGATCCTTTAGGATGTCGTCCTTGTCGCCAGAGGGTTCTTTGGACTTAAATGAGATATTTGAGATCATAAGATCTTCAAAGTCCACATAAGAAAACACATTATTACAACTCAGGAAGATTAGTAATAAGCATACCAATGAGGGTGGGTTTACTTTGCGGAATAACATTCGTTATGGAAGGATACATGCCCAAGAGAATGCCCACAACCGATACACCGAAGTAAGTACAATACATTGCTTCAATAAGACCATAAACATGACAAATACTCAGAACTTACTTACTACCCCATTTCGCAAATACCACACTTCTAATCACGCAAAGATGGTTGATTTTGCTGGGTGGGAAATGCCGCTACATTATGGTTCAATTATCGATGAACACAATCAGGTGAGAAAAAGTGGTGGACTGTTTGATGTTTCTCACATGGGTCGATTAAGATTCTCTGGACGAGATTCAGCTAAATTCCTTGACAGGATATGTACAAGACAAATACAAGGAATGAAAGATGGACAAATAAGGTATTCCCTTGTCTGCAACGAAAACGGGGGTTGCAGAGATGATGTTTTGGTATATAAAATCAAGAACTCAGAATATCTAATGGTCTGTAACGGATCAAATAGAGAGAAAATACTTTCCCACATTGAAGACAATCGAAGTAATTATGTTTTCAAAATAAGGGATGAAACTCAATCTACTGCAATGATTGCTGTTCAGGGACCAAAGGTTATGGATTTACTCTCCAACTTTTCAAGTGAAATTCCTGAACTTAAAAGATATAGATTCACAACAAAAAATCTACTCATTGCGAAAATCCTAATTTCACGAACTGGATATACAGGTGAAGACGGGGTCGAAATAATATTGCCATCAACTTTTGCCCAAAAAGCAATTGATTTAATGCTTAAGAATGTGGATGAGGATACAACAGTCCTTCCAATAGGACTCGGTGCTCGCGATTCCCTACGATTAGAAGCGGGAATGCCACTCTATGGACATGAACTAACTGAGAAAATTGACCCAATATCAGCTGGTCTATCTTTTGCAGTAAAACTCGACAAGGGTGTTGGAGAAAACGAAGCAGAACAGTTTATTGGGCAGGATTCTCTAAGACAGATTTCAGAAAAAGGATCCTCAACAAAATTAATTGGGCTAAAACTCAACGGTCGCCGCAGCCCTAGACAAGATATGTCTGTTCTGGATAAGGGGATAGTTGTCGGAGAAATAACAAGTGGCTGCCTAAGCCACACTCTTGGGTATCCAATTGCGATGGCGTATGTATCGAGTGATGTAAATAGTGATTCAGTAGAAATCGATTTCGGCAAAGAACAATTACCTGCAACCAAAGCAGATCTCCCATTCATTAAGAAGTGACTGTCACTAATCGCGTAAGAGCCGGATTTCGTCTCTAAGAATCGCTGCAAGTTCATAATTTTCTGCATCAATGGCTGCCGCAAGCCGCTCTTTGAGATCTGCTCTTTCAGAAGGTGGTAATTGTGGAACTAATGCCTCCCTCATTCCCCTCAACAGTTGCACTTCGTTGGATTGCTCCCAATCATCTGCTAGGTGTTCTTTCAAGATTTCCAGCCCCTGATCAATTGCAAACATTGCTGCCTTAATGTCTTCTTTTTCAACAGCCCATTCAGCGGATGCTCGTACACTTAATGCAATAACAGACGCACGAAATTGTTCTAATGCATTTCTATCTTGCTCCTCGTTAGCATTAAATTTGCATAAGTCAAATAACGCAAGGTTATCTTCGCAATCACGAATTACCTCTTTCCACCTAGAAATGGCAAACAAAGCTACCGCGCGATGTGACCTCTGAACTCCCTCTTCACGTAGTTTTCTACACATATCTGGCTCGATACCTCCATGAGTCCCTCTTTGTTCAAAAAGTTCCAGCAGAGAACCAAAACCATCTTGGTCGATTCCGTCTGGGCGACTGGCGATTTCCATCTGAATTAAACCAAGTTCAATTCGCAATTGAATCAAGTCACGACCATCCTCACCCTCAATGATTCTCACATTGAGTTTCCCTTGTTCATAAGGCCATTCATTCAAAATGTTTGTGATATCAGAAGTCATATTCGTTATCTCTTTCCTATTTTACCAGTATCTTGGCTTTAGCACGTGACTGGATTGTTCCGGTTATGCAGGGTAGTAACCGAATACGTTAGAAATGCTAGTTCACTTGGGTTCAAAAACTGACGAGGTAATACACGGGATGAAAGTATTGCAAATTAGGAGAAATGCGTGAACCTAGAACTTTATTTACACCAAATCAATGAAGTACCGCTTCTTACACCAGAAGAAGAAAAAGAACTTGGGTGGAGGATAATCAATGATTGTGACCCCTCTGCTAAGGAGCACATGATTAGAGCGAATCTTCGGCTAGTTGTGTCAATTGGCAAGAGATATCTCGGTCGCGGATTAACTCTTTCAGATTTAATTGAAGAAGGCAACATTGGTTTAATCCGCGCAGTTGAAGGGTTTGATCCAGCCCATGGAGCTAGGTTCTCAACATACGCATCCTGGTGGATTAAGCAATCAATCAAACGAATGCTCATAAACGCAACCCAGCCAGTACATATCCCTGCGTACATGGTTGATCTTATTAATCGATACAGATGGGCAATCACATCATTAAAGGACAAAAACGGTCATTCACCGACAAACCAAGAAATTGCTGAAGCAATGGATCTACCTGTTAAAAAGTTAACTTCAATTCGCAGAGCCATGAGGGCATACACAGGAAGGTTACCTCGCACATTTAATGGCGAACCAATTCCTCTTTCAGATATATTTGAGGACTCCAAAAACAAGCCACCTGACGAACAAGTTGAAGAGCGAGAAACTATTAAGGACATCATGCAATTTCTAGGTCAACTCGATCATCGAGATGCAAGAGTTCTGCGACTTAGGTTTGGGCTTGAGGGGCGAGATCCTCTTACTCTTAAGGAAATTGGTTCCGTTATTGGTCTTACTAGGGAACGTGTTAGACAAATAGAAATAGATTCTCTAAGGCGGCTGCGGGAGCGAATGCAAAACGGCACTCCACTGCATAATAGACGAGCTTCATAGTTAAAGCGGTTCTCCAAAAGTTATATTTGTAAACTCTGCTTTAGCAGCAGCATTGTAGACGGCCAAGGTGTGATCCCATCGAGTTTGGTTTGTGGGTTTTATTATTATTGGATGAACATCTGAAAAAAGATCACTTCCCCTGAAACTTCCTACTTTGTTTGATTTTAAAAAACTTATTAGACCCGAAACCGATGAGACACTTTCCCATGGTCCATCAAGGCGTATTCTCAAGTCGTCGATTTCTATACCAGCAGATTCAACATGAACAATTAGTGGTTCTTTGTCAAGAATGATGTGTTGACCATGGTTTCGGCTTGGCAAATCCATCGGGAACGATTCTTCAGATGTTTTGAATTCAGTTGCAACCATAAAATAAATCAACAGTAAAAAAACAACGTCAATCATAGAAGTCAGATTAAGCCCAATAGACCCAGCAGATCTTCTTTTAATAATCATCTATCTTCTCCACTGACAATAAGGTGGAGACGTGGTGTTGTATCTACATCTCTTATAGCTTCGATTGCTTTATGAATATATTTATACTCAGTTGATTGATCTGCTCGAAGATGTACATCAACCGCCCCAGAGGAAAGTCGCGACTTAACAATACTAGTTAACTCATCAACGGCTTCCAAAGAAATAGTACGACCTCCAACAACAACTGAGGACACTTCACCATTTGACTCTGGAACAAGATTCACTGTCACATAATCTGGTTCTTCTGGTATCCCAGAAACAGATTGGTCTGGCAACGGAAGATCCATTGGCACTGCTTCTTTATCCACGATTTGGGAAACAACCACAAAAAATACTATAAGCAAAAATGTAACATCAATCATCGGTGTCATATTTGCATTAATCGCAGAACTTGGTCTACCGTGTCGTGCCATTACGTAACCTCAACCGTTTGGGCAGGTCGCTTAGTTACATTAACAACTTCTGAAATTCCGTTACTGTTATCTCTTTTCTCTGATTTTTGTTTTGGTCTTGGTCTAAAGTTATTTAATATTTCTTCAGCAACGATGGTTGCTTCGACTGTTAACTCATCAATTTTATTTCGTATTATCGCGTATCCCGCAAGTGCAGGTATTGCTACAACTAGACCCCAAAACGTTGTTGTCAAAGCTGTTCCAATGCCACCAGCAAGTGAGACCGGGTCTGCACTTCCACCGGCAGCAACAATCGCACTAAAAGCCAAAATCATTCCGTAAACAGTCCCAAACAATCCGATCATTGGACTCACTTGTCCCATCACATTAAGTAGTTCAATTCTACGCAATCGTTTAGTTGCTAGTTCGTCAGCTGTCTGTTCAAGAGATCTCATCATCGCCGGAAAACCAAATTTTGCTTCTAGAAATGCCCCAACTAAAATTTTACCTAGATAACTATTGTTTTTTGAAGCAATATTGATAGCTGATTGAAATTGTTTTTTTCTTATTTTGTTTCTTATGTTTTGAACCAAGTCATCTGGAAGAACTGTTGATCTCCTGTTGGCAAGAGAAAGGTGAATAATCAATCCAGTTCCACACATTGACAAAATAAGCAACAACCACGTAACCGCGCTACCTATTAGTTCAATTGATCCATCGTTTCTCTTAGATACAAAGAATTGTTCACCGAAACTGTTCTCTCCACTTTCAGCAAAACATGTTGTCGCAGTTGCTAACAAAACAAGTGTGCTAATTTTTACAAAACTACGTCTGGCGTCCATGCCACTCTCCTTACTGCTCTACTCTACCACGCTCAATAAATGTATACCCATCGTCTCCACCATGAATCTCAGCAATTCTCTGCATTGTTCGAGCTGGATTCAGTGTCAAATACTCTATACAGTTAATTTGAACTCGCCTAAGACCGTTTCTTGGGTCAATGGGGTTAATTTTGTCTAGTGATTCTATCAATTCGTCTGCTGGGACTTCATACTTACCTGCACCGGTAATATTTTCACTCAAAAGATAAATAACGTCTGGTTTAAGTCGAATTGCCGACTTCATTGCCTTGATTGGGTTGCTTCCTCCTACAGGAATTACTTTGCCACTTGTGTTAATCCATTTCATAGCAGAAACAATATTTTTTTCTTTTGCTGATAACAGTTTATTTTTTGGTGGAACAACAATCGATTTGTCTTGTTGAAAGAAAATAATTCCAAACTCTTGTTTTGGATGCAGGGTTCTGAGGGACCTTTCAAGTTCATCTAGTACCGTAGAAAGGTGTAAGAGCATTGATCCAGAAGCATCAACAACATAAATTATTTTTTTTGCTGCAAATGCATCTAGACCCATAAATTCAACTTCCATCTCGGGTTCTCGCATTGCTTCTTTGGGCGTGGTTCCAGTTGTTTTAATTTGATTCAAAATAGCAATGCCATCTTTTATTGGATCAACTTGTATTGGCTCTGAGGATAAGTCAGTAACAATAAGTTCAACTTCTTTTGGCTCCAATTTCACAGGAATATTTGATTGCTCTGCTACTGGCTGTTCATGCCAAATTGCTGTAACAACCCGTGGAGGTTCATCTTCGGTGCGAATGACCTGCCAAGTAATTAGGAACGCAATGGCACCAACTCCAAGGTGAACACCTACAGAAATTGTCCAAGCAATTGGCTTGGTTATGTCATGGTTGTTTTGTTCGATTGGCGTAGTCATTACACGTATCACATGCTACACCAACTTTTTGACTTCTCGCCTAATCGCTGCTGTTTTTCGTAGATTTTGTTTTTTGCTCTAGGGAATGTTTTGAATGTCTTCTGTCTAGAGAAAAACTACCTCCACCACTAAAAACCAAACCAAGAGATAGTATAAACAGACCACTTCCGGCAAAAAGTTGGATAAACCTATGAGAGTCCAGCGGCCACTCAAACGGATTCATCGAAAACATTCCATGAATATTCACAGAAACAAAATAAATTGCCATACCAGTTGCAATACAAATTGCTAACGCTGCTAGCCGAGTAAACAGGCCTACAATTAAAAGCACTCCTGCAACAAGTTGAACAACCGCTGCTGACCAAGCAATCAAGGTCCCCCAGCCACCAAGACCTTCCCATTTTTCATGAACCAACCAGACAATGCGATTTACACCCCTTGTAGTAAATTTCTCGACTTTGGTTTTGGATTCTTTTGGCTCGGCTTCTTCGTTTTCATTTGTTACTACATCTTCAGTTGTTACCACCTCTTCAGTATTTTCGTCCACGACTTCCATTATTTCTATATCCATGGACCGAAGACCCTCAACCAACTTGGGGCGGATTTGTACTTGACTAAAGCAATTAACCCAACCAGATGTAAGCATCGCTGCTGCGATTACGAGCCGAGCAAGAAATGGCATTAATGAAGTTGTTGCAAAGTTAGTCATAAAAATGTCTTTGGGAAAGTGAGTTTCCCCATATCATATCCGCTCTGCACCACCCAAGCGGGCGTGGCGAAATTGGCAGACGCGCCAGATTTAGGTTCTGGTGGGGTAACACCCGTGGAGGTTCGAGTCCTCTCGCCCGCATTATTGACGATGACACAATGGCTCCCCACATCTTGGCAAAATAAAAAAACTGCTCAACAGCCACTTTATCCCGATTTAGACGCACTTTCTAACGCTGTTGAACAACTATCCACACTCCCCCCACTTGTCTCATCGTGGGAAATAGAGTCATTAAAATTACAACTTGCAGATGCCGCAAACGGAAAACGCTTCTTGCTTCAGGCAGGAGATTGCGCTGAGCGTTTTGCCGACTGTACCCCCGGAAGGATTACAGGGCAACTTAAGGTACTCCTGCAAATGTCGCTTGTCTTGGTGCACTCTACGAAACGGCGCGTCATACGTGTTGGTCGTCTTGCTGGGCAATATGCAAAACCACGTTCAAGCGATATGGAAACTCTCGATGGGTTGACGTTCCCAAGTTACCGAGGTGATCTGGTAAACGATATTGAATTTTCTGAAATTGCTCGAACGCCAAATCCAAATCGACTGTTACGGGGTTTTGAACGAAGTGCGATGACGATTAATTTTGTTCGTGCCCTCATCGATGGTGGTTTTGCCGACTTGCACCATCCTGAGTATTGGGATTTGGGTTTTGTTGAGCACTCTCCAAAAGCAAGTGAATACCAAGCGATTGTTGCTTCGATTGCAGAAAGTTTGCGTTTCATGGAAACGCTCGCAGGTGAAACGGTTGGTGCAATAAACCGAGTAGAATTTTTTACAAGCCATGAGGGATTGCACTTACATTATGAACAAGCGCAAACTCGTCAAGTGCCAAGACGAGATGGTTGGTATGACTTGTCGTGTCACTTCCCATGGATTGGTGCAAGAACAACTGACCTTGATGGTGGACACATCGAATTTTTCCGTGGGATTGCAAATCCAATTGGCATCAAACTTGGAACGCACGATGTGGAAATCGAAAAACTACTTGATGTGTTGCATCCAGATAATGAACTCGGACGGATAACGTTAATTCACCGGTATGGCGCTGAGAAAATTGCAGATGAACTTCCAAAACTCATTGAATCCGTCAAAGCAACCGGCAAGCAAGTGCTTTTTATAAGCGACCCAATGCACGGCAATACAAAGAAAACCCAAAACGGAATCAAAACGCGTAACTTTGACTCCATCCTTTCCGAATTAGAGCAATCCATTGACATTCATAAGGAGATGGGTTCTTCGCTGGGTGGTGTGCACGTAGAGGTCTGCGGACAAAACGTCACTGAGTGTACTGGCGGCGCTCGGGGTCTCGATGAAACCGGGCTGGGCGATTCGTACGAAACCCTCGTCGATCCACGATTGAATTACGAACAGTCAATCGAACTTGCGATGCTTGTTGGGCAAAAACTCGGCTAAAACAATCCAGCAGCTTAAAACAATCCCGTGCGTCGTTTCTCGTTTTTAACAACTCGCTGAGGTGACACCCCTTCAATTATCGCAGCGCGATAATTGTGATGAATGTCCCCACTACAAGGACGCTCCCAGAGCAAAAAGGGGTCTGACCCCAGAAGGGATTCTGCCGTTAAAGAAAACACCCTTAACAACTAGCTAAGGGGACACACATTCAATTATCGCAGCACGATAATTGTGACGCATGTCCCCACTACAAGGACGTTCCCAGAGCAAAAAGCAATGCGGTACAATCCCCGCCTATGCGGCAGAACGATGAGCAAATTGTCATTTCAGGAGTGGGTGTCATAACCTGCTTTGGCGTGGGCATCGACCCGCTCTGGGATGAGATGGTTGAAGGAAGAACTGGCTTACGACGCATTGAGCGTTTTGACCCGAGCGGATTCACTTCCCAAGTTGCTGGCGAACTTGCTGATGATGCCTTCAAAGTAAAAAAAATCGTTCCAAAAAGCCACCGAAAAGCAACCAAAGTGATGTGCCGCGATACTGAACTTGCTGTAGGTGCAGCTGCTCAAGCGGTCGAATCAGCTGGTTTAATAACTGCTGGAACGAGTGATGAACCACCTACTATTGCTCCAGATCGAGTCGGTTGCCATATCGGCGCTGGGCTCATCTCCGCCGAAGTAAATGAACTTGCAGCGGCACTCGTCACAAGCAAAAAAGAAGACGGCACCTTCGACCTAGCCCACTGGGGTGGCGAAGGGATGCAAAACTTAACACCTTTGTGGCTCTTGAAATACTTACCAAACATGCTTGCGTGCCATGTCACCATTGTGCACGACTGCCAAGGACCTTCTAACGCAATTACATGTTGCGAAGCGTCAAGTGGGTTATCCATTGCCGAATCCCGCAGGGTTATTCAGCGAGGTGATGCAGATGCTTGTCTTTCTGGTGGTGCTGAAGATCGGATTAATCCCCTCGCACTCTACCGCCAGCACTGCACAGGTCGGCTCGCTGACTCCGACGGTTCTGGCGATATGAGTTCGCTTGTGCAGCCATACTCTGACAACGCAACTGGCACTGTCATTGGTGAGGGTGGAGCCGTAATGATTGTTGAATCAAAAACATCATGCGATGCAAGAAATGGTTCGCCATGGTGCACCATCGACGGCGTTGGGTGCAGACAATCCTTTGCCGATTCGCCCCTTGATGCTGACCCAGCCGCCATTGCTTCTGCTATCAACCGCGCACTTGAAGAAGCGCAGTGCCAAACAACTGACATCGATGTTATCGTGCCGCTTGGTTCTGGTGTCAAACAAGTCGACAACGCTGAACGCGCTGGTCTCACCGAAGTATTTGGTGAAGCAATTCTAACCATTCCAACAATCACGACGATTCCATTCACAGGAAACTGCATGGCTGGTAACGGTGGAATTGCCATTGGCGTTGCAGCAAAAGCAATACAAGAACAAAAAATTCCTGCACGCCTTGGCGCAAAAACCACCGATGGTATTGATGCAGGACGATGCGATGCACAAGAAAAAGAAATCAACCGTATCCTTGTCGTAACCGCAAGTGAAGGTGGACAGTGTGTCGCCATAGTGCTCGGGAGGATTACATCATGACACGCATCGTCGTCACTGGAATGGGGTGGGTAACGCCGCTTGGCAATGACCTTGATTCTGTTTGGAAGCGTATGTGCAACAGTGAATCAGCAATTGCACCAATCGATCGTTTTGACGCTTCAAGTTTTCCAACAAAGTTTGCTGGGCAAGTCCGAGATTACGATTGGACGGTTCATGTTAAAGATGCTTCCATTCACCACGAGCCGGCAATGAACTCTCAGTTTGCACTTGGCGCAGCAAAGCAAGCCTGGGATCAATCGGGATTAGATAGTTTTGATGGATTGAATCTCGAACGTGCTGGCATTTACATGGGTGCGGGCGAAGGGGTGCTTGATTTTTCGGCTCACTCCATGATTGACACGCACTCTTGGGATGTTACAGATGACAAAGTAGACCCTGTTGCATGGGCAAAGTTTGCACGGGAACGTCTTGATGAATGGGGGGAAGTCGAACAAGAACCAAACATGCCGCTCTGGCATATCGCAAAAGAATACGGCTTGCGGGGTCCATCCTTTAACTGCTTAACTGCGTGCGCAGCGAGCACACAAGCCATTGGCGAAGCAACAAGTGTGTTGCTCCATGGCGATGCGGATGTCATGCTCACAGGTGGTGCACACACAATGCTCCACGCTCTTGGCATTACCGGCTTCAATCGTTTGACCGCCCTTTCTACTTTTGATGGCGACCCTCGGAAGGCATCAAAACCGTTTTCAAAAGACCGAGGTGGCTTTGTCATGGGCGAGGGTTCTGGGATGCTCGTTCTTGAAACGCTAGAACATGCACAAAAACGTGGCGCAACACCGATTGCTGAAATTGTCGGTTTTGGTTCAAGCGCAGACGCATACCGAATTACCGACTTGCATCCTGAAGGTCGCGGTCCTGCAGCTGCAATCCGAAACGCGCTTGCTCAAGCGAACATCGACCCGACTTCAAAGATTGATGGCAAGCCACCTGTTCAGTACATTTCAGCTCACGGAACAAGCACTCAGGAAAATGATTCGATTGAAACAAAAGCAATTAAACTCGTCTTTGGGGAGAATGCCCCGAACGTTCCCATAAGTTCTATCAAGTCGATGATGGGGCACTTGATTGCTGCGGCTGGTTCGGTTGAACTCATCACGTGCATCATGTCCATTCAGACAAATATGCTTGTCCCAACAATAAACTTGGACAACCCAGACCCCGAACTCGATTTGGATTATGTACCAAATGTTTCACGCCAAGCCCAAGTCGATTGTTGTGTGAGTAACTCGTTTGGTTTTGGTGGTCAGAACAACACGCTTGTTGTGAAGCGATTCGAGTCGTAATTACAATTTCGTTTTTGTCGTAATTTTGGTCGCTGCAGACCTTAGCGTGTCTGCAAAAACGCCCGCAAGCATTGCAAATAGCCCAATGCCAACGAACATGAGCAAAACAGCCATGAACCTGCCGC
>JASMLG010000075.1 GCA_030748805.1 Phycisphaerales bacterium | reverse complement strand
AGGTACGGTAACACACTATGGAAACACTCATCATTGCTCTTGCCGCTGGATTTGGGTTTATTCTTGCCTACCACACATACGGCAAGTGGCTTGGCAAAAAGGTATTTCGACTTTCTGCATCGGCTGTTTGCCCTTCGACTGAACTTCGCGATGATGTTGACTTTGTACCAACACCTCGCTCGATAATTTTTGGGCACCACTTTACATCGATCGCTGGAACAGGACCAATCGTCGGACCAGCGATTGCAGTCATGTGGGGTTGGCTTCCGGCTCTTCTCTGGGTTGTTTTTGGTGCAATATTCATTGGTGCAGTGCATGATTTTGGTTCACTCGTTGTTAGTTTGCGAAACAAAGGGCAAAGCGTTGGGGATGTTGCGGGACACTTAATTTCACCACGAACACGAATGTTATTTTTGCTCGTACTCTTTTTGGGTTTAACTGTCGTGCTGGCAATTTTCGGTTTAGTGATTGCTGCAGTTTTCAGGATGTACCCCTCCGCCATTTTCCCTTGCATTGTGCAAGTTCCAATCGCTGTCATCATTGGGACTTGGCTCCACCGAAAAGGAGTTGGAATCTTAATTCCATCTCTGCTTGCTTTATGTGTCATATACCTCACCGTCATTTTTGGAAATGATGGTATGCTTGGTTCTTTCAATTCAACGCTTGCGACCTTACCGACGATTGCGTGGGTTGTGATTCTACTGGCATATTCATATTTCGCATCGGTACTTCCCGTTTGGTCACTCTTGCAACCAAGAGATTACATCAATGCATTGCAATTGTTATCCGTCATAGCGCTAATTGTTGTTGGGCTAATCGTTGCTGCTTTTGTTGGTGGCGCACCAATAAATGGCACACGACCAGAACTTCTCATTTCCGCCCCGATGATTGATATTGACCCTGCAGACGCTCCACTTATTTTTCCATTTTTGTTTATTACAATTGCGTGTGGTGCATGCAGTGGATTTCACTGTCTAGTTGCTAGTGGAACGTCAAGTAAACAGGTTTCTTGTGAGACAGATGCAAAGTTCGTTGGGTATGGAAGCATGCTTACAGAAGGATTCCTTGCGACTCTTGTTATCCTTGCTTGCGTTGCGGGTTTATCGCTGGGTATCGATAGCGAACAAGGAACCTTGCTTGGAAGTGAAGCATGGAACGCTAGATACGCTTCGTGGGCTACAGCGGGTGGTCTTGGTGCTAAAGTCGGGGCGTTTGTAGATGGCTCTGCGAACTTTATCGCTTCAATGGGAATTTCACCTTCCGTCGCAGTAGCATTCATGGGTGTCTTTGTCGCTTCATTTGCTGGCACAACCCTCGATACTGCTTGCCGTTTGCAAAGGTACGTCATTCAGGAAATCGCAAAAACACCATCGTTACCACTAAAGGGGCTATCAAATAAACATACAGCAACTACTGTTGCAGTAATGCTTGCACTAGTTCTTGCTGCAATTCCAGCAAGTGGTGAATGGTCGTTTACTTCAATGGGAACTGGTGGGCTCATCCTCTGGCCACTTTTTGGGGCGATTAATCAACTTCTTGCTGGGCTTGCGTTTCTCGTCATCGCAGCATTTTTATGGCATCAAAAAAAACCAATCTGGTTTATCGTGTTGCCCGCAATCTTCATGCTTGTGATGCCAATGTGGGCGATGGTTATGCAAGCGCTTGTTGGTACGAACGCTGCGCAGAGTTGGCTTGCCCAAGAGCGCTGGTTATTGCTTGCAATGGGTATCGCGGCAATAGTACTTGAAATCTGGATCTTGTTTGAGGCACTCGCTCTCATAAAAAAAGACCCCCGCCAGAGGCGAGGGTCTTTAGAGAGTTAACAAATTGCGAAATTTATTCGCAAGGTCCCCAAGCACCAATTGCGGTCAAGAGGTCTGATACGTCAACTAAGCCATTGCCATCGAGGTCGCCTGCGCAACCACTGCATGGTCCCCAGTCAGCAATCAAAGCAAGAAGGTCGCTAACATCTGTAGAACCATTACCATCAATGTCTGTTGGGCAGTCAACACCGCCTCCTAGGCCTTGGTTATTCCAGTAGATTCCACGTGTCTCATGAACATCACCAGCACCATCGTACCATTGAACATTGGCCAAAATCTCAGTCCCTTGGTTTTGCTCAACAGACAAACTGATTAAACGATGTCCATCTGCTGTACCAGCACCCATTGAAGCAAGAGGGTCATCTGGTATTACGAACCAAACTCCATTATCAACTGCAGCACCAGCAGAGCTATTGAAACCATCGCTATCGAAACCGATAATCATCGGTGTACCGATCGCTGCGTCGTCAGAGCCGATTGTAACGTAAGAATCGTACTTTACGTCGTCACCTAGAGGTCCGTCTAACTGCCGATCGTGAGGTAAATCACTACCAAATTCTGATTGGTGTAGTGCAATCAGGGACGCACTTCCGTCAAAGAGAGAGTTGCTCCATGATCTTATTTGAAGCATGTCGGTACTATCACCAAATACAGCAATCATTTTGGTATTTGGATCTGTACTCGGGAAGAACAGGTCGTATGTTTCCATTGCTTGCCCGTCACTTCGTGACCAAACAGATAATATGTGATTCAACTCATCCGCCGATGCACCACAGGAAACATCTGCACAGGTTGTGTTGTCACCATACCAACTACCTGTACAATCATCTTGGAGTGTAATTGAGCAATCAATCCCAACACAGCATGCTCCAGTTGTACATCCAACTGTAGAACAATTTGTTTCATCGCCTGCGTATGAACCACCGGCATTGTTGCAATCGGCTTCTTCGTATTCGAAACAATCCCCACCAACACAACAGGCACCAACTGGAATAGTACAAGTGGCATCAGCACATGTTGTCCAATCCCCTTGCCAGATTCCACCACCATTGTTGCAGTTTGATTCATAAATCTCTATGCAGTTTGTTCCTACACAACATGCTCCTGTAGGAGATGAGTTTGAACAAGTCAGACAACTTAAAGATCCTGAGAACGATGTGATCTCATTGATTGAGGTTTGTACAAACAGATTTGCACATTGTATTGATGGGTACATTGTTTGGTAACTAGGGCTATTAACGTGTCCTGCTCCCCATCCGTGTCCCATTTCATGTGCTGAAAGATCAGTTGCACAACCGAAACTTCCACAACAATCGGACTCTGCAAGACCATAAGCAACGCTTGAACAAACTGAACCTAGCCATGCAATGCCGATTGTGCCGTTTTGTAGGTTTTTACCAGTAAATAAATGTGCAAGATCTCGTTGGATTCCTCCTTGGTTGTTTTGCCATTCTGAAGCAAACTGATCTAACAAAATTTCTGCGTTTGAAGACGTGTAAGGATCGTTTGGACTTGAACGAACGATGATAGTAGTAATCTCGTGTGAAAGAGCAACTTCGTCTTCATATTGAAGATTGACACTGTTGACAACTGAGTTAATTCTTGTTTCTGTATTACTTCCCCAGTCCTGATAGTACTCATAGTCAGTGTCGACTCCAAGTTGTGCTGTACAAATTATATTCCCACGCTCGTTTACTTGGTTTGCATCATAATTTGCGAGCATACTAAGAATTTTGTCAACATCCATATGATCTTCGGCAGCACATGTTCCTCCTGATGCAATGATATCTGTCCCACGATAAAAAGCATACATATCAGAAGGAATACCTTCTATCTTTTCTCCAACTGGTTCCATCCAGTATTCTTGTTCACTTGAAATACGAATCCTAGCGTGTAAACCATCAGGCATTAATGTAGCAGCAACAACGCTACCGCCAAGTTCCACGATTGAACCACGAAGAGTTCTAACTGCAAGTGGCTCTACTTCGTAAAGTTCACCACTATCGTCTTGCATAAACACACTGTAGTCATCAGCGCGAACCGAGTATGGTTCTAATTCCATCGTATAAGTCATATTATCCAAAGGAATTGAAATCGAAATTGGACGACCAGGCGTGCCATCAATTTTTAATGTTGAATGCCAACTATCTTCAAGATTCAGAACTCTGTTAATCTCACGATTGAGGTTACTTTGAACCGGCTTAAGACCAGTTGCTGCATAGGTGCTTGCTACAAGACCTAGTGTTAAAAACCCAGATATTGCTTTAGTTGTAAGTGAAACTGAACTGATTTCCATAAAAACTCTCCTAATGGTTTCTTGGTTCCACCATGGAACCATATATGCATTCGTTATTTAAACAGAAAGGTTGCGGTTTTTAGCCAACAACCGATATTATGTTTCCCATCTTATACTCTTGGTAAGAGTACCCATTATTGGGCAAAATACCACTTTTAATTGTAAAAAAACCCTTTTTTATACAATTATCTAGACTCAATCGTGTCGTTTTTGGATTCAAATTCACATTGGGTAATTTGGGCTGAAACCCCAAAGTTCTACATACCACCACCTGCACCAGCGCCAGCATTCTGAGAATTTGTTCGGGGGTTGTGTGATTTCCACCACGTTGCCCAAAATCACCACGCGTTGGTGAACCATGTCTACCACCCTGCCCACCACATCCACCTAGCGGAGGGCGTTGTCCGTCTGGCGGTCGCTCTTCCTGTGGTGGTCTCCCCTTTCCACATCCTCCTGCCCGCCTTGCATTCCCACCAGTAATAGTAAAGCCGACTAGAGATGCATTATCTGCTCCCATTATTACTTGGTCAGTATTGCCTTCACCATCTAGAATTGTGGTATTTCGTTCTGGGTCACGACTACTTTTGGTTCGTTCATTCCCTGAAAAACCACTAATTATATCTACGCCTTCGACATCAGGAACGATGAACCGTTTGTCATGTAAGTACCCCTATCATCACCCTTTCTTGCTACTTTCAAAGCATCATGCTATGAAAGATGTGCATTCTTACGGTCACTGCTACCGGCATCAACATAAATAACCTCGGCGGGAGCGTTGCCCGCCAAGGTTAGGAGGAGAGATATGACAATTTTCTTAGAGTACAGTCCCTACACTAATACAAAACGAGTACGTAAATGGACTATTGCATTTGATACATTTCATTCACAAAAATGCAAAAATATTGTTGATGTTTTCATCTTATTTTGCCCCTTGACCAACTGTTGAACCATGCTAAAATCTCGTTTCCCAGTTGGGGCGGTAGCTCAATTGGTTAGAGTACCGGCCTGTCGAGCCGGTTGTTGCGGGTTCGAGTCCCGTCCGCCTCGCTTTCGTAAAAGATTAAGACCCACTGCAAAGCAGAGGGTCTTTTCTTTTAAGTCATGCGAGGCGGACTGCACGTTGCAAAGCAACGTGCAAGCGGCAAAGCCGCTTGGGACTCTTCTGTGGTTTTCATCGCCAATAGGCGATGAAAAGCAACGAGTCCTTCTTACTTCGCTTTCGTAAAAGATTAAGACCCACTGCAAAGCAGAGGGTCTTTTCTTTTAAGTCATGCGCCAGAACGTCCTTGCTGTAGAGCGTGTTTGGACAAAAACAACCCACGGGATTGTTTTCCGCTTGCTGTGGAATCATATGTGTCCCCTTAGCGAGCTGTTAAGTATGTTTGCACTTGATTTCTAGTGACAGTCACGACGAAATTGCACTAGAGCGGAAACGACCCGAAGGATTGTTTTCCGCTTGCTGTGGAATCATATGTGTCCCCTTAGCGAGCTGTTTAGTATGTTTGCACTTGATTTCTAGTGACATTCACTTTTCGCTCGAGGACTCGCTCTGTGTGACAGTCACGTCGAATTAATTGACCCGCGGTCAATTAACCCTTGGATTTCTAGTGACAGTCACGTCTAAATCTCGCTCTGGGTGACAGTCTCGTCGAAATTGCACTAGAACGGAAACGACCCGAGGGATTTTTTATTTACATTCAGCCCAACTTTTTCCTATCGATGCATCGGCAACAATTGGAACATCAAGTTTCATAGCTGACTCCATAACTTCAACTAGCAGCTCTCGAATAGATTCAGCATCTTCTTCTGGTGCTTCAACGACAAGTTCATCATGAATCTGCATAAGAAGTTTTGCTTTGGGAAATTCTTCAGCAAGTCGTTGATGCACATTCTTCATTGCTATTTTAATTAGATCAGCAGCGCTACCTTGTACTACACTATTAATCGCAACTCTTTCAGCAAGTGCTTTTTGCTGTTGATTGTTTGCGTGAATATTACGAATCGGTCTTCTACGATGCTTGATAGTTTCAACATAACCAAATTCTTCTGCTTGATTAATACATCTCTCAAGAAATGTATCTATGCTTTTGAATCTTGATTTGTAGTCGTCAATGATTTGAGACGCTCGTTCAGGCGTGCACTTTAACTGCCTTGCAAGTCCCCACTTAGTAATACCATAAACGATTCCAAAGTTTACTGCTTTAGCCGCAAATCTCTGTTCATCTGAAATATCACAGAGTGCTGTGCCAAAAACCTCAGAAGCAACAGCTCTGTGAATATCTTGACCATCCTTAAACGCTTGAATTAAATTCTCATCTCCACTTAGATGTGCAAGCATTCTTAACTCTACTTGAGAATAATCCGCAGCAACAAATAGATTTCCTTTATCAGGAACAAACGCTTTTCTTATTGCTCTACCAACCTCTGTTCTTATTGGAATATTTTGAAGGTTAGGATCACTACTACTTAATCGACCTGTTGAAGTGCCCGTTTGATTAAATGAAGCATGTATTCTCCCTGTCTTTGGATTTATTGCGTCAACGAGTGCTACAAGATATGTATTGACAAGTTTTGTTAATTTTCGGTACTCCAATATCAAAGAAGGCAAATCCGTTTCAATATCTGGATCAGTTGCTAATCTCTCAAGCACTTCTACATTGGTTGAATGAAAAGATTTCCCTTTCTTTAATGGAGTTAACCCTAACCCCTTATCCGTATCAAATAAAACTTCTGATAATTGCTTTGGTGAATCTGGATTGAAAGCGAAAGGAGATGCATTATCAATTTCTATTGCTAATTCTTTAATCCGCTTTGTTAAATGCACTCTCTGACTTTCTAATTCAGATGGATCCACTTTGATTCCAGCCAATCTCATATCAGCAAGAACTCGCACAAGTGGCATTTCAATTTCTTCATAAAGTTTTTTCAATTCGCCAGTTAGTTGTGGTTCAAAAACATTCCAAAGCCGAAACGTAATATCTACATCTTCTGAAGCATAAGGATAGGCATCTTCAAGAGGAACTTGATCGAACGAAACTTGTGATTTGCCACTACCAATCAAATCTTTAATTGAAATACACTCATAATCAAGCGTTCCCATTGCAACTGCATCCATTGAATATCCAGAACGAGAAGCATCAACAACCCACGCAGCAATCAGAGTATCGTGCAACTTTCCTTTAACATTAACACCTGCCTTATCAAGAACAACTAGGTCATACTTTATGTTATGACCAATCTTTTCAATTTTTTTGTTTTCAAGAATTCCTCTAAGAGATTGTATGACAGTTTCTTGTCCAAAATGATTATCAGGACACATTGTTGGAATATACGCCCCATTACCTTCACCAGTTGAAATTGAAATCCCACAGAGTTTAGCTTTCATTGGATTTAGCCCCGTTGTTTCGGTATCAATTGCGATTAGTTTTTGTTGGTTGCACTTTTCAACTAGAGTTTCTAGCTTTTTCTTAGAATCAATCAGCTTGTATCCAGCACTATATGCTGGGTGATTGCGATCTGGTCCCATATCAAAGAGCCCACCGATAATTGGTTTTGATTCCAAGCCGTTAGGTTGCTCTTCTCTATTTTCATCACAACTTTTTACAAGACGTTTTACTTCATCAGGAAATCTATTAAAACCATGTTTCTTAAAAAGTGTTGTGATTTCTGGGAGATTCAAATTTGAATAATCTGTATAAGCTTCATCTAAATCAAAATCAAACTCAACGTCATCTTTTAGCGTTACTAATATCCTGCTTGTTTTAAGTTGTTCCCTTCCTTCAAGCAATTTTTCTTTTCGTTTTCCCTTGATTTTGTCAATGTTCTGATAGATTCCATCTATAGAACCATATTCCATAATAAGTTTAGCTGCTGTCTTTGGTCCTACGCCCTCAACCCCCGGTATGTTGTCACTTGAATCACCCATCAAAGCAAGAATGTCTGCAACCTTCTGAGGAGGTATATTCATACCGGAAGTTTTGAAAACATCATCAGGCAAAACTGTTGATGACTTGTGCGCATCAAACAGTTCAACATGACTATCAATCAATTGTGTTAAGTCCTTATCCCGAGAAATAATTCTAATTTCCATCTCTTCATGTTCTTTCCTTATTCTCTTAACCAGAGAAGCAATGACATCGTCTGCTTCAACAACTGGTTCACCAAGAACTGGAATTCCTAGAACTTCTAAAATATCGAGACATTTGTCTACTTGGCTTCCAAAATCATCTGGGGGTGGTTCACGATTTGCCTTATATTCGGGGTCTATCTCACTTCTAAATGACTCCTCATCGCTTGCAACATCTATAACTACTGCAAGGTAATCCGGTCTTTCCTCACGAAGTAATTTGAGCAACATCGACGTAAAACCATATACCATGTTTGTCGACTCACCAGTAGCTGGGCTGCTCATCGGTGTGCGAATTGCGTAATAAGCACGAAAGAACTGTGCGTGTCCATCAATTATGTAAAGAGAAGACATTATTCCTCAGCCAAATCTCTTAAGATTGCTTCGCTTGACTCGTTTAAATGAACATCACGGCGCTTCATGACGGTACGTGCTACTTCTATAAATTTATCAACTCGATAAGTTCGTTCTCCGGAATCGGTTATCCAAGCAAATCGTCTTGTTGGGGATGGAACTATCGACGATGTTGAAATCATAGAACCTGTCCCAACAAGCGTACCTGTCATGATGCGTGAACAAATAGAAAACTTAACGTGATCACCAACAAAACATCCTACAAATTGTCTTCCTGTTCTGTGACGTTTCCCAGATAGATCCGTAACAATCACATCGGCATATGTGTTCAAAAGATTAGAATTCGTAGTTCCAGCACCAAAGTTAACCCACTCTCCTACAACACTATCTCCCAAATGACCACCATGAGATTTATTCGAGTAACCTTGAAAAACTGTACCGCCAACTTCTCCACCTACTCTGCAATGAGGGCCAAGAACTGTATTCTGCTTAATTAAAGCACTGTCAACTACTGTGCTGTTTTTTCCAATCCAACATGGACCACAAAGTACTGCGTTTGGACGAATCACTGAATTACCTTCAATGCGAATGGGACCTAGTGTTGCATCTAATATGACTCCAGGAAAAATAGTTGCAGAAGAATGAACATCAATTTTATTTTCACCTACAGTTTTAGTAGAAAATTCGTTTCCAAGATGTTCTGCTTGCTCTAAATCATACAATAGTAACTCTGGTAAATAATCGAGGACATCCCAGGGAGTTTTTATGTCTGGGTGATCTACATCGGTTTCTTCCTCACTGGTGACACGTGAAAGACCTGTTCGTGCAGAAATCATATCAGCCCTTAAGTCATCCTCGCACATAAATCCAGAAGGAGAACAACCTATTTGATTAGTTAAACGTTCCAAAGTTGTAAGACCACCTGTTCGTTGCTCAAACGAAGCACGGAGATCGCAAAGAGGAGACATGCTCTCAACGTGTTTGTCTTTTATGAACCACTGACTCATGTTTTCATCATCTCCAAGTTGCTCTTCTACCTGTTGGTGAATGGAATTTCCATATTCCAATTGTCGATAGTAAACACCATCCCAGTGGTACGGAAAGAAGACCCGTATAGATCGCTGTTGCAAAAAGTTTTATGAATTCTGTAAATCCACCTCCTGACATTGGAGGTGTCCAAGGCAATATTCCACGAACAATTAAAACCATCGCCTGAACGGCCCCAATAACGATTACTGCAGAGGAAGTTAGAACTGCAATTGTCAAAACTCTACGTCTAAAAACTACATTTCTTATTTTCAAAATAAGTAATGATGTAACAAGAAATCCAAGTGCGTTAGGTCCAATAAGGTGGGCACCACCAGACAGTTCACTTTGCCCAATGGACAAGTCCACCAAAAATCCAAGGATTATCGCAGTTAATAGCGCAACCATTTCTGGTGCAAACAAAGAAATAAAAACCAATAAACATGGCATAGCGAGTGGGGTAATTGATCCGACTGATTTCAAGGTAAATATTCCACCAAAACTTGAATCGAAAGATAGTGCAATGATAGTAAATATTGCCGTAATTAATATGTTCATGGCTCTATTACCTCGCTACTACCAAGAACTATAACGTTTGGATAATCCCGAGCTCTTCTTCTGGGTGTAATGGTCAATACGCACCTAAGTGGGGCTTGATCGAGTTTAGTTATTTCTTCAACTATCCCAATGATTAAACCAGATCCATTTTCAGGCCAAGAAGAATCATCAAGAATTACTAAATCACCTTTCTTCACGCCACTTGCAACTTGGGTTTCCGCTACAAAAGCACCATCTCCATTACTTTGAAGTAATACTTCAGCAATCACTGCAGAGCGTCCATTATTATTTGGATGAGATCCAACAACTGCTGCTCTTATAAACCCTATTTCCTTATGCGTTGTAGGATAAAATTCCACTCTCGTCATTCCAATCCTTGAAATTCTCCCAACAACGTCGGTACCTATAATAACTATATCGCCATCCAAAATTCTGTTTGACAATCCCCTTGTAAGTTTCAATTCCAAAGTACTTGAAACATCTGCTGGTTTGGTACCAGTTAAATCAAGTGAAAGAATTACAGGTGGCTGCGGGTTTCTAAGCGCAGTTTCTGGAAGTGATTGAAGTAAACGAAGCTGGTCAGAGAATTCCGTTGCTCTGAGTAATTGCGAGTGATACATCTGTCTATATTGATCACGTTCAGAAACGGCTAATTCGTAACGTTCTTGCTCATCAGTTGGAAGATCTGATGGTTCAACAGCAGGTCTTACCCAACCAGTCAACATCATTCCTACGTGAGAAACTGGAGTAATCGGAACCCTAATCAAGTCCGCTAAATCAGATGTCCACCCAAGCCAAGAAGTTGGAAACATAGACAAGACAATAGTAACCCCGATGATAATCGGTAGTGTTCTAGTACGTCTGCGAAATGTTCCGTAGTTGCTCACGGTACAAAGCCGGTTAGCCTTTATTCATCCATGTCTGATTCAAGAACCGCTTTCCACACCTCAAGGTTCTCAAGATAAATGCTTGTTCCTTGGGCAACACTTGTAAGTGGTTGATTAGCGATAACCACATCAAGTCCTGTTGCCTCTGAGATAACCTCATCAATCCCACGAAGAAGTGCTCCACCACCAGCAATACAAATGCCATTTTCTACAAGGTCTGCTGATAATTCTGGTTCTGCACGTTCTAAAGTTCTTTTAACAACTTCAATAATCGCTTCGATTGGTTCAGACATTGCTTCGCGGATTTCTTCGCTTTTCACTGTCTTCTTTTCTGGCATTCCAGTTATATTGTCACGCCCTCGAACTTCAATCGTAGTTTCTTTCTCCATTGGAGAAGCTGAACCTACTTCAATTTTAATTCTCTCAGCTGTCTGTTCACCGATAGTCAATCCATGATGTTTTTTCATATACCCAATGATAGCTTCGTCGAGATCATCGCCCGCAACGCGAATTGATTCACATGTTGCAATGTCACCAAGAGACATAATCGCAACTTCAGTTGTTCCTCCACCAATATCTACAATCATAGATGCTGTTGGTTCTGCAATTGGAAGTCCTGCACCAATACCAGCAGCCATAGGTTCCTCGACTAGATAAACTCGGCGAGCTCCTGCTCGTTCAGCAGAATCAAGTACAGCACGTTTTTCTACAGCTGTTATTCCAGAAGGTACCGCAACAACAACACGTGGTCCAATAACTCTACCTCTACCACTGACCTTGCGAATGAAATAACTTAGCATCGCTTCGGTAATTTCAAAATCACTAATCACCCCATCCTTGAGAGGACGAATTGCAGTGATTGAGCCAGGTGTCTTTCCGAGCATTTCCTTTGCACTGAAACCTACCGCGTTTCCGTTATTAAGAACACGATTAGTTCCTCTCTTAACTGCAACAACTGATGGCTCGTCAAGAACGATTCCCTCTCCTCCTCTAACACACACAAGTGTATTGCACGTGCCAAGGTCAATCCCCATATCTACGCTAAACCAACTTAGTAACTTGTCAAACACGGCAAATACTCCTCATAACAAGACCCAACACAACCACGAGTAATCCTTACTCATGCGAGATGATACGGCAAAACGCTATGCTCATGCAGGTATTATTGTTGATCTATGAGAACTAATGGACCACCATCTGAGCGATCTGACAATTTTGAGTGGTCTGAATTCACTAAATACATCCAAGCAACTCCGCCGGCGAGGAACAAAACTGCAACCAAAAGCAAAACTGTGAAAACGTCTGGTGCGGTTGATTTGACCATAGTTGGGGTATCAAACTGTGTCATTCTCAATTACGTCCTTTTACTGCGTAAACTGAAGAACCTGGCACAACGAGTCCACGAGAAGAATTTTCAAGTGTAACCCTTCCGATTGACCGGTTAATATCAACCTTTTCTACTTGGAGTCGACCGAGAAACGTCCCATTTTCTCCCACGGTCATAATCCAGCCATTTTGGACTCCATCTCTTGATCCAGCATTAATTTCAACAAGCACATCGTCGTCACTTCGAGAGACAGTGAGGACAGTAGAAGACATGGTTCTGTCAGGAGCAATTCCGGATTCCACCACAGTCACTGTCTCTAGTTCACCAAACTTAGAAATGAAAGCGTCAAGTCGAACTTGAAGAGCATCAAGTTGTTTTTCCATATTGTGTCGCTCTTCTTTTGCTTTTCGTTTTGCACGTTCTGCTTCTTCTGCTTCATATTTTGTTTGTTCTAACTCGTCTTCGATCTCTATAACCATTCGCTCAGAATCAACAAGTCTTGTTCTAAGTTCGTAATTCTCTGACACAAATCGTTGCTTTAACTTGCTATTCACATCGCTTGCACTAGACAGGGCTTGAAGGTTGGCATTACTTTGTGCTAACTGTGATTCGAGTTGACCTACACTTGCTTGCAACGATTCAATCGTAGTACGAGTTGATGTTTGTTCCGAAATCAAATTATTAATTATTGTTTGGCGAGAATCAATCTCTTGTTGCATTTGACCACGTTGAGCAAGAAGAGATTGTTCTGCTTCACTCGCACGAGTCATTGCTACACGACGTTGGTCGTCTGCCGCTCGATACTTAGATCTGTAACTGTTTTCATTAGTAGTGTAGGTTGCAACTAGCGGAACCATTGCGACTGCTAGTAAGGTAACGAGAACGATGAAAATTTTTGTCAAAATATGCACAGGTAAACCTCTTTGTCTCAGAGAACTTCGGGAGAAATGTGGATGCTATACGAACATCCGATCCGAAACCCAACCCCCCATTGGTTATTAGGATGGCATTTGTACCCCCTTAGAGGCAAATTGTCAATCCACAATTGCCATAGAACCACTGTTATCGATACGTAAAACGGCTCCAGCAGCAGATATTTGTACCTTTGGGTCGTGATCATCAAGCATTTGGGTAAGTGGACCAAGCATCAGTTGATTCTCTGAAGTTCCAAGTGCAATTGCACATTGGCTTCTAATGTTTGCTGAATCACTTTTTGTAAGTTGAAGGACTGGTTCTAGGGCGATTCGACTCGGATCTATTTCAGCTAGAGCAGTAGCTGCGATTAAGCGAATTTCATCTGAGAATCTCTGAGAAGAACCAGCAATTCCTTCTAATGTAGATACGATTTCAACGTCCTTAAGTCGACCTATTATTTGACAAGCAAGTGCTGTTATTTCAGATTCTTGAGCTGAACTAAACACAGCAGCACGGATAACTTCCAATTCTTCACGCTCTCCAAGTAAAACAAGTGCTTCAGCCATTTGAAGGTTTATAAGTCTCCTTCGAATTGGAGTAATAGTTATTGGTGAATCCTTAAGTGCGTTTCGAATCATCTTAACTGCGGAAGTATTTCCCATGCGACCAAGAATCATTACTGCGTTACCACGTAATTCCGGATTTGAACTTAGCAGCATTACAGCAAGGGGGTTTATGTCGACACTCCGACCACATTGATAAATCGAAAACATAGCTGCCGCCTGAACGGATTTGGACTCATCAAGTAAAAGTGGTTCAAGTAACAAAGATAAGTTGCACAGTTTCTTTTCACCAATCATCATTGCTGCGACAAAACGTACACCACGATTTTCGTCGCCTAAACCCAATCTCACACTTTGCTCAAGAACGTCTTCTGGAGCATACCGAAGTGATTCGATTGCATTCGCTCTTAGTATGGGATTTGTGGAGTCAGATGCTTGAGTTAAAATAGACAACGCACTTTGACGAACAGTATCACCATCAACAATCATAGGTACCTTGGGCTTCTTAGAAATTTCTTCTACTGTTTTAATTGACTGTTGTTTAGAACTCCATGCGTCTTCACTCGCCCTAGCGACTGGGTCGTGGGAACATGAAACCAAGGATATTGTTGCAAGAATACTAAGAAACACTTTCATCATAATCTTTGCTCCGCTTCTTAAAGGTGGTCATTACGAGAAGGATACACGCTATCAGGGACACCCATGCCACCGAATCCCCTATGTATCGACTTGATGGGAGTTGAAAACCTGCCATAGCTTTCGTAAACATCTCAGTGCTTTGCTTAAAAGCCTTATTGTTACCTGCCAAGGCATACTGAGTAACCTCTCCCTTACTGTCTATGTAGCAACTCAAGCCAGTGTTGGCAACTCGCAACATGGGTGTTCGGTTCTCAATACATCTCATTCTTGCTTCTCTTATATGCTGCAGTCGAGCGTCGTTTGCCTTACCAAACCAGCCATCGTTGCTTAAATTAATCAATAATTCTACTTTTCGAATTCCACTGTCCCAAACAATATCTCGGACGACTTTAGGAACTGTATCCTCAAAGCAAATCGGGGTTCCAAAAGTTACATCACTTTGGGTTTTACCATCTTTAAATCCTGGAATACTGAAACTTTTTGACTCTTTTCCGCTGTCAAGGTCAAACAACATTGCGGTTCCAGACAATTTTCTAATCCACTCTTGTAGTGCGGGCCAATGTTCCACGTATGGCATTCGCTCCCCAAAAGGGGTTAAGAATATTTTGTCATATCGCTCGACAAGACCATCTGGAAATACCAGTGCAGCGGAATTATATTGTTCCGAATGCTCTACTCGTAAATGAGTACCTTCTTCAACAACTTTTACATCAAGCAAAGTTTGAGTACCAATCAAAATTGGAATATCAATTTCTTCTGAAAGACTAAGGATGACTTGTGCCCAATACCAATACGGAACAAGGACATCACTCCATGGAGCAAAATCAAATTGGTTAACTGAAAAACCACCACCAGGTAACATAGTTTCAGGCCAAACAATTAAGTGTGGTTTCTGAGGTGATTTTTCTATTGCTTCGTACGTAAGTTTTATTGCTTTTTCTACATCCTCTTGCTGTTGTTCCCACGTCCATGCAATTTTTGTGTCCGGTGTTACATTTGTTTGTACAACTGCAATTGGTAAATATGGTTTAACATTTTTGCGAGTTGATGCCCCATAAATTGTTAGTACAAGAAAAACTAATCCAAGAACAATCCATGTTATCTTTGATGTTTCTCTATATCTAGCAAAAGCTGTTCCGTACAGCACAACAAGAAAACTAGCTGACCAAACACTCCCAATAGAGGCAATTTGTGCCATATTCCAATCAACAATAGATGTTCCTGCCAAATACCAAGGATACCCCTCAAATAATATTATTCCCCTTAGACATTCTAATCCCACCCAGATAATTGGAGCAACAATAACAATTGAAACTCTCCTGAAGCATTCGTTGTAATAATGCCTTCTCAACAAATATACAAATAATGTGGGCCATGCTGATAAATACAGACCAAGAATTACCAATCCAAAAATAGAAATGTCACCTATCCATCTATGCAACCACAACCACAAAGGTAATTGAGTTGCAAAGACAATTACGATTGCGATTCGGCTTGTCTTAGCATAAATAGCAATCAAAACCAACAGTGAAATTGATGCGATTGATGCAAGGCCAGAATCAAAGGGTGCTGTAGATAATAAAGAGCAAATCGATGCAACGATCGCAGCCAATATCAACATAGATATTTTCATTACTTACCGGCGTAATCAATCAAACTAGAAATTTCGCTGCGAAGTTCTTTTCTTGCAACAACACGATCCACGAAGCCGCATTCCTGCAAGAACTCTGCCCTTTGAAAGCCATCTGGCAAGTCCTGCTTTATTGTTTGTTGAATTACTCTTGGTCCGGCAAAACCAATCAATGCTTTTGGCTCAGCAAGGATAACATCTCCAAGCATCGCAAAACTTGCTGTAACACCACCTGTAGTTGGATCAGTCAAGACAGAAATGAACAAACCACCCATGTCATCAAAACGAGCTAGTGCTGCAGATGTTTTTGCCATCTGCATCAAGGACAATCCTGATTCCATCATTCTCGCACCACCTGAAGCGGATACGATTACCAATGGCAAGTCCTGATCTGCGGCACGTTCAGTTGCCCTTCTTATTTTTTCACCAACAACGCTCCCCATTGATCCTCCAAGAAATGAAAAGTCCATTACACCGAGGACTACTTTTCGACCCTTAATAAATGCATATCCGGTCTGTATTGCATCTTTCTGACCTGTTTTTTTCTGAGCCGCTGCAATTCGTTCTGTATAGGGTTTCAAATCTACAAAATTCAGATGATCGACAGGTGTTAGATCTTGGTCAAATGCTTCGAATGTTTCAGGATCGACCAATTGGAGAATTCGCTGAGTCGCATTCACTCTAAAGTGATGCTGGCAATCATTACAAACCCACAAATTATTTTCAACACTACGTCTAAAAAGAATCGCTGCACATGAATCACAACGCATCCAGAGACCTTCTGGAATTGATCTCTTACGAGCTGGAGAAGTAGCTTCGTCAGCCCACTGTTGCTTTGTTTGTTCTTGATGTTTCATATAAGCATTACTCAATACAAAGGGAGCATATCGGTCATTGACCTCTAAGTCCCTCAATAGCCGCGGAATAGTCATCACTACCAAAAATTGCGGATGCCGCCACAAGGACATCACAGCCGGACTCACGACATGCTAAAGATGTTGACATGCCAACTCCTCCATCCATTTGAAGACGCTGATTTGGACGTAATAGTTGAGAAATCTCTTGTGTTTTAGACAAGACCTCAGGCATAAAAGATTGTCCTGAGAAGCCAGGATTAACACTCATAACTAAAATTAAATCGTATGCTTCTATATATGGGAGAATTTCGCTCACGTCTGTTGGCGGATTGATTGCAAGTCCAGCAGCCATTCCAGCGCTATGAATTGCATCTGCAAGTTCAAAAGGGTCATCTTGCGATTCTATGTGCCCTGTAAAAAGATTACCGCCAGCTTTTGCGAACGAGTCAATGTACATACTAGGTTTATCAACCATTAAATGTACATCTAGATAAACATCTGGAAATGATTTTCGTAACGATGCGCACAATGCTGGACCCATTGTTAGATTGGGAACAAAATGTCCATCCATAACATCTAAGTGCAATAAATCTGCACCTGCATCGAGAACCAAATTGCACTCTTCGCCTAGGCGTGAAAAATCTGCGGAAAGGATAGATGGCGCTACCAAAGGCAGAGATGGGGGGGCTGTGAGTAGACACATAGCAATGTCAGTGTTCATCTAGTGCTAGTTGCCTGCTTCAGCATGTTGCTTCTGGCTTCGATAACTATCAAGTGTAAACTTGTAAGAGGGTTTCTCTTTTTCTCTTGCTGAGAAATACGCTTTGCGTTGCCACTCGATTGCTTCATCAATCTTATCGTCATAGAAATAAACATAAGCAACAGTGGATATATAAGTTGGATCGGTTTTACGTTTTGCAAATGAAAGAGCTGTTGTAGCTGCTTTCATTGCTACGTCCATTCGACGGGCTGTTCCAGTGATCCTATCATCTAAAGAAATTTTCTTAGCAAGCCAAGTAAGAAGTTCTGGATCTTCTGGTCCTCTTTCAGTAATAATTTTGCCTGCAAGTTGGTATGCAGCGGCGATATCTTTCTTTTCTACAAGCAGCATTTCAAACAAATCAATATAAAGTTCTGCAAAGACAATTGGATCAATTGCGATTGCGTTTTTATATGCTGCTGAGGCATCAGCCCAACTATTAAGGGACCTAAAATGTTTTGCTGACTTGATAGATTCTTTTGCTAGTTCTGTTTTCTTTTGATCGTATCTACCCTTCATAACCTTCTCAAGAACAATTTCAAACTGCTCATCATGTGGATTTCCAATAAACTGAATGATTCCGTTCTTGTTAACAATAAAGACCGCTGGTATGCCCTTTAGACCAGCTGCTGTCATCCAAGCACGTTGGGTTCTTCTACGATTATCAATCCCAACTATATAGTTCATTTTTAAACCCTGCCGTTTAACAAAAGGTGCAACTAAATCAGGATCCGAGTCAGTAGAAATACCAACAACCTTCAAACCATCCATTTCGTACTCTTCTTGAAGTTTAGTCAGGTGAGGAATCGATTTTCGACAAGGCGGACACCAAGTAGCCCAAAACTCCAAAACATATACCTCTGAATCAGATGGTTTAAATTCACCCTTAACCCATTTTGATACATTTAGACCCGGAGCAGTAGATCCAACAGTAAGTTTTCCTCTTCCTCCTGGTTGAGCATAGGTAAATGTTGAAGTCAAGATTGAAAGTACAAAAAAAGATATAAGCGTTCTAACAGTCATCGGTGTCTCCTTGTGGGTCTGTTTATGTAAATCATAAGGTATCATCGAGAATATTAACACTGTTAAATTGAATTCCTTCAAGCATTTGTATGCTTGCACCACCTCCGGTGGAAATATGGGTCATTTGGGAATCTAAATTGAATTTTGAAACTGCTGCTGCAGAATCACCTCCACCAATAATTGAAATAGCGCCATTTTCACTTGCAAGAGCGATTGCATCTGCAATTTGATGTGTGCCATCATCAAATTGGTTAAGTTCAAAAACACCCATAGGACCATTCCATACTATTGTTTTTGCTGATTTAAGTTTATTACTATAACTTTTTATGGTCTCTGGCCCTATGTCTAAACCTATCCATGAATCTTGTATAGAGTCAGTAAAAATCTTAACAGGAGTTCCTTGTTCGATTTTCTGTGCACAGACATGATCTACGGGTAGCAACAATTCTGTCGAACTCGATTGTGCTAAATCAAGAATTGATTCTGCGTCTTTGACTCTATCTTTCTCTACCAAACTGCTTCCAACATCCTTTCCAGAAGCAATTAAAAAAGTATATGCCATTGCACCTCCGATTAAAATGGTGTCTACTCTTCCTAGAAGATTTTTGATTGCACAAAGTTTGTCAGAAACCTTGGCACCACCGAGTACAGCAACAAATGGTTTTTGTGCATTCGTAATTGCGTGTTCAAGGTATTTCAATTCTTTGGAAAGCAATAAACCTGATACTCGCGGTTTACCTGACATTGCCATTGGCACAGCAACCATTGAAGCGTGATTGCGATGTGCTGTACCAAATGCATCGTTGCAATAGATGTCCCCTTTACTAGCGAGTTTTTCTGCAAATCTTTCATCTCCATCTTTTTCTCCTTGATTAAACCGTAGATTTTCAAGAAGGACAATTTCAGAATTTGTGTCATCATCTGAAAATGAAACCGGTTTACCTAGAAGTTCGGATAGTCTTTTTGCTACTGGTTCAAGTGAATACTCTTGCTCAAAACCATTTCCACTAGGTCTTCCAAGATGGCTCATCAGTGTTAGGGATCCACCACGATTTAGAACGCTGTTGATGCTTGGTAGAGCCATCAAAATCCGCCTATCGTCAGTAATTTTTCCATTTGACAATGGGACATTGAAGTCCACTCTCATGAGGACTCTTTTGCCTTTAACGTCAACTTCTTCTATGGATTGCTTCATCTTGTCTATCTTATGCTCATAAGATGGTGATATGCGACCCATCGTTTTGATTCTAGGGCCTACTGCTGGAGGTAAGACATCATTAGCAATTGAACTTGCCAATAAACTCCAAGGTGGTGGAGAGTGTATCTGTGCTGATTCGATGCAAGTGTACCGTGGAATGGACATTGGAACTGCTAAACCAACTGCAGATGAACGCTCTGAAGCCGTACATCATCTTATAGATATTGCTGATCCAGCTGAGGATGGTTTTACTGTTGATAAGTGGCTTGGACTATCAAATCAGATAATAGATAACATTCGAGAAAGAGGAAAATGGCCCATTGTTGTTGGTGGCACGAATTTATATGTCCAATCTTTATTGTTCGGATTGTTTGACGGTCCTGACAGGAATGCGGAAAAGAGGGACGAATTGAACGCCGAATCAAATGAAGTTTTATTTGAACGGCTAAACAAACTTGATCCAGAAGCAACTGAGCGAATTCACATTAACGACAAACGTCGGCTTGTTAGGGCAATTGAGGTTTGCGAAGCAACCGGACATCCACTTTCGTCTCTTCAAGCACAATGGGGCAAACCACTACCTAGGGAAGATGCTGTAATAATTGGTCTTAATTGGCCTGTAAAAACCATAAATCACAGAATTAACTCTCGTGTCAAATCAATGTTTGACGGCGGATTGTTAAATGAAGTTGAATTATTGCAAGATAAACTCGGAAAACAGGCCTCAGAAGCACTTGGTTACAAACAACTTTTAAGTTACTTTCGAGGTGAGTGTACTCTTGATGAAGCAAAGGAAAGAATCAAGATCTTGACAAGACGTTACGCTAAACAGCAACGAACTTGGCTCAGAAGATTCCAAATATTACCTTCTGCACATTTTATTGACATGGAAGGCAAAGGGGCAGAAGTTGCTGCAAGACAAGCACTTACGCTTCTTCAGGGCTAAAAAAATCTAAAATATACGCTTGACATTTCCAGAAAAGTCGTTTCAATGTTTCGCCTATGCAAAGGGGAAACACCCTCTAAGCCGATGGTGACGGCGTACAAACATTTATTGAGACCTTATTTTGGCAAAGAAGAAAAAAACAACAAAGAAAAAAACTTCAAAGAAAAATGCTGTCCCTGACGCAAAGGGAAAGCACCTTGTCATTGTCGAATCCCCTGCCAAAGCGAGGACAATCAATAAGTATCTTGGTGATGATTACGCTGTAACTTCTTCGGTTGGTCATATTCGAGACCTTCCCGCACGTGCACCAAAGGGGACTAAACAACCAGTTCCGGGTGTTGATTTAGAGAATGATTTCAAACCAACTTATGAAATTCTAAAGGGCAAAAACACACTTGTAACAGAATTGAAGAAAGCTGCAAAAGTCGCCGAAGATGTTTGGTTTGCAAGTGACCTTGATAGAGAAGGAGAAGCAATTGCTTGGCATCTTGCTCAATTGCTAAATGTTGAACCATCAAAGGCAAAACGGGTTATATTCAACGCAATTACTAAAGAACAAATTGAGGACGCTTTTGAGAATCCACATGAAATAAACATGGATTTTGTAAATGCTCAACAGGCAAGGAGAATTCTAGATCGCATAGTTGGATATCAGGTATCACCATTACTATGGAAACGTGTTGCAGGTGGATTAAGTGCAGGTCGAGTTCAATCTGTTGCTGTGAGGATAATTGTTGAGCGAGAAAAAGAGATAGAAGCACATATCCCAGATGAGACCTGGAGTGTTGTTGGCAGGTTCAACCCGAACTCAGGTAAAGCAAAATCCATTTCAAAATCATGGGATGAGTTGATTGAAACAAAAGATGAACGTGGGAAAGGGCCTACTAGAAAACAACTTAATCATTTCCTTTCTCAGAACAACAGTGTTGAGGCAACTCTTGTGGAAGTTGGGGGAAAGAGTTATAAAATTACAAGATCTTCTGATTGTAGTGAATCCTTTGATAATCACAAAGCTAAAATTATTGAAGTTGCATCTCTTGTTGGAATTGAGAATCCTTCACTGGAAATTGTTGAAGATGAAGAGGGAAAAGGTCCTGCAAAACATTGCATTACACTGATTGGTGATATAGAGGATGGTGTTAAATATAAAGTTAGAGATATATCTCAGAAAGAAAATACTGTAAGACCACCTGCTCCTTTTATTACTTCATCTCTTCAGGCATCTGCATCTACTGTTTTTGGATTTGGTGCGAAGAGAACTATGCGAACAGCCCAAGCACTTTATGAAGGTGTAAGAATTAAGGGTGAGGGTCAGGTTGGACTAATTACTTATATGAGAACTGACTCTACTCACTTATCACCAGATGCAATCAATTCAGTAAGAACTTTTATTGGAAACAAGTTTGGTGACAAATATCTTCCTGACAAACCTAATTATTATTCTTCATCAAACGAATCTGCACAAGAAGCACACGAAGCAATTCGACCAACTGATGCAGCAAGGCATCCTGATACGTTACCTTCTTCATTAGACGAAGATCAAAGGCGTCTCTATAAACTTATTTGGTCAAGATTCGTTGCGTGTCAGATGACACCAGCAAAATGGCATCGAACTGAGATTTTCTTCGAACGCGATGACAAAAAAACTGGAGCGGTGTTTAAGGTTGCTGGTAGAACTTTAGCATTTGATGGTTTTTACAAAGCAAGTGGAGTTCCTTCTTCTGATACAGAACAAAACTTGCCTGAATTGCTTGAAGGAACTGAACTGTTCCCATTTGACATTTCACCCAAACAGAACTTTTCATCTCCTCCATCTAGATATAGTGAGGCTTCTCTAATCAAAAAGTTGGAATCAGAGGGTATTGGCAGACCTTCTACCTACGCTTCAATAATAGATGTAATTCAAAATAGAAATTATGTTGAAAAAATTGACCGAGCATTTCATCCAACTGATTTGGGTGAAGTTGTGACAGAAAAACTGATTGAGGCGTTTCCAATTTTAATGGGCGTTGATTACACACGTTCACTTGAAGACAGACTGGATAATGTCGCATCAGGAGATACTGACTGGGTATCAATGTTGCATGACTTTTACGGAAGATTCAGCAAACGGATGGAAGTCGCTTATGAAGAGATGTCACATGCAAAAGCGGAAATGCAACCAGCAATCTACAAATGTCCCGAATGTGGCAGCAAAACTGCATATAGATTTGGTAAGAATGGCAGATTCTTAACGTGCGCTAGTTATCCTGATTGTAAATATGCCGCACCAATCGACCGGAAGGGAAGACCACGATTGCCAGAACGAGTCGACGTTGCTTGTCCTGAAGATGGATCTCCAATGGAGAAGAGAATAGGCAGGTTTGGTCCATTTTTGGCTTCGATTAATTATCCAGAGATTAAAACAGTCGTCAATCTCGACAAAAAAGGTGGAGTAAAATATCCAACCCCACCAGCACTCCTAGTGGAGTCATTGAATTGCGAAAAGTGTGAAAGTCCAATGAACTTAAGAAATGGGAAACGTGGTCCGTGGCTAGGATGTTCGACTTATCCAAAATGCAAGGGACGAATGGGATGGAAAACTCTAGACGAAACTATTATGAAAGAACTTGAAGAAGCACTTGAGAAGCACGAAAAAGATAATCCCAAAGTAATTGTAAAAACTCTTAACGGAAAATCAATTCCAGAGGGAACTCCGATAGAAGATCTATTGATTGAAGGCGGAATCATCGAATTAGAGATTTATGAAGACTAACTCATAACTGATTCTTATATCTACTTACTCAAAACATTCTTATATAAGAATTAACGCTTCGTTCCCCACATTATTCACCCCAGTGCCAGACCAGGGGACAGACCCCTGGTCTGACCCCGGGTCTGACCCCTGGTCTGACCCCAAACAAACCTTGGATATGAACTTTTTTGACACTGTTAAACGGGTTTTTTGTGTAACAAAAGAAGGAAGAAATTTTTCGCATTGGTGCCACATCTGGTGACTGACCACAATTCTGACTACTGGTCTGACCAGGGGTCAGACCCCTGGTCAGACCCTGTGCTGAAGACCGTGTGTAGAATATGTGGATGGAACGGAAAAACACTAGGCAATTATCCGTAGGAGGGATTCTAATTGGAGGAAATGCGCCCGTAACTATTCAATCGATGACTTCAGGTTACACGCATGAAATTGACTCTTGTGTTGCAGAAATTAATCGACTCGATGAAGCTGGTGCTGATATTGTCCGAGTTGCTGTTCCCAAAAAAGAAGATACTCTTGCCCTAGAACATATTTTACCACAGGTCTCAGTTCCAATAGTTGCTGACGTCCATTTTCATTTTCAACGTGCACTTGAATCGATTGAAGCAGGTGTTCAGAAAATACGCCTCAATCCAGGAAACATTTCAGACACCGAACAAGTTCACAAAGTCATTGATGCGTGCAAAGATTCAAATATTCCAATTAGGGTAGGAGTAAACGAGGGATCGATAGTTGAACGAAAGGATAAACAAAAGCGACAACAAGAGTTAACAAAATTCTTCGCTGACCAAAAACTAGGTCATCTTCTTGCTCTAATGATTGCTAAGGTTGAAGAATATTTAGAATTGTTTGAACAGCGTGATTTTAATGACATTTGCATAAGCGCTAAGTCGATGGATACTCGACTTACAATAGATATATACAAGGAATTATCAAACCGTTTTGATTACCCGTTACATCTGGGAGTAACTCATGCTGGACCTAGGGAAACAGGTTCTATACGTTCTATAACTGCAATTGGATCACTTCTTTCTCAGGGTATTGGAGACACCTTTAGAATCAGTTACGCAAGCGATTCTGTATATGAAGTTGAAGACGGAGTTGAACTTTTGAATTGCCTTGGCCTTCGAGAGCGAAAGGGTGTTGAACTAATTGCATGTCCAAGTTGTGGTCGCATCCAAGTTGATCTTTTTTCTTTGGTGAATGATGTCCAAAATAAACTCAAGGACGAAATTAACTTACCTATAAAGGTCGCTGTCATGGGTTGTGTTGTAAATGGTCCCGGAGAAGCTGAAGGTGCAGATGTCGCGGTCTTTGCTGGTAATCGCAAGGGAATCATCTATGTACAGGGGGAACGCGTTGCCAATGTCAAAGAAGAAGAAATACTTGATCGACTGCTGCTTGAATGTAAACTTCTACAAGATCGTGTTCTAAATGGAAAGACAAAACTCGGAGAAAAAGCGTGCACCATCGTAGTACCAGAGCCAACTGTTGAGGGCAAATTCAAATGACTAAACAACGCCAACGTGGTTTTTCTATTGTTGAATTAATTGCTGTTATTGCAATAATTGGCCTCCTAATTGGTCTTGTATATCCTGCTCTCAAAGCTTCTCGATTGCGAAGCATGAAGACCCAAGAATTACATTTAATAAGCCAAGTTGGAAAATCATGGCTAATGTATTCAATTGGACATCAAGAAAAAATACTGCCTGGATACTTGAGTACCGGCGTTCAAGAATATGATGAACTTGCTTGGGCTTTTCCCGATGAATCCATTATTCCGCCAGCACCTCTTTATGATTCATCTGAACCCAATGATGCTGGACCATGGACTTGGCGATTACTTGATTATCTTGACAATGATTGGAGATCATTACTTTTTTATAGAGATGTAAATTGGGATAATTCTGAAGGGCAACTTATTGATCATTCTGGTGTAATTGCAACCCAACCGGCGTTTGGTTACAACGGTTACTATCTTGGTGGATGGTGGGAGATAGATAATCACAGTGGTCGACCAGAAGTAGAATTCAATTCTGTCACACTAACTGATGATCGCGTTATCAATGTAGTTGCCACAGTTGCATCTCAACTAAAAAAGTCCAATAAACAAATTGTTTTTTGTAGCACCTTCCTTGCCCAAGAAGGCATCTACGATGAATATACAATGGATAATGAAACTCCGGGAACTTATTTTGCTACACCCAGCGTACTTGCAAGAGTTCAACAGTGGAAACCAATTGGAAGCGGGAGAGTAGAATCTATGTCGGAAACATTTGTTCCTCTAGGAAGGTTCAATGGAATGCCATCAATCTGCTTCGCTGACGGTCACGTTGGTAACATTGAAACAGACACTCTCGTTGATCAAAGTATGTGGATACCAAAAGCACAACAAGTCGGGGACATTCCACCAAGTGACTTTAGCCATACATATTAATTTAATTTGAAGATTCTTTTGAAGATTCTTTTTCGGTCTTCTTTTGATTCGCTTTGTTCAACTGGTATCTCAACATAAATCTCAAACGCTTCATGTAACTTTCATCAAGAAGCGTCTTACTAGGGTTTACGCTTAAGGCGGTTACCCAAACATCTTCAACAGGA
The DNA here is from genome assembly GCA_030748805.1 of Phycisphaerales bacterium. The sequence continues at coordinate 53,639 of JASMLG010000075.1, read as the reverse complement.
ACATACCCAAACATGCTTTTCAAGCGTGGAGATAAATCCGACATGTGTCCTGCTCCATAAAGCACTCCAATCGTTTTAATATCGTCTGTCAACTTGATTGTTGTTTCAATATCACCAAGCAATTCAGTATTTCGATCAACTATAATAACTTGAGCAAGATCTGGCTCTACGTTTTTGAGTATGAGTTCGGCTTCTGGCATACTCATCATTTCAATCATTAACAACCTTGCTGTTTCTGATACTCCACCCCCTGTTATTGAATCAAGCATGGGGATTAATCTCATCATTCCGATTGCAAGTTTAGCCGTAAACGCTTCTCCGGTTAACGTTCCAAGAATGGTGTCATCCACCCCTAGATCTTTAAGTTTTGCCTCCACTTCATCAATCGTCAAATCGCTGCAAAACCAGTTTGGTTCTTCATAAGACAGCACGTCAAGTTGGAATTCCAAATTTAATGCAACTGCAAGTTCTTGTTGAGGTCCCTGCCCGCTCTCTTCGGTTACACCTCTGTTCGAGGAAACAGTTCGTGTTGCAGTTAAGTCAGTTGCACTTCCTTCTCCACCATAAACTCCATCAGAACCAAAACTCCAAAATGTTATTTGTTTTTCTTCTGGATCTACATGTAATGAAAATGGTCTTCCCCAAGCGTCAACAGATGCATCTTCAATCCAACTAGAAAGGCGCCTATCAATCAATGATGCTTCAACTATTACATCCTCTAGTGATTCGGGAAGTTCTTCTGAATCTTCCGAACATTTTTTTGCAACGTCAGCAACAAATTCCAAAGATTTCTGAGTCGAATTTACTCGGTCTTCATCTGAATTTCCTCCGGGTTTCCTAGAACCAGCAGGCCTGACTGATTCGTAAAGAACAATATCCATTTTATCTAGAAGATTGGTAATTTCTTCATAAAAAGATGAATCAGCAACATGAGCAACTCCAACAAGCCAAATGTCTGGCTTGCCTTCAGATACAAATTTTCTCGAAACAATTTCAAGAGAAATTTTATCTTCACTACTTGCTCGCCTCAGCCACAATTGTGAGTCATCGGGAGGTTCTACTGAATTTTGAACTAGCGCAGTAGTTAATAATAAATGCAAAAAAAGAATCATTTTTTATCTCCCTGCTGAGCAGCCGCAATCACTGCCTCTAGTCGACTAATTGATCTTGATGACCATCCCCGAAATAACATGTATGGAAAAAGTGTAACTAAGGCAACTATTAACCCCAATGCCGTAGTCAACAGCGCTGCAGCAATTCCACCTGCAACATCCGATGGATCTGTTAACACTGCTTGCTCACCAAGCAATCGAAATGATTGGATAATTCCTATAACCGTTCCAAGAATCCCTAGCAGTGGCGCTGCAGTAATAATTGTTGAAAGTGCAACCATAAACCTATCTATTCTTGGTCGCTGTGACTCTACTGCCTCTATCGCAACAGCATCGCTTGCGCCATTATCCAACATAGATTTTGCAACATATCCATAAGGGGAATAATCTCGCTTAACCAATTTTTCAGCAGCTTCAGTGTCCCCACTTCTTAAAGTTGAATTAAGTTTTTCTAACCGACCAAGAGACCCTCTTCCTCCAACAAGTAACCAAAACCAACAGCGTTCCAAAATAAGAGCAACACTAATGATGCTTAGAACCAACAATGGAATCATTACGTAGCCGCCACGTTCAATCAACATAGAAAGATTTTGCATTACTTCTTCGTGCATACGTAGATTGTATATTTATAGTTGAAGTTCCGACGAATCCCAGAAGAATGTTTGAGTCAATCAAGCCAAAAGATAATTATCCACGCAAAACCTTAAAGAAACCCCTTTAGAACATACAATCCACGTGTGACAAATATATCTTCCCCAAATCCCCCCTCTGCACTGCTTAGAACAGCAAAAATTATTGAGTTAGAGCTTGAGGAACGTCTTAAGGAATTAAATCTTCCTAATCATCTTGCTGAAGCAGCTACTTATGCGGTTGTAAATGGAGGAAAACGAATTAGACCAATCCTTACGTTACTGTGTTGCGAAGCTGTTGGAGGATTACGGGAACAAGCGATGCCAGCCGCAATTGCTGTTGAATATATTCATTGCTTTAGTTTAGTCCACGATGATTTGCCATCGATTGACAATGATGAACTGCGCCGTGGAAAACCAACTCTTCATATAAAGTATGGCGAAGCAATGGCAATACTCGCTGGTGATCTTCTTCTTCCTCTTGCTTTTTCACAATTAACAGATGGAAACTACATTCCAGAACAGCAATCAAAACTTTCGCAATTACTTGCAAAGGCAACTCGAGATATGGTCATAGGTCAAGTTTATGACACACTTGGTGGACTACCAGAGAATTTAAACGAACAAGAATCGATTGAAGCAATTCATCAAAACAAAACTGGCTCTCTTATCAGGTGCGCATGTCAAATGGGTGCAATTTGCGGAGGTGCAACCGAAAGCCAATATGAAGCAATAGATAATTATGGCAACACTATCGGTCTCATGTACCAAATAGTAGATGATCTAATAGATCTCCATGGATCACCAGATCACGTAGGAAAAGCCACTGGGAAGGATGCAATATCTGGTAAAACAACTTACCCAGGAACAATTGGAGTCAAAAAATCAGAACAAACTGTTCAAGAACTTCACAAACATGCAGAAAACTCACTCATACAACTCGGTAAAAGTGCAGAAACCTTATCATCTTTCAATGTTTGGATGGCTCACCGGACACGTTGAGCATACAATACACTGTTTGAAATGAGTTACAAACTCCTTACTACAATTAAATCCCCATCTGATCTTAGGAAGATCAAGGTAGAAGAACTACCAGAGTTGTCTACTGAGATTCGTAACGCAATTTGTGAACAAGTCAAAAAAGGAGGAGGACATCTTGCCACTAATCTGGGGGTCGTAGAATTAATGATTGCTCTTCATTATGTATTTGATTTTTCGAACGATCGTCTGCTTTTTGATGTTGGGCACCAGTGTTACACCCATAAATTATTAACTGGCAGACAGCATCTTCTTGAGAACTTAAGGCAACGTGGAGGAATGTCAGGATTCCCTTCACCTGATGAGTCAACTTATGATCTTTTTTCGGTAGGTCATGCTGGTACAGCAATTTCGACGGCTGTAGGAATGGCTCGAGGTGATACTCTTCAGAATGAAAGTTACCACCCAGAGAATAACAGAGATGGCAGAAGGGTTGTAGCTTTTGTTGGCGACGGCAGCATTGTCAACGGTGTTGCAATGGAAGGCCTAAATAATGCTGGAACTCTTAAGCGCCAATTTCTAGTAGTTCTTAACGATAACAACATGAGTATCGCAAACCCTCAAGGTGCAATTGCTGATTATTTTGATCATCTTCGCGTTGGTTCAACCTATAGATCAATGAAAAAAGCTGCGAAGAGCATGTTGGGTAAACTTCCGGGTGGCTCAATGCTTGAAGACATGTCACATCGAATGACTGAGATGATGAAAGATGCCATTTTTGAGGACTCATGGTTCGAACATTTTGGTCTACTTTCAATAGGTCCAGTTGATGGTCATGATCTTCCATCTTTAATTGAAATGTTAATTGAAGTTAGAGATGTTGATCGCCCTCTTATACTTCACGCTCACACGATAAAAGGAAGGGGTTTTGAATATACTGAACAGAACTCAACAACTTTCCACTCTTCTAAACCGTTTGAAGTAAAAAACACTTGTGTTGAAATGCAACCATCGGGAAGAAGTTTCACTTCATGTTTTTCTGATGTTCTCTGCGATATTATGAAACAAGATGACCTTGTAGTTGCAGCAACAGCTGCAATGCCTGATGGCACTGGTATCGATCAAGTAATGAAGTTGTTTCCAAACCGCGTTTGGGACACAGGTATTTGCGAATCGCATGCGATGGATATGCTTGCTGGGATGGCAAAAACAGGTTGTAAACCTTTCTTTGCTGTTTACTCCACTTTCTTGCAGCGTGCATTTGATCAAGTATTCCAAGAGGTTTCTTTGCAGGGGTTGCCTGTTAGATTGTGCCTAGATAGAGCAGGGGTTGTTGGCGGAGATGGAGCTGTGCATCATGGGTTCTGTGACATTGCTCTACTTCGGGTTTTACCAAATGCTGTGCTCATGGCTGCAATTGATGAACCATCTTTCAAAGAAGCAATGTTGTTTATGACCAATTATGATGATGGGCTATCGTGTGTGAGATACCCACGAGATACGATTACCAACTCTGATGGAAGTTGTCCTCCATTTGAACTTGGTAAATCGCATAAACTTATTTCCAGCAGCAATACAAAACTTGCAATTATTGGGTATGGAACAACTGTCATTGATGCAATCGAAGCAGCAAATCGTATCGACAGCGATTCAGTAGATGTCTACGATGCACGTTTCGCAAAACCAGTTGACAAGGAACTAATATTCCGTTTGTTATCAAATAATATTCCAATTATTACTGTAGAAGATCACTCAACAATCGGTGGTTTTGGCTCTGCGGTAATTGAAGAAGCTGCAAAACAAAACCTCGACTCATCCCTCATTACAATTCTGGGACTTCCAGACAGGTGGATTGGTCATGGCTCACGAAAAGAACAACTTTCTGAAGCCGGAATTGACTCTGCGGGTATTACTGCAGTCGCTACACGTATCTTGAATAAAAGTAAAACTCAATCACCCCTTGTTGTAACAAAGTAAAGCACAGATATGTCTATCTTAATTATTGAACATAGTGACTTGACCGGATCCGACCGACTAGGTCAACGACTTCTTGAAGATGGCCATTTATTGAATGTTGTCAGAGTTCATCTCGGAGAAAAACTACCCGAAGATCTTAACGAAATTGATGGTGTTATCAGTTGTGGTGGTCCCCAAGATCCTACTTCCGATGAGCCATGGGTTGAACAAGAGTTAAAGTTACTTCACGATGCCGATGCTTTGGAACTTCCCATTTTTGGCTTGTGCCTTGGTTGCCAACTTCTAGCAAAAGCACTTGGGGGAGATGTTTCAAAAAGTGAAAAACCAGAAATTGGGTGGTATGACTTAAATCTTACGCCCGTTGGTCGATCGGACTTTATTCTGTCAGGTCAACCATGGATTGGACCACAACTTCAGTGGCATCACTGGCAAGTAAAGTCACTCCCAGAAGGAGCAACTCTTCTTGCATCAAGTGAACTTTGCAAAATCCAAGCATGGACCAAAGGTGTAAACACTTATGCTGTTCAATTTCACCCAGAATGTACTGAGAAAACAATTGAATTATGGATCGATGATGATGCGGAACAACTTCAATCCGCCAATATTTCTCCAGAGACAATTAGGGCAGATACAGATAAATACTTTGCTGACTATGAACGATTAACCAATCGTCTATTTGATGCAATTTCTCAACTCTTAATGCCAATGCGTGCCAGATTTACTCGCCAAAGACAATAACTTACTGAATGCAAAACATACCTGAATATTTAAAACCATACAAAGAGGCGGTGAATATTCATGGTGGAACATTTGATGCAACATTATGGAAGTCGAAGGATGGTCAAGAATTACGATTCAAGACATTTTGCGATTTCATAGATTTTAACAAGTCAACAATCCTTGATGTGGGATGTGGAATAGGTGACTTCGCTCAGTATTTGATAGATAAAAGTATTTCTTTCACTTCCTATCATGGCATTGACGCAATGCCCGAAATGATTGACGCCGCAACATCAAAAAATATGGCTCGTACTACTTTTTCTACTATTGACATTGTTACCAATTTAGACGCACTAGGAAAATACGATTGGATTATATTTTCCGGAACCCTTAACGCAATGAATGAAGATATGGCTTTTAAGATTATCGAATCGGCATTCAATGTTTGCAATTTAGGTATTGCTTACAATTTCCTATCAAACCGATCTGGACGTAATCCTGATAAAGAGGATTTAACTCCTGCGAGTAGGTTTAATACCATAGGGTGGATTGATTACGCACTTAACCTTTCTCCATGCGTTGATTTCACCCAAACTTATTTGGGCGGACACGATTCAACTATCGTCATCACTAAGCAAGCATGACGAATATAATTAAACTTGCAATTAAGTGTTCCATGTACCTAAATTTTCTGAAGCGGTTGTTAATCGACTAAATCTCTGTGCCGACCACATATTCGACCATTACTTTGCTGCTCTGGTACGGTTAAATGTAAAAATAACTAAAAAAGTGTGATGAAATTCCGCAGTAATTTCTGGTTTTGCCAAAAACACCATTACAATGAGCCCTAAATCGAGGAGAAATATCCATGGAAACAGAAACTAGCCAAACAAAACCCGCAACAATTAAAGTTGTAGCAACAACAGGTGGATTCAAAACCTTCGTTGCATTCCTAGCTGCAATGTTTATATTTTTAATTGTCTTCCTAGTTGGAATCATCGCTGGAATCTCAGGGTTCGCAGCAGCTACAGAAGACAGTGGATCAGTTAGAACTCACATTTCTCACGAAGGAGATTCTAACAAAATAGCTGTTCTGAATATATCTGGTGTCATTGACGCTTCCAACGCTTCGTACGCCGAGCAAGCTATCAATGAAATACTCGAAGACAAGCACATTCGAGCAGTTGTTCTTAGAGTAGATTCACCAGGCGGTGGAGTTACTGCTTCCGATGAAATTTGGCACAACATCCAACGATTAAAAGATGCGAAACTGCCACTCATAGCAAGTTACGGAGGAATTGCTGCGTCAGGAGGATATTACATCTCTTGTAATTCAGATCACATTATTGCTCAGGAGACAACTATAACTGGATCCATTGGTGTAATTGCGAACATAATGACCTTTCAGGACTTACTTGAAATGATTGGAGTAAAACCAGTTACTTTAATCGCTAAGGATTCACCCCAAAAGTCAGTAGCTAACGATGTGTTTCGGAATTGGACTGTAAAAGATAAACAAAAAGTCACAGGTATTCTCGACGCAATGTATAGCGTTTTTTACAGTCGTGTAGAAGAGGGTAGAGGAGATGTTATTACTGATTCAAAAAAACTGGAGGAAGTTGCTAATGGATCAGCTTACACTGCTCAACAGGCATTAACTAACGGACTAATTGATGGAATCGGATATTTAGATGACGCTATATCGATTGCTGAACAACGCGCAAGTCTTACTAAATCGGATTCAACTATCGTCAGTTACAATCGTTCAAGACCTTCATTTGGTGGATTGTTTGGGGCTAAAGAAAATAATTTTTCAGCTGAAGAACTTCGCACGATGATTCAGGAATTATCGATGCCAAAACTAATGTATTTGTTTAACAACTAAAGGGAAGATAAATGACAATTAATTTAATTTCGGCGGTCATATCGACTGCCTGCGCTATTTCTGCGCAAACTATCGATCACAAAGATGTATCGAAAGCAATAGAGATGATTACAGCAGAACTTATCGAAAGGTACGATCAAAATAGATGTTGGGAACCAATCAATTCATCTGGATGGCTTTCAAAACACAATGGAGGAACCACTTCAATTGCAACACTTGCATTGCTTGCTTCAGGTGAATCGATTCATTCACCAAAAATTCAAAGATCATTAGATTTTCTTATGGAAATTGAAGACCCAAGTACATACGTTCTCGCAATTAGAACTTCTATTTGGTCCATGTTTCCTGATAGATATAAAAAAAATCTTAGGAACGACACAAAGCGACTTGTAAACTCAATGAGCATTCCATGTGGTGGATGGGGAACATACTATTCGCCACCTCAATCACTTGCAAAAACTTCTCCTCTAATCAGAGAATTTGGAATGATTGCTCTTAGAGAAGCAGGCAGAAGCGGAGCAAAAGTCCCAAAAGATTGTTGGTCAGCAATCGCAAATGCAACCCTTACCACTCAACACAAGAATGGCGGATGGTCATACCAACAAAGTGGAACTCAAGGAAAAGCAACTGCAAATATGACAGTTGCAGGAATCAATTGTTTACTCGGAGTGGGTGAGGTATACGGAGATGACTTGTCGAAAAATGATACCACTTGGCTACATGGTTCACTAAACAAAGCGATTCAATGGCTCAACAAACACGCTACAACTGACAAGAACTCTGGTGGAACCGCTCTGATGAGTTATCTTTATTCGCTTGAGCGCACCGCGATGGCATGCGGACTAGCAGAAATACACAATCGTGACTGGTTTTTAGATGGAGCCAAAGCAGTGCTTGAATCTCATTGTGATAGAGCAAAAGCAAGGGGAAGTACCGTTAATCTTTCCTTCGCTCTTTTGTTCTTAACAAGGGGGAGAGCCCCTACTGCATTGTGCGAACTTGGATTAGAAAATTCTCAAGTTGACCCAATGCGGTTAGCAGATATTATTGCAAAAAGAGTTTCAAATAGGACAGAACAAATTCTTGGATGGCAACTTGTTACTGAAAACGACTCGATTGATTCATGGCTGTCATCTCCATTTATGTTGATTCAAAATGTTACAGCGATCCCAGATGATTGTTCCAAGATAAGAAAGTACCTTGATAAAGGCGGTTTAATAGTTATTCTTGCAACTGGTAAGGAACATAAGTTTTTCACAAAGTTTGCGGATAAACTGTGTCCTAACATTTCAAAACAAAGAATCACTGGCGAACACTGGGCGCTATCCTTGTTGGAGAATACAAAAGCAAGAGTAACTTCTTGGAATGATGGTGTCAGAGACAGAATCCTTATCATCCAAGGTTCAACAAAATTAATTTGTGATAATGAGAATAACAGACTATCTAAAGTAATGATGAACATTTGTTGTGGTGCAGCCGAACTTGACCATTGGAAAAATCGACTTGAGAAAAATGTCTTTTCATTTTCTAGAAAACAAATTGTAATTGCAAAACATGACAGATCTTGGAATACAGAAATCGCTGGATTAAACCAATGGAATACAAAAATCTTACCTATAAAAGAAGCAAAAAATAAAACTCTTGTTTTAGTAGGTGGAATAGACAATGAAGAAGTAAATGAAAAGCTTACCGACGATATTATTCTGATCGCTTCATCTGGCTCAACTGTTCTGGTTGAGTCAATAGGCGGTCTAGGCGGATTCGCAAACTCTGTTAGAAATCATGTTGAGGCAAAATGCAATCTAACTTCAAAACCAGAACTTGACTTAATTGACGATCCATGTAGACGCGGGTGGAGTATTCGAAACAACAAAAAAATAGGTACACCCAGTTCAATTACAATTGGTAAAGGACGGATTCTGTTCGTTGATTGTGATATTCGCAATGCTCTGCTTAATCAGCCATGTTGGGGGGTTCATGGATATGACTACAAATCAGCAGTTCGATTGATTGAATCATTACTTAAGAAGTAGATAAACTACACTGCACTCTTGAAGAAATTAACCAAAACGTCATTAATAATTACTGTTCTCTTTGCAGTAATCGCTGGTTTTTTTGTCGCTAGACAACAAAAAACTAATCGAATCATCTCTCTACTCGAGTCACCTGCAACTACAGATAATTTGTCTGCAATTAAGTTATTACAAGGGACACCGTTCGAGCAATTAGTAGAATTTCTGACTCCACTCATTGGAAGAGGAACCGATGCTTCGATCGCAGCAGAAGAATTATTGGTGTCTCAAGCTTTTTTGGAAAACAGAATTGAAGACCTAGGATTACTTGGTATTGATAATGATTTATATGAATCAGTTATTTGGTGGAGTAAGAATCCCAGCATAATCGAACAAACTGAACTGACAATCGAAAACAACTCATCGTCATGGCTACATAAGTTAAACATGTTGATAAACTCAAATGAAAAGAATACATCACTCCATGAATTATTAGAACTCCCAATACGAGATAGGGACGGGAGTGTTCTTCTAACCGTTTTAGCAGTTGAAAAACATGCACCAGAAGAGCTCCCTAAATTAATCATTGAATGGGCAAATGACTACGAAATTGAGAAGCAAATAGCCTCAGCATTAATTTCCGCTATGACCGATTCTCCACTCCAAGAAGTTCATACTTATAACTCTTTACTTTCAACTATTAGAACAATAATCAATGAACAAAATTTTCAACTGGCTTGGAGATCATTGCATAACAGCGATGGAACAATAAATCCCGATATTGCTCTTGCTGCATTGACCGTTAATGAAGATAAATTCATGCCAATCCTAGTAAAATCAGCAAAAGATCAGATATGGAAGCACCCAGAGCATCCAATTGTTATCGCTAATAGATTCAAACCAAACATAACCTCAAAAATACCCTATGAACTTCTCAAAAATGATGAATCAAGGGCAAAATGGTGGTCTCTTTTCGCTTGCGGTTTATTGTTAGAGAAACGATGATGCTAAATATGACAGACACTACAGCCCTAAGCGTTCTGATGATGCCAAGAGACGCAAACGTTTACGGAACTATCTTTGGTGGCATCATTCTTACTTATATTGACCAAGCAGGGTTTGTTGAAGCAAGACGACATGGAGTTCATCGCTGGATAACTGCTTCTGTTGATCGAGTTGATTTCAAGAAACCAGTTTACGTAGGAGATGTTGTCCGGTTTATTACTAAAACAATAAAAACAGGTAGATCCTCAGTTGAAATTGAAGTAACCGTCGAAGCAGAAAGGTATGACTCTGGCGATAAAGTTGTCGTCACAAAAGCAACTATGACAATGGTAAGTGTGGATGCAAACGGCAAATCCATTCCGTTTGACTCTTCTCCAACAATTGATCAAGGCGAAAGAATATGACCGTTAAACTTGCAGTTCTTTTCAGTGGTGGTGGGAGAACCATTCTGAATTTACTTGACCATATTGAGGATGGCAAACTTGATGCTACAATTTCCATTGCGATTGCTTCTAGAAATGATATAACTGGTATCGACCGAATTGCCAATCGAAACATAGATGTTGCGGTTGCAAATCAAGAAGGCGATTCATCGGAAATAATTGATACTAAAGTCCAGAATTGGCTAAGAGAAACAAATCCAGATTTGGTTTTATTATGCGGATATTTGCGATTACTAAAAATTGAACCTTGGTTAGAGGGTCGTGTTCTTAACATCCACCCTGCCCTACTTCCAAAATATGGAGGAAAAGGCATGTTCGGAATAAATGTTCACTCAGCAGTAATTGCAAGTGGTGATTCTACATCTGGTTGTACGGTTCATTACGTTGACAATCAATATGACAACGGACCAACTATACTTCAGCTTACTTGCGAAGTGAAACCAAGCGACACGCCCGAGATTCTTGCAGAGCGAGTATTCTCCCTTGAATGTGATGCATATCCAGAAGCAATAAAAATGGTTGCTAGGCAACTAAAGGTAAGATGTACGACAAATGAGTAGTTCAAACTCCAAACACAAGAAAACCAGACCATTTTTGAAAGGTCTAGCGGTTCTATTACCATCAGTACTGACTTTGTGGTTAATAGTAAAGGCATACCAATTCATAGATTCTGCAATAGCTGAGCCAATAAATCGTGGAATACGTATTGGCTTCATCCAAATACCCAAATATTTTCCTTCACTTGCTCAGACGTTTGATATGGGGCCTAGTCCAGAAGTGTTAGATGCTGCTGCCAAAGCAGCAAATATTTCTTCTAATGACACAGAATCAATGAATTCACTAGCACATGACTTGTTTGCAACAAGTGTAAATACATGGTGGGCAGACCATCCATGGATGAATTTTTTGGGATTACTGGTTGCTGCAGTAATAGTTTATATTTCCGGTCGACTTGTCGGAGGTTTTATTGGGCGAGCATTTTACAAGAGAATCGAAAAAATCATGATTGCTGTCCCAGTAATACGTAAGGTCTACCCTTATATAAAACAGCTTGTGGACTTCCTGATAAGTGATGAAGACAAACCCAAGTTCAGCAGAGTGGTAGCAGTTGAATACCCAAGAAAAGGGATATGGTCTGTCGGGTTTATGACTGGAGATTCCTTGCAAACTATCGAGAACCAAATTCCTGATTCGGTAACTGTTTTCATCCCAAGTTCTCCAACACCATTTACTGGTTACACCATAACAGTGCCTAAAAAAGATACCATTGATTTACCGATTACGGTCGAAGAAGCTATTAGATTCGCTGTAAGTGGAGGTGTATTAGTCCCAGATCACCAAACATTATCTTCCAAAGAACATGCTAAAATAGATGAACTCGACCAACACTCTGAGGAATAGAAGAAAGTAATAATATGCAAATAAACGTAATCAGCAAACAAATTGATATGACACAGTCAATTGAGGAATATGCAAAAACAAAGGCAGAAAAACTTCCTCGCTTCTATGACAGAATAGAACAAATTGATGTCAAAATCGAAAAAACCTCTCATGGATTCATCGCTGAAATTATCACCGATGTTGAACATCATGATAATATCATCGCAAATTGCGAGGATAATGATTTACATGCTGCTATTGACAGTTGTATAGATAAAAGCGTGCGTCAATTAACAGACCTTAAAACAAAAATACGCGACCACAAACACAATACTCCAACCGGAGGACAAGACCGATGAAACTGATGGATATCGTCGTAGAAGACGCAATCATTCCTGAACTTAAAGCAACAAATCGTGATGGCGTAATTAATGAGTTAGTAGACGCCCTTGTCTACGCTGGTTGTGTTTCAGAATCACAAAGAGACGATTTTACCAAAGCAATTATTCGTAGAGAAAACAAAGGATCAACTGGCTTTGGTCATGGAGTTGCAGTACCACACGTGAAACACGCTGATATTAAGACGATGCACATAGCAGTTGGAAATAGCGCCGAAGGTGTTGATTTTAAAGCACTTGACCGCGAACCAGTTTACTCAGTAGTTCTACTTTTAAGCCCAGAAGATCAACCAGAAAACCACCTTGACGCAATGGAAGCAATTTTTAGTTCGCTAAGCCAAGACACTTTCAGGCGTTTCCTTAGACAAGCTAATTCTGCAGACGATGTTCTCACGCTGCTAACTGAAACAGATAACGCAGTTCGCTAACTAGCGTTCACAAACTTAATTTCATCAAACGACCCTCAATTTGAGAAGTCACCACTGTACCACCCTACAAAGTTATGGCTACCACAAAAGAAACTGTAATAATCACAAATCGCTTAGGCATGCACGCTCGACCAGCAATGCTATTTGCTGAAACTGCTGGGAAGTTTTCCTCGACGATTACTGTTGGGCACAGTGATAGTGATCAAGTTGATGCAAAATCTATCATGCAACTAATGATGCTAGCCGCAACTGAAGGCACCACTCTGACAATTAACGCAGAAGGTGCAGATGCTGAAGATGCACTTTCTGAACTCGTAGAATTAGTTAAGTCAGGGTTTTACGAATAAACTGAAAACACACATATAACTTCTTCGTTGGAGAACCTACTTCAAAAGCATATTCCATTTTGCATGAGTAGATTGTTTAATCCATTTAACGACGTAGTTGTTCAGCACGTAAATCACGTGACATTAACGAATGTATCGCATCTTTGATAGAAAGTCCTTCGTATAAGACGTTATACATTGCATCTGAAATTGGCATGTCAACATCACACACATCTGAAAGGGAGCGTACCGCCTTCGTTGTGGCAACACCTTCAACGACCGACCCCATCGAATCAGTAATTGTTTGTAATTTCTCACCCCTGCCAAGGCGATCACCACAAGTTCGGTTTCTGCCGTGTGGGCTAAAGCAAGTTGTGGCTAAATCTCCAACTCCTGAAATTCCAAAAAATGTTTCAAGTTGTGCACCAAGTGCTACCCCTAGTCGCGAAATTTCAGCAAGTCCTCTTGCCAGCATAGCTGACTTTGCGTTGTCTCCAAGCTCCATTCCATCACAAATACCTGCAGCAATTGCAATAACATTTTTTAATGCTCCTGCTAGTTCAACACCAAGAGGATCATGATGTGTATATATTCGAAGCCATGGTACATCAAATAAATCCTGAACCATCTTTGCTACAGTTTCATCAGTCGAGCTCGAAACCATCACAGCTGGTTTCCTTTGAACTAATTCAGTTGCTATTGTTGGACCCGACAAAACACAAGTAGAATTATCGCTCTCAGATGACTGTTCAATGATTTGAGTTGGTAATAAATTTGTGTTAATTTCGATTCCCTTAGCAACACAAGCTATTGGAATTCCCGATGGAACTTTATCCTTAAATCCACTCCAAACGCTTCGAATAAACTGTGTAGGAATCGCGTTAATAGCAACATCAACATCATCAAACACTTCTTCAGAATTAGGAGTAACTCTAATCTCATCTGACAACCTAAAATGAGGAAGTCGAGTAGATTTTCTACTCTCTTTAAGACCCTCAATTTGGCTGGGAAAGGGTCCCCATAGCCGGACTTCAACCCCTCTAGCAACTAGTGCATCAGCTAAAACAAGCCCCATTTGCCCATCCCCAATAACTGCGGCCCTAGTCATGCTATACCTACTTTCATCATTTGCATATATCTCATAAGATTACAATAATCCTATACGAACAATACCCTTTAAATAGGACTATAGTAGGAGATACAACAAGGAACTTTGGAAAATCACATATTATGCCTGAAACAGCGATTATCGAACAAACAAACCAATATGGAGCCATGGAAGGTGCTCGCAAGTTAGAAAGGCGGCTTCTTATCGCTCTTAGCGGAGGTGTGTTGTTGGCTGTTTCATGGATTGGATACCTTCTTGGATCTCATGCTCTAATTTCCCAAATACCAGCAGCAATCGGTGCAATTATCTTAGTAGTTCCTCTGCTTTCTGGTGCTTGGAACGAATTAAAAAAAGGTAAACCTGCAAGTGAATCTCTTGCTTCGCTAGCGGTTGTTGCAGCCCTTTCTGCTGATATGTACTTGGCTGCTGGGTTCTTAGCACTATTTTTGTGGATGGCGAATTTAATTTTGAGTCGTACAGCATGGGGAGCACAACGTGCGATTAAAGATCTTATAGATCTAACACCAAGAAGTGCAAGAATAGTAGATGGTGACAATGAACATAATGTCCAACTGATTGAAGTAACAATTGGAATGATTGTAAGAATTCGACCTGGAGAAAATCTTCCTGTAGACGGAACTATTATTTCTGGCAACTCTGACATTAACCAAGCATCTCTAACTGGTGAAGCCGTTCCGATTGAAGTGGAACCAGGAACAGATGTTTATGCAGGTACTACAAATTTGACTGGACAAATTGATGTCAAGGTGACTGCCGTCGCAGCTGAGACCACGATTGGGAAAGTTGAATCACTTATTCGTGAAGCAGAGTCAACTCGAACACAAAAACAAGAACTTATAGAGCAACTAGCTTCTTACTACTTTTCTATCGTTGTGATGGTTGCCGCAGTTGTTTGGTTTTTCACGAGTCGAAGTGCTGATGAAGCAGTTCGTAGCGCAGCGGCTGTACGCGCAATTACCGTATTAGTTGTAACCTGCCCAGGAGGTTTGTTAATCGCTCATCCTACAGCTATGGTTGCTGCATTTGCAGCGGCTGCACGACTTGGGATAATGATAAAACACACACAAACATTAGAAGCTGCTGCTGGTATCGACACAGTCATTATGGATAAGACAGGCACTTTAACAACTGGAAAATTTGCAGTTGGTCGTCTTGCACCAGCTGAAGGAGTGGAAGGTGCTGCACTTTTGCAAGCAGCAGCAGACGCAGAACAACACTCGAATCACCCGCTTGCTAAATCAATTTTGGAGACCGCAAATCAAGCGAATATCCAACCAGGAAATGTAGATAAGTACGAAGAAGTACATGGCAGAGGTGTAATCGCACATACAAGTAGCGCTGACATTTATGCAGGAAGAGGTGCTTGGCTTGAGGGACTTAATAACGAAATTTCAGATCAGGTCAAATTGGTCTCAGAAAAAATAGAGGGCATGTCAAGCGTCCACATCATGAGAGGGAAGCAATATCTAGGTGCAGTTGGTCTTGAAGATAAACTTCGACCACACGCAGCTGAAGCAGTTGAGGACATGCGTCGGCATGGTGTTCGTCGAGTATCTATATTTACTGGAGACCGACTGGATGTCGCAAAGAGAGTTGCTCAGTCGGTTGGTGTTGACGCTATTGAAGCAGAGTGCTTACCCGAAGAAAAGCATGAGGAATTGAATTATCTCATCAATCGTGGGCACAGCACTCTTGTAGTTGGCGATGGCATAAACGATGGCCCAATTCTCGCAACAGCAGATGTTGGTGTTGCAATGGGATTGAGTGGCTCTGACATTGCAACAAACTCTGCGGGTGTTGCTTTAATGAATGATGATCTTCGCAACATACCATTTTTGATTTCGCTTGCTAGGAAAACTAAAAGTGTAATTGCACAAAATATCGGTGCATCTTTAGTTCTAGCGGTTGTTGGGCTAGCTCTTGCAGCAACCGGAAACATTAATATTTGGGTTACTCCATTTTATTATGCTCTTGGATATGTTGTTGTAATTGCTAACAGTTTACGACTAATCCGCTTCGGTGAGGACTTTACTTCCATAGTAGAATCACAACGCCGCATGGAAGAATCCCGAGTACACAAGCCAGTACGGCAAATCGCAACAAATTAAATTGTTACGCAATTGTAATTGAATCGTCTAAAAATACGTCTTGTATTGCACCAAGCAATTGAATGCCATCCTTCATCGGACGCTGAAATGCTTTACGACCTGAAATCAAACCACAACCTCCTGCACGTTTATTGATAACTGCTGTTTGCACTGCTTGGGCAAAATCGTTATCACCAGATGCGCCACCTGAATTAATCAAGCCACAGCGACCACTGTAACAATTCAAAACTTGGTATCTACACAAATCGATAGGGTGGTCGCTACAAAGGTCTTTGTACATCCCCTTATGGAACTTACCAAACGATGTGCCGTTTTCGTTCATAGCAATATATCCACCATTGTTTGTTGCTTGTTTTTGCTTGATTATGTCTGCTTCTATAGTTACACCAAGATGATTTGCTTGACCAGTCAAGTCTGCTGATGCGTGATAGTCGATTCCGTTTACTTTGAAATCGCTATTTCGTAAGTAACACCAAAGTACAGTTGCCATTCCAAGTTCGTGTGCAAGAGAAAATGCGTGTGCAACTTCTTGTATTTGACGACCCGATTCTTCAGAGCCATAGTAAATTGTTGCACCAACTGCTGCGGCTCCAAGATTCCAAGCTTCCTCAACTGTACCAAACATAATTTGATCAAAATTATTTGGACTTGTCATCAATTCGTTGTGATTGATTTTTACGATAAAGGGAATTTTGTGTGCATAATCACGAGATACAGTTCCGAGTACACCAAAGGTTGTAGCAACAGCATTACAACCACCTTCAACTGCAAGGTCGATTATGTTTGAAGGATCAAAGTAAAGTGGATTTGGAGTAAAGGATGCACCTCCAGAGTGCTCTATTCCTTGGTCAACAGGTAGAATCGAAAGATATCCTGTACCACCAAGTCGACCATTGTTGTAAATAGAGGCAAGATTACGTAAAACCTGAGGATTTCGATCGCTGTTTTTCCAAGTACGGTCAATAAAGTCGCTACCTGGAAGATGGAGTAAATCAGAAGAAACCTTTGCTTTGTAAGAAAGTAGGTTTTCAGCGTCTGAACCAAGATATTCGGTGGTTGAGGTCATGTGTATCTCCTGTTAAAGGACTAATTATATCAGTTTTAATATGAGATAGATTTCGGGGAATACAAAGCAATTTATCACAAAGCAACCGCTTGACCGTCACGCCGAGAGTCGCTTGCCCCAATATAACCATTTTCTATCCCTTGAACGATCTGTCCACCTCCAAATGCCACTGTTCTACTATCAGCAATTAGCAATTCGTGACCATACGCTCTAAGTTGCTCATACACTTCCTGTTTAAATCCTGGCTCAATAGCAACTTTTTTGTCACCAAGCAACTTCCATCGTGGCGCGTCAAGTGCTGACTGAGGATTCTGTTTTGCAAAGACCATTCGGCACACAACTTGCAAATGACCTTGAGGTTGCATTGGCCCTCCCATAACCCCGAAAGGGGTACGTAAATTTCCACATTCAAGAAATCCGGGAATAATTGTGTGGAACGGTCTCTTGCTAGGACCAATTGCATTTGGATGATTGCTGTCAAGAGAGAAACCTCTGCCTCGATTTTGAAGTGCAATACCTGTCTTAGGCACAACCATTCCTGAACCAAACCCTTCAAAGTTACTTTGAATAAATGAACATTGCATACCATTTTCATCACCAGTTGCAAGATAAACCGTAGATGCATATCTTGGAATTAGGTTTTTATCGATTACAGTTGCTACATTTGAAATAGATTCGCAATGCTGTTTAATTCTTTTGTCATTCAATAAGTCGCCACAATCTCCTGAAACATCTGGATCAGCAACAAATGAGTACGCGTCAGCAAACGCACGCTTCATCGCTTCGATTTGAATATGAAGTACTTCGGGATCATCGCAATCAGATAAGTCGATTCCAACTTCTTGCACGAGCTTCATCGCAATTAATGCAGCAATCCCCTGTCCATTTGGTGGAAGTTCGTAGAACTTGATATTACCTGAATCACCTACGTCAATAGACATTGGTTCAACCCAAAAACTTCTGTGTGATTCCAAATCCTCTTTGCGTAAGAAACCGCCACCTGCTATTGACGCAGCATCTATTTGGTCTGCTAAATTGCCTTGGTAAAACGATTCACCACTAGTTTCTGCAATTTCTTCAAGCGTATTTGCATGATAAGGAAGTTTTATGAATTGCCCTATTTCTGGTGGTTGTCCATCAAATAAAAAAGTGTCACACCATGACTGTTCATTCCTAAACCTATCTGTGCCATTCTTCCAACGAGATGCGGTTTGCGGAGAGACCAAAAAACCATCTCTCGCATATTTGATTGCAGGTCTAAAAACCTCGTTAAGTTTAAGTTTCCCAAAACGTTCGTGAAGCATCATCCACGTTGCAACTGCACCCGGAACTGTCACTGATAACCACCCTACTGATGGTATTTCGTCTTCAATTGCTGTAGGCATCAATGATGGCGATTTACCAGAGCCATTTATTCCGTATATTTTTTCACCATCATGAACAATCGCAAAGGCATCTCCTCCAATTCCGTTTGCAACCGGTTCAACTACAGTACTAGCAATTCCTGATGCAAGAGCTGCATCAACTGCACTTCCTCCAAGTCTTAGCATTTCTAATCCCGCTTGAGCTGCGAGTGGTTGCGAGCAAGCAACAACATTTTTGCCTATAACCGGTTCTCTGCTTGAAGAATAACTCAGTGACCAATCAATCATGAAACACTCTCAATCCACCCACCACAAATAACTCTAGTTCCTTGATAGCAAACAACTGCTTGCCCTGGTGCTCCACCACGCTGTGGTTCGTCAAACTTCACCTCAATTGTTGATCCAACCAATCTTACTCTGCCGTTGGCTGGAGGAGTGTTGTAACGAATTTTAGAGGAACATGGAATCCAATCATCACTTTCATCGATTAACCAATTTGTATCTTTTGCAATTACTGAATTTGTATTTAACAATTCCTCTGAGCCCAATGTAACGGTATTCAATAGAGGATCTTTAGCAACAACGTAAACAGGGTTACTCATTGATATACCAAGACCACGTCTTTGCCCAATTGTGTATTTTTGTTGTCCTTCATGTTGCCCGATGATATTGCCATCAGCATCAAGCACGTTACCTTGTTTCATGCTTCCCGGTGTTTTCTTTGCAATTAAGTTAGCATAATTGTCATCAGGAACGAAACAGATTTCTTGAGAGTCAGGTTTATTGAAGACCGGAAGATCGAATTCTTTTGCCAAACCCCTGACCTCACTTTTTTGTAAATGTCCAATCGGCAACATCATTTCAGACAATCTTTCTTTTTTTGCAACAAACAGAACATAACTTTGATCTTTTGACTCGTCTTCTCCCATGTGTAATTCATTGTTATTTTTAATTTGTGCGTAATGACCTGATGCAACATACTTAGCCCCAATTGATTTTGCGTAGTCCTGGAGTTTTCCGAATTTAAGCCAATCATTGCACCTAATGCATGGGTTAGGCGTTTTTCCCTCGTTGTACTCTTTTACAAAATAATCAATAATACGCCCAAAGTCATCTTTAAAGTCAAGAGCATAAAAAGACATTCCAAGTTTTGCACAGATATGTCTAGCATCATTTGCATCGTTTATTGAACAACACCCTTTGTGGCCAATTGATATATTGTCACAAATCTCTTCTCCCAAATTTCCAAGACGCATGAAACAACCTACAACTTCGTGCCCATCCCGAGCAAGCAATGCTGCTGCAACTGAAGAATCGACACCACCTGACATCGCCATTAACACCTTCGCCATGTCCGTAGTGTACAAGAAGTGACTGTCACTCTTGGTGATTACATCACTGGCATCAAAACATCAGTGGTGCTTATTTAGAAAGTGACAGTAACTTCATCGTGTTATCATTTGCTCATGCTTGTATATGCAGGAATAGATGAGGCAGGATATGGGCCAATGTTTGGTCCACTCTGTGTAGCTTCAACTGGTTTTATCTTAGATAATCACAAACCAGAAGATGGCGCACCAGATATGTGGAAATTACTTGAACACACCCTTTGTAAAAACCGCAAAGATGCCAAAAAGAAAATCGCAGTAAACGATTCTAAAAAACTCAAATCAAATGCAAAGAACAAGGGCTTAACTCATCTTGAAAGAGGAGTATTTGCATTCATGAATGCACTTGGCTTAAAATTACCCAAAGTAGATACTGAATTTTATTCTTCATTAGAGTGCACCATTGCAGAAAAACCTTGGTGTAAATCACAAACAAATTTGCCCATAGCCAATGATTTCAACTTACTCAAAATTGACAGCAATTTGCTGTGTAAAGAATTAGTAAAAGCCAGAATCAAATGCGTACATCTAAAGTGCACTTCCATTGATGCAGAAGACTACAACAGGCGAACAGAATTTTCAACAAAATCATCTTTGAATTTCTCTGTAGCAATGCAACACGTCAACAACATTATTAACAAGTTTCCAACTGAGCATCCAAGAATTATGATTGACAGGCATGGAGGAAAAATAAATTACCGAAACGATCTTCAGATTTCATGGCCAAGTGCCAAAATACAAGTACTTATCGAAGATCAAACAATGAGTAGGTATCGTCTTAATATTGATGGCAAACTCTCAACAATTACGTTCGCTTCCAGAAGCGATGAAAAACATCTTCCCGCATCTCTTGCTTCAATGATTGCTAAGTACACGAGGGAATTGCAAATGTTACGTTTTAATAGATATTTCATTGAACAGTTACCAGAATTAAAGCCAACTGCGGGTTACGTACAAGATGGTCGCCGATTTCTTAGAGAAATCGAACACATTTTGCAAGAAAAAGGCATAAAACACGAACTACTAGTCCGTTCTTCGTAAAATATGATTGACTAACATGCTTTTTCGGATAAAATGCAGTGCTTGCCACTCTTTTTGCGAACGGCGCGAAATTTGCTGGCGTAATGTGGTCTCAGTCGTTTTAACGGCGCAGCGGAAGGAGAATACCGTTGCTTGAAGATGAAGAAGAGGCCCAGCTGCACTGACTAATCCCAAAAGGGAAAACTCAGGAAGGTCTGGGTAACAGTGTTAGATAAAACAAACAATCTACATACACCCCTTGCGTGTGCAATGGGTTTGGGGATATCTGAGATAAGACAATTTGGTCTGATTGGTAAAGAACTATGGCTGCAGAATACTTAAAATACGTACGAAACATTGGCATCTGTGCTCACATCGACGCAGGTAAAACGACCGTCACTGAGCGCGTCCTTTACTACACCGGAAAGAGTTACAAGATTGGTGAAGTGCACGAGGGTACTGCAACCATGGACTTCCTTGAAGAAGAACAGGAACGCGGTATTACCATCCAGTCAGCAGCAACTACATGCCCATGGGATTACGCTGGAAAAGAATACACAATCAACTTGATTGATACCCCAGGACATGTTGATTTCACAATTGAAGTTGAACGTTCGATGCGGGTACTTGATGGGGCGGTAGCTGTATTTGATGGTAAGGAAGGTGTTGAAGCACAATCCGAAACCGTTTGGCGTCAAGCAGATCGTTACAAAGTTCCTCGTCTTTGCTTAATAAACAAGATGGACAAGATTGGTGCCGATTTCGAATTTAGTTACGGTTCGCTTCGTGAACGACTTGGTGCAAATGCAATTGCAGTACAACTTCCAATAGGTGCAGGTGATACGTTTGAGGGAATTATTGACCTAATAGAAATGAATGCTTACTACTTTGATAGTGGCGATATGGGATCCGTTGTTGAACAACGAGAAATCCCGGATGATATGAAAGAGATGGCCGAACTTTGGAGGCATGACATCATCGAACGTATTGCTGAACTAGATGATGAGTTGACTGAACTTTATCTTGAGGATGAATCATCCATCACAGAAGATCAACTCAAAGCTGCGCTTCGACGGGCAACTATAGATATGCGAGCTTTTCCTACATATTGTGGTTCAGCGCTTAAAAACATTGGTGTACAAAGAGTATTGAACGGAGTAATCGAATATCTTCCAGACCCAACAGAAGTTCCTGAAGTTCAAGGAACAAATCCCAAGGACGTAAAAGAAAAGTTATCTCGTCCAAACAGTGAAGACGCCCCCTTCTCTGGATTGGTTTTCAAAGTTGTAAGTGATTCTCATGGTGATTTGACTTATGTCCGTGTTTACTCAGGGAAACTCGAAAAAGGTAGTCGTGTATTGAATCCCGGAAATGGACGTAAAGAGAACATATCACGAATTTACGAAATGCATGCAAAGGATCGTCAAGCACTTGATTTTGCAGGTGCTGGTTCAATTGTTGCAGTTATTGGATTAAAGAACTCTGTTACTGGAGATACTCTTTGTGATACAGGTGATCCAATAATCTTAGAAAAAATGCACTTCCCAGATCCAGTCATTTCAATGTCAATCGAACCAATCACAAACGATGACAAAAAGAAACTTGGAGAAGCACTTACAACAATTCGTCGTGAGGATCCATCGTTCCATGCAAACTACAACGAAGAAACAGGAGAGACAATTATCTCTGGCATGGGTGAACTTCACCTTGAAATCGTTAAGAACAAGCTTACTCGCGATTTAAAAATAGGTGTAAACGTTGGAACTCCACGTGTTTCATATCGTGAAACAATTACTGGTGTTGCAGAAAACGTTCGAGGTAAGTTTGTAAAACAATCTGGCGGTCGAGGACAGTTTGGCGATGTTGTTATGAATGTTCGACCAATAACTGCTGCTGAAGCAGAGGAACTTGAACTCGAAATGAAGAACGGTATCGTTTTTGTAGACAAAATTACTCATGGCTCAATTCCACGAGAATACATCCCATCAGTCAAACATGGTGTTAAAAACGCATCATCATCAGGAATTCTTGGCGGATACCCAATGGTTAATGTGTGTTGTGAACTGGTTGATGGTTCATATCACGAAGTTGACTCTAGCCAAGTAGCATTTGAACAAGCTGGTGCACTTGGTTTTAGAGAAGCATGCACAAAAGCAGGACTTGCTCTACTTGAACCAATTATGAAAGTGATTATTACGACTCCAGATGAATTCTTTGGAGCAGTTAGCGGAGATCTTTCCAGTAGGCGCGGTCAAATTAATGAATCAGAACTTCGAGGTGTTGTTAGAATTATCAACGCCGAAGTACCGCTTTCAGAAATGTTTGGATATACAACTGTACTTCGAGGAATGACTCAAGGGCGTGCCTCTAGCACTATGGAACCTTCAGAGTACCGGTTAATGCCTGATAATCTAAAAAAAGAAGTTCTCAAGGCATAAACTCAATTTACCCCAACCCACAAGAAAGCCCAATGGTCTAACCTTAGGGCTTTCTTTTTTGTAATCTGTACATCTATGAGTAATAAATTAGATATTTCTATGCTACATCAAGCAGCACGTCTAGCTGTACAGGGTCATGGTAGGGCTGAACCAAACCCAATGGTTGGCTGTATTATCACAAACATAAATGATGAAATCGTAGGCAAAGGGTTCCATGAAAAATATGGCGAATCCCATGCTGAAATTAATGCGTTAGAAATGGCAAGCAATTCAGCAATTGGTGGGACAGCGTATGTCACCTTAGAACCATGTAACCACCAAGGGAAAACTCCTCCTTGCTCACAGGCGTTAATCAATTCTGATATTAAACGAGTAGTGATTGGATCTTACGATCCGCATGAAGAAGCAAGTGGAGGAGCAGAGTTTCTTAGGGGAAACGGAGTTGAAGTCGAGGTGATTGATGATGAGATTTGCAACCAGTTAATTGCACCTTTTGCACATAGAGTTAAGACTGGTCTTCCATGGATTACTTGTAAGTGGGCGCAAACAAAAGATGGGTGCACCGAAACTCCTAGTGGAGAGTCAAATTGGATAAGTTGCAAGGAAAGCCAGCAACTTGTCCACGAAGAAAGAGGGTGTGTTGATGCTATTGTGGTTGGAGTTGGAACTGTAATATCTGACAATCCTTGGCTTACAGTAAGAGGGGCAACTAAACACCGAACTCCTTTAAGAGTTGTGATAGACCCAAATCTTCGCACTCCTCATGAATCGAATGTTCTAAATGATGAATCGGAGACACTTATCGCACATGCGGAAGATGTTGATACATCTGAATTTTCATTTTGTAAATTACTACCGCTTCCTTTAGATCAAGGTGTATTGGATCTAAAACCATTGTTTATGTACCTAGTTGACGAATATGGTGCCACCAATATTATTGTGGAGGGCGGGGCTACACTGTTTGAACATCTTTTCAACCAAAATCTTGTTAACGAGTTATGGATGTTTACTTCTCCTTTCAAATCAAAGGTTGAGCCCAAGATAAATATGTCATCTCTGGTAGACAAGATCTCAACCCATCTAATAAACCAGCAACCATGTGGGGTCGACACTGTTCAACGTTTCGCCGTAAACCCCTGCAATACAACTGCTTAACTTGACACTTGGTTCTTATGGGTCAATTAATTAGGAGTGGAGTCAGGACCTTGCCCGCGTCAGAAGGATGTAGACGAAGAACATTGTCACCATTTTCAAGAATCCATTTCCCCGATTCATCTAAAGCAATTCTTACAGTATCTATTGGTAACAAATCGTAACCGTCAAGGGTAACAGTAGCGACTTCCGTTTCTCTTGGATATTTTCCAATTGAGATGCTTGGTGGTTTTATTTCTAAAAGCCATGTTAGAAGTGCATCAATTTGTTCTTCATTTGCTTGAACGCCATTTATATCAACCCACCGTTCCAAATCTCGAACATATTTAATTTCATTTCCGGTTGAACGAATTGTAATTTGCTTAACATCAAATCTAGAAACTGCACTACCAGTGGCATCAACAAACATTTCAGGCAGCGGGAACAACTTAGACAACTCTTCCCATTTCATTCTGAATACCACTGGATTATTTTCATGCATGACATATCGATCTTGAGAGACAGAAGAAACTCTTCCACCAATCCATAACCTAACCTGTTTTCCATTGCGATCAGTAACTGAAAATGTTGCTGATGGATTATGCAATCCGAACATTGCAAGATCTGTTGGCTCATCAAATACAAATGAGCCAACGCGCATTGCAGCAATACGACCAACCCACTCAGAATACATTTCATAATCAATATGAGTCGAAACTGGTTCACTCATTTTCCAAACCCCATTATTTCGTTCAATCAGCAAACGATTTCCATCAACAATTCTCTCAACTCTATTTCCATCAATTGAGAATTCAGGAAAAACTCTAACATCCCTCCACCTACGATAATCATAGTCGATTACTCCTCTGTGCAACGACTGATCTATAAATACAATTTTTCTGTTGCCGTATTTTGCATACGCCCTTCCGCCAAGTGTCTTTCTCCCAAGGAAAATTACATCTTTATTAATACCATCAGAAACCATAATGTAATTTGCCTCGTCACCAAACCCGAGAACCTCAGAATCAGAAGAACTGCTTATTTCACCGAGAACCTTTACACCTTCCACTGCCTTAACAATTGAAATCATCGAAGGAGAACTCATCCGAATTTCAAATGGTTTTTGTTGCCACCAAACACCTCCAATTTGTTCAAAAGTAAGCAAGAGGTCATTTCTTTTAATTTCTATTTCAATAATGTTTTCAAAGTTAACTTCGGATTCATAAAGCAACGTATTTACACTGTGATGTCTATTTACAGAAACTTGATTAGTTAAATTAAAAGAAATAAAAACTGTTACAAAACAAATCACTAATAGTATTACTACATCTCGATTTGGAATCATTTTCGGTTCCTCCTTAACGAAATCAATAGAGTAGTTCCAATAAGTAAAACTGGAATACCAACAATTAGTAGTGCAGACCAAGTTAGATATGCTCCTTTTGATAGATTTCGAATTCTGTTTGATTGCTGACCAATAGGTCCTGCTGCAATCCACTCATCAAGACCAGCAAGCCACTCTATAGTTGCAAGCAGTAATTCACTATTACCCGGGTTTACCATTGCAATTTTATTCCCACCCAGAGACATGGCTCGATCGGAAGCCCACGACATTAACCATCCACCAGACCCAATTACAACTGCTCTTGTTCCGTTGTGCTGTTCTACTGCAGCCGCAATCGGTATAGAAGAGGAGAATGGAACATTTGCTCCAATGTTGCTTAGCTCTACTTCCCACCTATTGTCGAGCCAACGGTCCTCTGATGGCTCAACCGAAATCAGTGGTTCTCCACCATAAATTGCAACTGGAAGAGGAAAATAAACCTGTCTGCCATTTATAGATTTAGAAATTAGGTGGTCACTACCGGTTTCAAGTATTACCTGTGATTTCTGTACACTAAGTTGATTTGGGGAAGTAGCTATTTGCTCAACAATTACACTCTCTGTTTCGGCAGAAACCCCAATTAACTCAGCCAACTTTTTCCAAGGATCTTTTTGACCATATCTCGGCAATAAACTGGGTTGCATATTTAACATCACTGCTTCATTGTCTGAAATCAATCCTTTCACAGAATCAATCAATGAACGCTCACGTTTTGAAATCTCCAATCCAGCACGGCTTGAAGGTGGGACGACAACCCACACAACTGGATCTTGTACACTAGGACGAGGAGAATCTGATGGAATCCACTCTTCCACATTGAAACGGCTTGTTTCAAGTAATCCACGTGCAGCCCATAAATCAATATTATTTTGCCTTCTGCTTAGTAAAGAATGTTTTTCAGCATGAACAAACACAACTGTAGGATGTACCGAGGATTGCAACGATCTCATCGCTGATGAAACAATCTGTTCTCCTCTAAATCGCTGGTCCATTGCTGTTGTAAATTGATTACCAACATTCTTTGGAAAAATCAAACTTGCAGGAATCATCGTTGCTCCATTTGGAGACATAATGATTGCACCTTCTCCGGAAGAAAGTTGAGATGCAAGTTGTCCAAGTTCCAAAGATCCAAGGCGTCTTAGAGAATCGTCGACTTTAGAAAGTTCAATTGCGATGTGTTCAAATGAAGCCGATTCATTAGAACATATCGTTGCAATAGATGTACTCCTTTCCTGTTTCAACCACCAAGAAACTTCTGCTAACTCCTGAGACCACTGCCCTGTAGCTGCAACCAAGATGTCCCTAGCAGACGAAATTCTTGGCAAAGGATGGCTTGAGTCCACTTTCATAGCTTTCTCAACTTCATCAACTATTACTCCACCCTCACTTCCAAGTAATGCTAGTGCTCCTGATAGGGTTCGTAAAGTTTCTTGTTCTTGTGGTGTGGATGAAACCGTAGAAAGAGCATCAGCCCAAGCAGAAGTGCTCGATGCAAAAATCATTAATTCCTTGAAAGTTTCTACTCCTCTCCGTATTTCGTCTTCTGCTGTCGACAGTTCGTCTCCGTACAGTTCTATTAAATCACGAAGCAATTCATCAAATTGGACTAAAGAATTAGCACTTATTGGATTAATTCTTTCTACTGAAACAAACTCGGAAGCATTTTGATAACGCCTTAGAACCTCGTCAACCTGACTAATAACTGAACGCCCTACTTTTGTTTCATCAAGTAACACAACAATTTTCCAATTCTCATCAACTGAATCAAGAAGTTGGAGTGTTTGTTCACTAAGCGTGTAAGCCCTACTACCTGTTGCGTCAATTCTAGTTCTCATGTTTTCATGCAACGCAATGTCGTTTATAGCGATTAACGAAACAAATAATAATATGCCACAAACACCAAATTTCAATATTGGGATTGAGAAACGTTTTGTTGTTTCAATAGCAACAATTGAAATCCACCCCATCGAAAGAATAATAGAGAGAAAATATACAAGATTTGCAGAATCTATTAGTCCAATTGCAAACTCTCCTGTCCTTAAATCAGGATCTATTGCAAAAATAAAGTCTGCGTATCGAGTAGGAACATACGCGGGTAGAACTTTTGCTGATAACGATAAGGTTAACCAGAAAAATGCAGTTACTAAATAGGATACTGTCTGAGATGTTGTTAAAGCAGAAACAACTAGACCACTAGATATAACTGCCCCACCAAGAAGAATAAGGCCTAAATAACCACTTGCTACTACACCATAATCAACACTTGAATACAGTTCTAAAACCACAATCAACGGGAGGGTTGTTGCAAGTACTAACAATAAGAACATCCATGCAGCTAAAAATTTACCCTTTGCTATTTCAAAAGCTGTCATAGGCGAGGATAACAAAAGTTCCCACGTGCCCAATCGCCTTTCCTCTGATATCAAACGCATC
Organism: Phycisphaerales bacterium; assembly: GCA_030748805.1. The sequence goes on along the minus strand of JASMLG010000075.1, from coordinate 24,885 downwards.
GTAATTGCTGGACACAACAACAATAACAGCCATGCAGAAAATTCAAAAACAGGTCTCATTGATACTATTGAGTTTGGTTTCAGGACTTGTGCAACGAAAACAATACCACAAGTAAGAGAAAATAATGCAGCAACAATTGCACCTGTAGGAACAATCATTAAAGACCAGAGGTCGCGCTGAAAAACTTTCTTTATATTTTTCATGATTGATTGTTAATTATCTGAGTTTGGTTTTGGATAATGTTTAAATAAGCTAATTCAAGTGACTGTGATTCAGGTTGTAACAAACGCAAACTACCATCCAAGCGATTGATTTCTTTAGATAAGTTTTCAACATTTGCAGAAGGCACTTTACATCGAATCCAATCATCATCTATTCTCTGCGTTTCCTTCCCCTCGATTGTTTTCACAATTGAATGTGGAGAGACCTCAACAACATATTTTGTATCAGATTTCGAAATGTTAGTTAATTCATCGTCAAAAAGTAACTTGCCTTCGTTTATTATTGAAACCACATCACAAGTCACCTCTACCTCGGCAAGATGATGAGAAGAGTAAATGATTGCAGTCGTTTTCGACACCTCTTTCAATAGGTTTCTAAATGATGAACTCTGTTCAGGATCAAGACCTGTCGATGGCTCATCTAAAACAAGCAACTTTGGCTTGTGAAGCAATGAAGCAGCAAGTGAGATTCGTTGCTTGTATCCACGAGATAACGTTGAGATGGATTGCTGCATAACACTTTCAATATCGCACCTCTCCACCCAATAATTAATTTCGCTTTTTCTGGTATCACCCATAAGACCATACATTGAAGCAACATAATTTAAATATTCAATAGGAAGGAGTTCAGGTGGCAACGGTGCACCCTCTGGAACATAACCTAGAACCTGCTTTGCAGCACTGGGTCTTCTAGATAAATCTATACCATCAATCTTCACTGATCCAGAACTTGGGGCAAGTACACCACAAATCATTTTTATCGTTGTTGTTTTTCCTGCACCGTTTGGACCAAGAATTCCACGAATTTGACCTATTTCGACTTTCAAATTGAGTCGATTAACAGCACCTATTTGGCCAAATTGTTTTGAAAGTTGTTCTGTAACAAGCATAGAAATAGTTGATTATCGCAAAAGAAATCGCTTAGGGGGGCGGATTTTTGCCAAACTCTCCCCTTTGTCAAGCCAAAAAGATCAATTCTCCGATGCAATCGTGATTGCATCCCTAAAAAATGGGGGTACGCTAGGAGTAACAGGATTAACAATGGCAGAAAATCGCCCACGTTTATACATCTCATTCGACGCTTCCATTTCCACAGAAACTGAAGCAATACTGTCAAAACACTTCGACATCGTCACCTCCAATGAGGAAAGCGATTTAGTAATATCTGGGGGGGGGGAAATCCAACTGAAAATAAATGCGATTTGCGATGCTGGCATTGAACTAACCCAAATAGATGAGTCCACCGTTAAATCTTTAAATGTTGCCCAGAGATTACGCTTAATGGAAGAGAAAGTTGTTCGATATGTCCATGAACTATTAGATATGGATAATTTTGAAATACGACTTCTTGAACAGAAGACAGGAAACCTAGAACTTGTCATTGCTGAAAATCTTACTCCTCTAAAAATAGGTGAAGTTATTCAGGCCAAAGAGTTTGAAAATGGAATCTGCGGAAACGTTGCGGCTACGGGAAAAAGTTATATCTGTCCAGATGTTTCAAAAGAGCCACTCTACAGGCAGGGTCTAGATTCTGCTGCATCTTCCCTTACTGTTCCGCTCTGGCTTAACGATAGGATAATCGGAGTTTTCAACGCAGAGTCAAATAATCTTGACGCCTTCGATGAAAACGATAGACGAATGGCAGAAATTTTTGGCAGATATATTGCTAGCGCAATGCATACATTGGATTTGCTTGTAATAGAACGATATACCACAAATGAACAGGTCTCTAAAACAATCGTAGACGAACTTTCAAACCCGCTTAAAGAAATTCACTCTCTTGCACTAAAGGTTGTTAAACAAGATAAAGAACTTGGTCAAGAATTTCTAGATTCCTTGGAAGAAATTCAACAACGATTAGACGCGTGTACTGCGGGTCCACAAACAATAATTGATGCCGATAGAGCAAATTTTGTTAAAGCAGATCCCACCATGAGGGGTAAGAGCATTCTTGTTGCAGATGACGAAGAGACAGTACGTGAAGGAGTTGAAGCAGTTCTCCAAAAACTCGGGTGCAACGTTACTGTCTGCAAAGACGGCACAAAAACCCTTGAAGTATTAAGAGAGTATCACCAAAAAAACCAACATTTTGATTTGATTATTTCTGATATTCGAATGCCTGGATGCAATGGATATGAAATATTCACTGCTGCAACTGAAATGTGGGTAAATCAGACCGTTGTATTAATGACCGGATTTGGATATGACCCTCACCACTCTATTATGCGAGCAAGCCAAGAAGGAATGCACACCGTTCTTTTCAAACCATTTAGAACTGAACAATTAATTGAAATTGTTAAAAAAGCATGCCGAAAAACCGCAGGTTGTTAGTAGTTTTAATCAAATCCAATCTACAATTCACTCGTGACTCAAACAAATACAGAGCAGTGGACAACCGGAAAACTTCTGGACTGGATGTCGAGTAAATTCGAAGGAAATAATATTGAATCACCTCGATTGATTTCAGAAATGTTACTAACTAACTTATTGGGTGGGCAACGTATTGATTTGTATGCAAATATAAATCGCATTGCATCAGAAACTGAATTAGAAAAACTCAGAGGATTTGTAAAACGAACACTAGAACACGAACCAGTTCAATACATAGTTGGTAAGACGTGGTTCAATGGTAGTCAATTTGATGTCAACTCATCCACGCTTATTCCTAGGTCTTGTACTGAAAGGATAGTAGAACAAGTAATTCAATTTTGTCGGGAAAAGGAATTAACTGCTCCTCAAATCGCAGATATTGGCACCGGAACTGGATGTATCGCAATAACAATTGCTTCTAATCTTCCTATCTGCAATATCACTGCCAGTGATATATCAAAAGATGCACTAGATTTAGCCACTAAGAATGCAGAAAAAATCGGTGTTTTGGAGAGCATTTCTTTTATCCTTGGTGACGGAACTAGCCCAATCTCATCTCTAAAACCTTTCGATGTCATCTGCTCAAATCCGCCATATATTCCGGACTCAGAGATGAAAACCCTTGATCCAAATGTTCGCAAATGGGAACCAGAATTAGCGTTATCTGGGGGTGTTGATGGGTTAAAAGTGATTACTCCTTTAATTGAGACGGCTCCACAAATACTAGTTCAAGGAGGCCTTTTATTGATAGAAATTGATACATCTCATAGTTGCAAAGTGCTAGAAATAGCACAATCACAACAAGATCTAAAAAATGTAAAAATCCTGAGGGATCAGTTTGGGGATGATAGATTCCTAAGTGCAATAAAATGCTAACGAAAAGCCGCTTCGTTGGCTAGAATGCACGACCTATGGCATTATTCAAACGAAAAACAACCTCAACTCTATCCCCTCCAGTTGAAACAAATACTCATAGTGTGTTTGATGATGTGACAGAACAACGCATCCTAGAAATTGGCGAAAAACTACTTGATTACGCAAGATCAAAGAAACAGTCCTGGCTCTCTACTGCATTTTGGTCAGACAAGCTCATGGATTGGGCTATGGAAGATGAAGATTTCAAAGTTCAACTCTTCCGTTTCGTCGACACTTTCCCAACTTTAGTTACACCAGAACATGTCCATGATCATCTTGTAGATTATCTAAGTCAACCTGGAGTTAAGCTGCCTCCTGGACTCGGCATCGGATTGAAAGCAGGTGGTATTGCACAAGGCACGATGACAAAGACCGTCACAAGCCAAATAACAAAAATGGCGAAACGGTTTATTGCCGGAACGGACGCAGTATCTGCATTACCAGAACTAGAAAATATCTGGAAGGAAGGAGTCGCTTTCTCAGTAGATTTACTCGGGGAAGCATGTGTTAGTAACTCAGAGGCAGAAGAATATAGGAAGAGATATTTAGATCTTATTTTAAATCTTCCAAAAACCGTCTCATCATGGAAATCAAATGATGTTTTAGAAAGCGATCACCTAGGATCAATACCAAGAACGAACGTTTCTATTAAAATCAGTTCCCTTTTTGCAAACACAGATCCAATTGCACATGATTTATCGATTGATGGCTTGTTTAATTCTCTGAAACCGATTCTAGAAGAAGCTGAACGTAATGGGACCTTCATCAACTTTGATATGGAACAGTTTGAGTACAAAGACCTCACTCTAGATTTATTCATGAAATGTTGCAATGAAATCAACTTCCCAGCAGGTCTAGCGATGCAAGCATATTTACGCAGCGGTGATGAAGATGCAAAGAAAATTATTGAGTGGTCAAAGCGAACCGGTAGAATTGTAACTGTTCGCCTTGTCAAAGGTGCATATTGGGATTACGAAACAATCCACGCAGAAGAAATGGGATGGACTGTTCCAGTTTGGAGCAGAAAGGTAGACACAGATGCTTGTTTTGAACGAATGGCGGATCTGTTTATCAAATCAACACCAAAATCTAATGATGAAGGCGGGATAAAACTAGCATTGGGATCACATAACATTCGATCTATCGCTACAGCAATGGCGCTACTTGAAAAAAATAATTTACCAATCCAAGTACTTGAACTTCAAATGCTCAGGGGAATGGCGGATCAACTAAAAGCCGGAGTTCTCGCTGACGGATTACGTCTCAGAGAATATGTGCCCGTTGGTGAGATGATTCCTGGCATGGCTTATCTAGTTCGTCGCCTACTTGAAAACACATCAAATGAATCATGGCTTAGAAGCAGTTTCATGGATGATGCAGAATCTTCAATTCTTCTTGCTTCCCCACACATTAAACACACAGACAAAGATCCAGGTATTCAACGCATAAGAAATGCTGCTGAACGACATCACCTATCACCAGCTGTTGAGGGGGTTGGCGATGGTCGCCCATTCTTCTCAGAGTCATACAGGGATTTCTCAAATGCAAATGAACGAGAGAACTTTTCTACTGCAATCAATGCTTCTACAGTTCCAAAAGTAACTTTACTTGCCTCGAAGGAAGATGCCGACTCTGTCATTGCAAGAGCTCATGACGCATTTCCATCATGGAGGAATGAAGATCCGATAGTTCGTTCGAATGTCTTGGTAAGGGCTGCATACTTGATGAGAAAACGTCGTGATGAACTCTGCGGTGTAGTTATGATTGAAGCAGGGAAAACATGGCGTGAGGCAGATGGTGAGGTTTGCGAAGCAATTGATTTTTGTGAGTATTACGCAAGAATGGCTCCTCAACTTTACACTTACGAACGGCTTGGCGAATTCATAGGAGAACTCGACCAACAGTTTTATCAGCCAAGAGGTGTATGCGCAGTAATCAGCCCTTGGAATTTTCCTTGTGCTATATGCTGTGGTATGACTGTTGCCGCTCTAGTAACAGGTAACTCTGTCCTAGTTAAACCAGCAGGTCAAACGACTGGAATTGCAAAACTTATTTGCGAAATATTATGGGAAGCAGGAGCTCCTAAAGATGTACTGCAATTCGTAGCTGGTCCCGGATACATCATCGGATCTGCAATGGTACGCGATCCACGAGTTGCAATCATTGCATTCACCGGATCAAAGGGAGTTGGGCTTGACATTCTTGAAGCAGCAGGCCATGTCCCATCTGGGCAACCATTCGTCAAAAAGGTTGTGTGTGAAATGGGAGGTAAAAATGCAATAATTGTCGACGCTTCTGCTGATCTTGACGAAGCAGTTCTTGGTGTAAGACAAAGCGCTTTCGGATACCAAGGACAAAAATGTTCCGCTTGTAGCCGAGTAATCGTAGTTGACTCTGCTCACGATTTGTTCCTTGAAAGGTTAATAGAATCAACCCGAACTCTTGTCATTGGCGATGTTATGGATCCTAGTACAGATGTTGGACCTGTCATCGATAAAAAAGCAGCAGATGAAATTAAAAGGTACATAGAAATAGGAAAAACAGAAGGCAAATTGGAGTTAATACAACCAGTACCTGAAGGTCTTGAAGAAAAAACCGGTCGCGATTACATCGCACCACATATTTTCTCTGGAATCACCAAAGACCATGTTATAGCCAAAGAAGAAATATTTGGACCAGTCCTTGCTGTAATGAGAGTTAAAGATTTTAACGAAGCACTTGAAGTAGCAAACTCAACTGAATACAAATTAACTGGCGCTGTCTATAGTAGGAAACCATCGAATCTTGAAAAAGCTCGAAGAGAATTTCGAGTAGGCAACTTATATCTAAACCGTGGTAGCACTGGTGCTCTGGTTGGACGACAGCCATTTGGTGGGTTTGGTATGTCTGGTGTCGGATCTAAAGCTGGAGGTTGTGATTATCTCTTGCAATTCGTTGAACCAAGAGCAATTTGTGAAAATACTATGAGACGCGGATTTGCTCCTGGACTATAAACCGATTTGTTGCATTGTTCTTTGAGAAATTGAATTTCCAACACACTTCTCCTCATCAACAACCACATCTGCACCAGCACGAGTTAATTCCATTCCATGAATTGAATATCTAGCTCTTGCAATGATTGGTATGGTCGGAGCAAACGCTCTGATTTGCTGAATGGTTTGTACAGATGCCCGATGATCCGGTAAAGTTGAAACCAATAATTTTGCTGTTCTAATTCCCGAGTGTTCCAATATCTCTCTGCGTTGTGCATTTCCAAGAATTGAATGTGCTCCATCCTTTCTTGCTTTGGATACTCCTACTTGCCCCATATCAATTACTAAAACCTCTTGACCTGATTCCAGAAGATCTGCTACTACTTCTACTCCAGCAACACCATATCCAATAACTACTACGTGATTTGCAAGTGTTGCTATCTCGCTATCTACTTCAACTTCATTGTTTGAACCAATATATGAATCTAGGTGTTTGGAAATTACTCTTGCTTTACCTATCAGATAAGGTGAAATCAACAGAGTAATCAAAGATGAACTCATCATCAGCTGGAACAAGTTATCATCAAGTAGATTTGCGTTCAATGCTTCTGCGCCAATCACAAAACTAAACTCACCAATCTGTGCCAAGCATAGTCCTGCGGAAATTGAAACTCGCCTTGGATGTTTCATAATTGATGCTACGAACAACACAATTATTGATTTACCTACAACAATTGATACTACCACTCCAAGCGTCCATAACCAATGATATGACTCAACAAGCCATGGCAAATCTGCCAACATTCCAGTTACTGCAAAGAAAAGCGTCAGAAAAATAAAGCGAAACGGAGCCATATCTCCACGAACTTGCGCTGCAAAAGGAGAGCCAGCTAAAATCACTCCTACTATAAATGCTCCAAGTGCAGGTGATAAATCCAACTGATCAGCAAGCCACATTGAAGAAAGACATGTAACAATACCAACGATTACTGGAAATTCACTCGAACGTCGAATTAATGCAGCACCAAAAAATCTTGGTAGAACTAGAACTCCAATCAAAAACACAATTACTATTAGTGCAACAAATTTTGCTCCTGCTGCCCCAACTTCAGAAACTAATTCCGTTTGTTCGCTTGAGTCATGAAGGAATGCAACAAGAAGCATAAGGGGAACGATTGCTAAATCCTGAACAAGGAGTACCCCAAATGCTAAGCGACCATGAGAAGAATCGAGTTCACTCCTATCTTGTAATACCCTAGAAACAACTGCGGTTGAACTCAAACCACCCATTGCACCAACTATAATTGATGCTTTCAAAGGGACGCCAAAAAACCTTGCAATTACAAATCCTAACATCCCAGTTATGACTATTTGCAATATCCCAACCAACATCTCATTTCCAAGTAGTTGTTTCAAGCGGTGGCCGTTTATCTCAAGACCAATAGTGAAAAGTAGGAGAGCAACACCAATTTCAGCTATTGATCGAATTGATTCCTCATCAGCAGAAACCCAATCAAGTAAACCCGGACCAACTAATGTCCCAGCGATAAGGTATCCAACTACGCCACTGAAGCCAAGCTTTTCAGAAATAATTCCTAACAGAACTGCGACACTCAACAGAATAGTAATGTCGCCAACAACGTGCCAAAACTCCATTGCAACATCATAGCAGGCACGAATAAACTGTTTTGTTCATATAAACCGAATGACAGTTCCAACCAGAATCGTCTTGTGACGGTCACGAGAGAAAACATGCCTATCAACTCTCTATCGAGAGACCAATTGAATTATTGATTGCCTATAATTCCTATGAAGGTTCTTGGTTCAAGGGTGTTCTGCAACAGACAAATAAAATGTGTTCATCTTCGTTAGTGTACGATACACTAGATGGAAATATTGTTTTTGATTGTACTGGGGCTTCTTGCTGGCACACTTGGTGGCTTACTTGGTATAGGTGGATCAGTCCTCATGATTCCAGCTTTGGCAATCATACTTGGTTGGCCATTTCACCTAGCACAAGCAGTTGCAATGACAGTGAACCCTGCAGTTGCTATTTCAGCAGCTACAAAGCATCATAGGAATAGAAACGTATCATGGAATTCTGTATGGAAGGTCCTACCTCTTTCAATAATTTTGATAATTATCGCAGCTTGGGGCAGTAATTTCATAGAGGGATCTTGGTTAGAGTTATCATTCGGTGGTTTTTTGTTATGGGTTCTATGGGATCAGATTCTTTGCATCTCTGGAAAATCAAAACACAATGGAGAAAGAAAAGAAGCACCATATTATCGATTTGGTTTTACTGGGGTAATTTCCGGTGCCCTTTCAGGCCTACTTGGGATTGGTGGCGGATTAATACAAGTTCCGCTCCTAAATACTTTGTGCCGATTGCCAATGAAGCGAGCGATTGGAACATCCTCTGCAATTATGTTTGTAACTGCAATCATAGGCGCTACTGTAAAGGATTTATCGTTACAAAACGCAATCGACGATACTGGTAAAAATACCGGCTTACATGCAATTGACGCTCTCATTGGAGCTGCTTGGATTCTACCCGGTGCAATCGCGGGTGGATGGTTTGGAGCAAAACTGAATCATGTACTTCCCGTAAAAACCATAAGAATTGTGTTCACAGTATTAGTAGTGTTAGCCACATATAAATTACTCGCGGGATCTATTACAACTCTATTTTGACCTTCCGCTTATTAATTCATTGCATTGCAATCTAAGGTCCTCTATTTTGACCTTCCGCTTATTAATTCATTGCATTGCAATCTAAGTTCCTCTATTTTGGAACGCACATATCTAGTGCCATCTTCTTCCCCCATTTCAAGTAATTCATTTGCCTTAATTGGTTCACCTGCTGCGACTTCAATATAACCCCGTAGTTTTGGTTTTTGCCCAATAGGATATGCATCAAACGCCCCTTCAAATCCTACTGGCAAAACAGTTGCCTTGCTTTTTTTCATCAATAACCAAAATCCTCGCTGAAATTTACCGATTGTACCGTCAGTAGTTCTTGTACCCTCAGGAAACATCATAATACATCTACCAGCAGCAAGTTCTTTAATCGCTAGCCGGATTGCAACAATATCACTCTCGCCACGCTTAATTGAAATAACCCCGAAACACCGCATAAATGCTGAAAGCAATTTTGATTTGAATAGAGTGTCTCTTGCAATTCCCTTAAATGGTCGGTCCGCAACTAAAACGCCAACAATCGATGGATCAAAATTGGACTGATGATTTGCTACAAATATAATTGAACCCGTTCGAGGAACATTGCGTTTTCCATGACTCCTATATCTATAAAAGGTCATCATTAAACCTCGTAAAATCCCTATCATGAATGTCCACCAAAATATGACTTTCCAAATTGATAATCCGGGAGCTCGTCTTTTTATCTGAAAGATAGACAACATTAAATTGCCAGTAACGATTGAACTGATTGTTCTAGCAAATCAACAACTTCCACCATAGACAATTTTGATGTATCAACTACAATCGCTCCATCTGGGCACACTAGCGGGTCTTTTTCTCTTGTAGAGTCAATTTTATCTCTTGACATAATATTTTTATGAATCTGATCTTGATCCACTGTTTTACCCTCTTCTCTAAGTTGTTTTACCCGTCTTCTTGTCCTCTCTTCTACATTTGCCGTTAGGAAAAATCGTGCTGGAGAATTTGGAAAGACAATAGAACCTTGGTCTCTACCTTCGGTAACTAAAAGAGGGTGTTCTTCTGCAATCTCCCGTTGTTGGTCAACTAAAATATCTCTTACTTCTGGGTGTGAAGCAACAACCGAAACAACACTGCTAACATCTAAATCCCGAATCCTACTGGAAACATCTTTACCACCAAGAAGAATTGATGGTGGACTCTTCTTCCAGTTAAATGTTATTCCAAGTTCTTTAGTTTTAGTTGCTAATCCAATTCCATCATCTGCTTCTATCCCATAATCAACAACAAGTACAGAAACTGCACGATACATCGCACCTGTATCTAGGCATTCAGTTCCAAGACGTTTTGCTAATTCATGAGCTACTGATGATTTGCCTGTTCCTGCAGCTCCGTCAATCGTCACAACTAAGCGCTGTAAAGATTGCATTTATTTGTTATCCCCAAGGAAAGATCGCATTTTAGTCGCAACTTTGTTTATTTCTTTCATCGCATCGCCCTTTCCAACATAATTAAGTGCAATAGTGTTGGAATAACCAACATCACAAATTGCTTGTAATCCTTCATAGGGGTCGATGTGTTTTTTACCGCGACCAGTTGGGAAATCAGCAACAATACCACCGGCATATGGAGCGAGTTTTTGCAGGGCTTCAATTCCATTGCCTGTTTTACTGGCAGAAGAAAATGTTGGAAGTGCACCAATTCGAAATCCGCCTATTTGCTTAATAATCTCAATCAATTCATCTGGATTACTTGATAAGCCGTCAGTTGGTTGCAGTAGGAGATTTAACTCCAATCTCTCTACTCCCACCATTGCATCACGTAATTGTTCAACAATTTGATTGACCATATTTTGATCATCTGGAAATGTTGGTGTGATAGCAATAGCGTTACATCCAAGACGATTTGCTGCAACAGATAATCTCTGTATTCTCTCTCGAGCCTCTACATGCGAATCAATAAAATCAGTCAGGGTATTATCTCTAACCAGTAGGCAGGGCGATTTGGCTTTGTCTGCATTGTTTCTAAATTTATCATAGGAATCTAAGGTCCAACCAGACAAATGAGTGTCATCAACAACTACACCCCTTAAGCCCAACTTGTCTGAAGCTACTGAAGGAACTTCAAGAACATCCTGTTTCCCCTCATTTATAAGTGGGTTTAAAGATTGAATTGCTAGGGTTAAAAGTAGGGTCATAAAAAATTTTCGTTCCAATTAACTAAATTTAGTATTTGCAATAATGCATGAAGCGGTACTATACCCTGCTAATCAATCTAAAAGGAGATATTGCCTCATGTCTAGCCCTTCTCACTGCCGTTTTTCCGACTCTCACGAGTGGTTTCAAATCGAAGGAGATATCGTAACGGTTGGAATCACACAGTTTGCCGCCAACGAACTCACTGATATTACTTATGTTGAGATTCAACCAGTAGGAACTACCATAGAATCAGGCGAATCGGTGGGCGAAGTAGAATCAGTCAAAACATCGAGTGATGTTACTTCTGTCTTTTCAGGCGAGATAACAGAAATCAATGAGCAAGTTTCAGAAGATCCCTCTCTTCTAAATAGTGATCCATTCGGGAATGGATGGCTAGCAAAAATTAGGGTAAGTGGTTCACAAAATGAAAACATTCTTATGGATCAAGTTACATATGACGAGAAGTATTCGATTTAATCACTCATGTTTCAACTTGTAAGCGAATATGAACCAAGGGGAGACCAACCACAGACAATCGACCAACTTTCTTCTTGGATTAATGAAGGAGAAAAATATAAAACTTTACTTGGTGCAACAGGTACAGGCAAGACGTTCACCATGGCAAATGTTATTGCACAGGTAAACAAACCTACACTAATTCTAAGCCACAACAAGACACTTGCTGCTCAACTTTTTGAGGAAATGCGTGTACTATTTCCTCATAATGCCGTCTCATATTTTGTAAGTTACTACGACTACTATCAACCTGAAGCATATATACCTCAGCGTGATATCTATATTGAAAAAGATGCTGCAAGAAATGATGATCTCGATCGACTTAGGTTGAAAGCAACAAGTAGTTTAATTTCCAGAGATGATGTAATTATTGTTTCTTCGGTGAGTTGCATTTATGGTCTTGGATCTCCTAACTCATATCAAAACCGAATCACCCCAATCACTGTTGGACAAACAAAGAACAGAAGAGAACTACTTCTTGAACTATCAGAAATGCAGTATCGACGAAATGACATGGATTTTGCTAGAGGATGTTTCAGGGTTCGTGGAGATGTTCTTGAAATATTCCCCGCATACGAAAAATTTGCCATTCGGATTGAGTTCTTTGGAGACGAGGTTGAGGGCATTGAGTTGATTCATCCAGTTTCAGGTGAAACTCTTGCACATGAAACTGACGTATTTATTTTTCCGGCTGTTCATTACGTTATGCCCCAAGAAGGTCTTAAGCGTGCGACTACAAGTATTCGAGAAGAACTAAAAATGAGAGTGATAGAACTGAAGAACGAGGGGAAACTTCTTGAGTCACAGAGAATTCTAGCAAGGACTAATTATGATTTAGAGATGATTGAAGAAATTGGATATTGTGGAGGAATAGAAAATTATGCTCGACATTTAGAGGAAAGACCCAAGGGTAGTAGACCATTTTGTCTTCTTGATTATTTCAATCACATTCCGAACAGAAAACCAAATGACTGGTTGTTGTTCATTGATGAATCACACGTAACTATTCCGCAAGTACGTGCTATGTATAATGGTGATCAAGCAAGAAAGAGAACTTTAGTTGATCATGGATTTCGTCTTCCAAGCGCTTTGGACAACAGACCACTAAAATTCGACGAGTTTGAATTGCTCACTCCACAGACAATTTATGTTTCTGCTACTCCAGGATCATACGAATTAGAAAAATCTGATGGAGAAGCAGCACAGCAAGTTATACGCCCTACTGGGCTTCTCGACCCTGATATTGAAATACGTTCTGCTGATACACAAGTTCCAGATCTAATTAAAGAGGTTCAAATTCGTGCTGAAAATAATGAACGGGTTATTGCTACCGTTTTAACAAAGAGAATGGCTGAAGATCTTTCAGAATACATTTCTAAAACGAATTTGCGAAGCAAGTATTTGCACAGTGACATCGATACACTTGAACGTTTGGAAATATTACGTGAACTTCGTGAAGGAAATTTCGACCTCCTGATTGGTGTAAATTTACTTAGAGAGGGATTAGATTTACCTGAGGTATCATTGGTCTGTATTCTTGATGCTGACAAATCAGGATTCCTTAGAAGCGTAACCAGTTTAATTCAAACAATTGGACGGGCTGCAAGACATATAAATGCAAGTGTTATTCTGTATGGAAATAAGGTAACTCCTCAAATGCAGGCAGCTATTGACGAGACGAGTAGAAGGCGAACATTGCAGCTTGCGTATAATAAAGAACACAAAATAACTCCTGAAACAATAAAGAAAGCGATACGAAGAGGAATTGAAAATGAGCTTTCTGCACGTCAAACAGCTAGAGAAGCGTTCCATTCGGGAGGAACTAATAATGATTTTGATATTGAAGAACGTATTGAGTCACTAGAAAATGAAATGCTAGATGCGGCTGATAATCTAGAATTTGAAAAGGCAGCAATTCTTAGGGACGAGATTACAGCACTTCAAAAAAAGTTGATCGCTGACTAAACTAGCCCTAAGTTAATTTATATTGAAATCTAGATGCCTGCATCTTTTCTATTTATACATAGACCAAGCGTCCTAGTGGTTGTGTTTTCAGATTAGACAAGAATTATGAAAACAAAGGATTTACTCAGATTACTCACTTCTCGCTTCCATATCAATATTGAATATATGGAAGTTAGTTATGCAGATTAGTTGTAAATGTTATTTGGGTTACTCGCAACTAGTTGCTTCTAATCGTGGTTGATTGGATCTGCAACCAATGTCTTTACGCCAAAATGCTCCGTCAAATTTAATTTTTTCACAAGCATCGTTGGCAAGAGTCCTTGATGTTTCTAAGTCGTCCGCGATTGCTGTCACTCCAAGAACTCGACCTCCAGATGTAAGTAGTGATCCATTGCTACAATCAGTTCCAGCATGGAAGACCATAACGTTCCCTTCAGCTTCTGCTTGATCAATGCCAGTTATAACATGACCAGTTTTATATGAAGATGGATATCCCTCACTACACATCACAACGCAACAAGCAACATTATTATCAAATTCAATCGAAGCATCTGAAAGATTACCTGCTGCAGTTCGCCAAAGAATATCAACAAGATCTCCCTTAAAGCGAGCCATTAGTGGTTGTGTTTCTGGGTCACCAAATCGACAATTGAATTCAAGAACTTTTGGACCAGCTGCTGTCATCATAATCCCAGCGTATAAGACTCCTCGATAATCAATGCCTTCTCGTCGCATTGCATCTACAGTTGGAACAAGAATTTCACGCTCTACATACTTCAACATTTCTTCATCTAATAATGGAGCTGGGCAAAATGCACCCATCCCACCTGTATTTGGACCAACATCCCCTTCACCGACCTGCTTATGATCTTGGCACAAATCTAGAACCCAAATTGTTCCACCATCTACTAAGGTTAAAACGCTTATTTCATGACCAGTCATAAACTCTTCGATAAGCAAGGTTGCACCAGCATCACCAAAAACTCGGTCTTCCATAATGTCTTTCACTGCCTTGAGTGCTTCTCCAACAGTCCTACAAATAATAACACCTTTTCCTGCAGCAAGACCACTTGCTTTCACAACGAGAGGTTCTTCTCGCTCATCTAGATGTTTTATCAGTTCTTCAGAAAAAATAAACTTATTGGTTTTTTCTGTTTGACCACACCAATCCATAAAAGAAGAAATCTCAAGCGCAAGTTCTTTTTTGCCTTCGTTTTCTAGGTCAAGCTCTGCTCCTCGCAATAAATAACTGCGAGCGGAATTAATATCCTTGAACGATCTCGCATCTGCAGTAGGAATTGATGCTTGACGCATCAATTCTTTAGCATAAGATTTGTCTGATTCGATCCTCGCTGCCTCTTTGCTTGGGCCAAAAACCAACCTATTCTCGGTTGATAATTCATCAACAATTCCTTCAGACAATGGGACTTCAGGGCCAACTACAACCAAATCAATTTCGTGATAATCGCACCAACGACACAAGAAAAAAACTCTTGAAGAATCCCATTTCTCTTCACACGGCTCTGCTAAAGCAGCGATTCCTCCATTTGAACAATCAGTTGCATACAACGTTCCAAGTTTTGGTGATTGAGACATCTTCCAAGCTAGGGCATGTTCTCTACCCCCACCACCGATAAGTAAAACATTACATTTTTCTGGGCATTCCATTGTCATTCATGTATTGTAACGAACCGTTTACTTATCTTTGTCCAGAGGAACTGTGATTTGACACATAAGTCCATCTTCAGAAAAGTTCATATCAATCCTTCCGTTCATTTCATGGTCAACAAGTCCTTCTAGTAGCGAGGTTCCTGTCCCCTTGTTACATTTACCTGTAATTTTAGGCCCCCCGCTTTCTTCCCAACAAAGTAGGATTGCATTGCCCTCTTCCATCCTCTTAGTTGTGACAGTCACAGACCCTTCATCATTTGAGAGTGCTCCATGCTTTACTGCATTTGTAGCTAATTCATGTATAAGCATACACATTGGTCTTGCAAGAATCCCCGGGAGTTCAATATCTAGTCCCTTAAAAATAATTCTGTCAACCGAACCGACCATATATGGCTGAAGAGTCAGAATCAAAACATCTCTCATCCATGCTCCACTCCAGTGTGATTTGGCAAGAGTTGAATGAGCTACTGCAAGAGCGTGCAAACGACCGTCAAGTGTTTTTGCAAAGTCATCGACAGATGTTACTCCTTGTTTGGACAAATTAACTAATGACATAACAGCAGTGATATTATTTTTAACTCTATGGTCTAATTCGCTCGTCATAATGGTTTGCTGCTGTTCCAATTGATGGCGAAGAGTTATGTCTACTGCAACACCGGAAAGACCAACGACTATTTGATTATCATCATATACGGGAGTGAACCATAACTCAAAACATTTATCACCTATGTGAGTCAACCCATGTGATTCTTTTCCAGTAAGTGCCTCATTTATATGCTCTAATACATCAGGATAATTGCGGTAAATCTGGTATACGCTCTTACCAACAACTTCTCCTGCGCCAGCACCCATTGATTCTAATCCAAGACCCTCGCTTAAAAGAAATGTACCTTCAGAATCAATTCCGAATAAAATAACTGGAGAGTGAGATGTCAGCAATCTATACTTTTCTTCTGACCTTCTGAGATGGAATTCTTCTGCAATTTGTTTTCGATCTTCTATTCTACGTTCAACAGATTTTGAATATCCATTGAGAACACATTTGGCTTCTTCAATTTCAACAGGTAGCCAATTACGATCTCCAGAAACCTCAAAGCATGCGAGTCCCTCTAGTTCACCATAGATTATTGCTGGAATAGCAAAAACTGCACCAATAGAACATTCCTTGATTAAATTTTCTATTTCCTCTGGAATATTAGCATCATTGCAGTTCACAATTGAAATGAGACCATGATTTGTTAACTGTTCTTTCATCCAGTGAGTCATTTCATTTGGAACTTGATGTGGCAAATCATATCTAGTTATTGTTTCATTTCGAACCCACTCATGAGTAATAAAAGCACTACCATCTTTTCTGAAACGAACCAACCTTGATCTATCAACAACCATTGCATCTCCAAGTAAGCCAAGAAATTTTGTGATTGATGATTTTAAATCGCTCGATTCCAATAATGTAGAAAGCGAATTTCTTCCTGCAAGATAAATGCGGGTTGTATATTCTTGAGTACGTTTTCTAATATTGTCATAGATAAAGCCAACAATGGAATCGTCTTCTTTTTTTATACAACGGTATTCAATCCATCTATATCTGTCTATTGAGTCGCGAAAACGAAAAGAAATAATTTTTTCAGATGAATTAGTTACTGTTTGCAAAGCAGCCAGAACGGCATCTGCATCTGATGGATGTATTCGATCAATCCATAATTCAGGTGAGTCCTTTAACATGGTTGAAGAGATGCCAATAATGGATGATATATTTTCGGTAGAAAAAGTAGTAATCCAACCATTTTCGTTTGCTAGACAAAGAATGCCAAACGACAACTTGGAAAAAGCTAATGATTCTTCTGAGCGAGGTTCCACTTAGTTACTAAGATACACTTAATAGCAACAAATGTGCATTATCAACTGGTTCTCTATTTACCTGTATTTTCTTTAATCAATCTTTTGACTATCTTTCTGCACTCTTTAGGGGATCTCCATCCGCAAGTAATTGCGTAAGGTATTGATTTTAATGATTCATCGGTAATTGCTATCCCCAATGATTTAAACATCTCTAGAATCTTACTTGTTGCATCTTCTGAATCCTTAAACTCTACGATACGTTTCTGACCTATTGCATGAGGTAGTAATTGTGGGGAAAAACAACAAGCCGAGCCCTCAGGATATTCGATTGCAGACAGTGAAAAACGATAATAAGGATCCTTAGAATCGTCATCAATCACGTCAATTTTCGCAAGAATAGAAAAATCATCTATAAGAATAGTCAACCAGAAATCGCCGTTTGCGGTTAAAGAGCATGAACCTGAAATTTGCCCTGCCGCAGTTAGTCCGTTTGAAGATCGAGAAAAATCCCGTTCCTCATCCTCTCTCCCCGAGCTAGAATCGAGGAGAGAGGAACCCATGGTTAGCACGAGTGCTAAACCCAAGAAGAGGAGGATCATGTACTACACCTTTCTAAATGTTAATTAGTTCAACCAGATTGACCCGAACAACACATCATTAACAAACACATCAGCCCACAGACCCTCATCATCTATAAAGAGAGAACAGACGTCATCATCAATCATTGCAGTTCCTTGAGTCACACCTAGTTCTGCCATATATCCAAAGACATCACATAATTCACCGGTTAGTATTAAATTCAGGGAATCTGAATTTCCAACGATTCCATCTGGGAAAACGTAAATTTGTCGATCCAAAGATGGCCAACGATCAACATCCCAAACTGGAATGGGATATTTACTATCAAGATAAATAGCCGCTTCTATTTGAGAACTTAACGAGTCTTGTTCTGAACTGATGATTCGAGAAACACTTCCACAAACGTTAACTGCAGAAGAGTTGTTCATGTCTTCAACATCAACGGTTTCAACACAAGTTAATTTTGGCAAGGATTCAAACAGATGTTTAATACTTGGATCATCTTTTCGAAATAACTCCGAAGTTAACTGATTATGCAAACATTGCTGGGATGCATAATAGTTGTATTTCTTGCCATCAAACTCAACAGCGGTATGTTCAACATCCAAGTCATACTTCGAAGGAATATCGACAATCGATTTGTGATAATCCAACCGCCCACTCGCTTCCCACTCAACTTTGACACTCTCCAAACACCCAGTTCCAATCAAGCAAAATCCTATGGCAAATGCTGTGCCAATTGTTCCATTAATGCTTCGCTTCCATGCTTTCATTTCAAAATCCTTTCTTTTATGAAACCTAAAACCAAATAAGTAATAACTCCTTATGCAACAACAAGTTGCATAATTGTTTGCAGTTGAACGCCAACTGATTGTGTGTGTTTTAATCGATAAAAAAACGATATCTCAATTTTTTTGGTGATTTTTTCTAAGTTGATTTTTCACTACATGTAGTAGAAAAAAAAAGCAAAGAAAAAAAGCACCAATTGTCAGAAGTCCCAAATTTTAGGTGTAGTGTGTAATCGTTCAACCAATGTTGGGTTCACTGTCGCGGACAGTAAATATGGCTTGAACTGGAAATTGTGATCTGGAGAGAATAGGAGAAAACTTATGACACAGACACTTGACGTCAATCGCAAAGAGCGACTTGAACAACTTCTTGATCTTGCGCAAGCATATCGTGGTTGGTCTAGAAGAAAATTAGCTCAAAAGTTGGGGCGTGATCCAACTAAACTTGCGCCTGAAAGTGGTAACCCAAAGTTCGACATGATATTAGTCCTTTCCGAAGTTCTGGATTGGACACTCGATGAGGTCTCAGAATGGCTTTGGTATGGAAATGAAAATCAAACTCCAGAAACCACTAAATATTCATTTGACAATCTTGATCGCAAAGCTCAAGAAGCTCATCGATTAGGAAAATATAATCAAATGATTAAGTTTGCTCATACTGCTCTTGATATTAGTGCAAATGCTGAAGAAAGAGCGCGTTCATATAATCGAGCTGCTGGCGGATGGGATGGTCTTGGTCGCTTCAATCGTGTCCTTCGTGCAGCACAAGCAGGACTTCGAGAACATCCGATTCCAACTGATTTACGGTTGTTACTTCAAACAACTGCTGCCAACGCTCATTATTCACTTTGGCAACTTGACGAATCACAAGGAATGGCACAACGAGTTGCAGAACATTATGAACAAAATGAGCCTAAATCAAATCGAGCAAAAGTAGCACAAGCACACGCTTGGTATGTCCTTGGTCATTCACTTAGAAGATTACTTGATATTGAGCCAGAGCAGTCATCAATCCATGCACACTCTTCTTGTGTTGCGTTAAATAATGCAGTACAGATGTATGAGCATTTGGCAAACGATATTCATGAGACATTTGGCGGAATAGCCAATACATGTCGGGCAGGTATTCTTGAATCAGAAATATTTCTTGGCAGAATGGATGCTAGAGAGGGTTTGGCAAGAATTGTTGACATCATCAATACTGTTATTGATCCCGAGACAATTGACAGGGGTGACTGGCTTGAAAGTTATGGATGGTGGTGCATAGTTGGATGCAATATCGCACTAAGACATATTACAAATGAGCATGATTTACAACGATTCATGGCTTTGTTTACAAATAAAGCAGATGAGATTGCTAATCGACTTGACCATTGGGCAATGCGGGAACGAGTATTCTCAATGCAATTTGAAGGTCGACAGCGTCTTATTGGCTGGACAGGTCAAAAGATTCCTATTGTGATCGATAACGAAGATATTCGTTTGATAACAGGAACCATGGGTCGCTTCCCTCAATTCCGAAATACTGGTTGGTCTATTCTCAACTGTGGGAATATTGTCCAAGAATCATGAGGAGATTCACCATGACATATAAGAAATATCTATATCTAATTATTGCATCGATGTTTGTAACAACTTCATTCGTAGATGCAAGTGTAGCTGGAAGTGGTTCTGGAATGGCTAATCAAAAAATTACAATTATTGGTCACACTGGGCAAGATCCTGTTTACAAATCACTTGGTGGAAAAGATAAGTTAACTTCACCAATAAACAAAAAGCCAATACTTATTGATACACAATATTTTGATTTCACAAACAGTTATTTGACTGGAACTGCAAGTCCAAGTAACTGGGTTTCAAGCCAACGTTCTGATAGCACCTTTCTTTCTTCAACAGGTTGGATTGATTCTCAAACAAATAATTTGACAAATCAAATGGAAACCCAATTTTCTGGAGGTTCTATTCCTGCTCCTCCAGCATTTTTGTTGTTAATAAGTGGTTTTCTTGTCAAGTCAAGGCGAAAACCCTGACGAACTGATGCTTTGAGCACCGACAGTTAGTCGGTGCTCACTAGCATCGTTTGAATTGTACGAGTACGCTACACGCATGTCAATAAAATACACAAGGGTGCACCGGCTGCTAGAAATTATTTCACTTGTTCAAGGCCAAGTAGGGTGGACGGCAAAGTCACTTGCAGAAAAATGTGATACAACCGAACGTAACATTTATCGGGACATCAATCAAATAAAAGAAGCAGGGATTCCAATAAAGAGTTCCAAAGAACATGGCTACCGAATTGAAGGTAGTTTTTTTATGCCTCCCGTTCGCCTTACGTTTGAAGAAGCTCTTGCTGTCTCAGCACTTTGTGCGGCAATGGCAGAACAGGGATCTATTCCGTTTATTCGTCCGGCTTCTATGGCAATGAACAAAATTCTTGCACAACTTCCATTTGATGCGAGGGAAGAACTAACAGAACGACTTCAAACAATGCAACTTCGTACTACAGCAACTATGGACGAAGAGGGCTACGAGGATGTATATGACAAAGTACAAAACTCACTATTGTCTAAGAATATCCTGAAGTGTAAATATGAAAGCACCTCTTCGCCTAACAATAACGACTCATTTATGTTCCACCCTTACGCTTTGTTTTTTGGAACGCGAGCATGGTATGTTGTTGGTTTCCATGAAAAACATGATGAAATCCGCACGTTAAAGTTGAACCGTTTTATTGCAATTGAACAAACTACCTTAACGTATGAAATTCCCTCCTCTTTTAATTTAGACAATCACCTAGGAAATGCTTGGAACATGATTCCGGGAGATACCGACTACGAAGTTGAATTGCTGTTTGAGACACCTTTTTCTCAGACAGTAAGCGATACAAGGTGGCACTCTACACAAAATATTCAATGGCACAACGATGACTCTTGTACGTTTACATGCACCGTCTCGGGATTGGATGAAATCGTCTGGTGGGTACTTTCAATGGGACCACACTGCAAAGTAATCAAGCCAACCGAGTTAGCAGAACGGGTTGCGTCTCTCGCCCAGAGTACTGCAGAAATGTATGAAATAAGCCCTGTTTAAGCGGTTCTCTTTAAACAAGCAATAAAAAAACCTGTCGTTGTTTCATTTGGAATAATTCGTACTGCAGAAGAAATATCCTGTGTGATTTTTTTATCTTCCCATTGTTCAACCACACTTCTTGCTGTTGAAGGCATTAACTCATTTGGAATGTCAACAACAGTTGCATCAATATTCTTTTTACGCAAAACTTTTTCTAGCACCATTTCATTTTCTTCGGGTGCAAACGTACAAGTTGAGTACACAACCAAACCTCCAATACGAACACATCGTAATGCGGAAATTAATAGTTGTTCCTGTAATTTTGCTAGTCCGCGAATTTCCTGCAAGTTCCACTTTGAAATCCGAATCGGTCTATCTAATCGAAAACGACCCTCCCCGCTACAAGGAGCATCCACTAAGACACGGTCAAAACAATCCGCATGTGTTCGCCCAAGCCGTTCACCAGGACCACAGAGAACTTCAACGTTCGTCGCACCTTGCCTTTGCAATATTTCTCTCAATCGATACAGTCGTTTTCGGCTCCTGTCATTCGCAACTAGTATTCCTCGGTTTTCCATCAACGCAGCGATTTGTGACGTTTTACTACCTGGTGCTGCGCATAAATCTAACACTGACATTTCTGGTTCTACTTGTAATGCAAGCACAGCAAGCATGCTAGAAGCTGCTTGGATATAGAGACCGTTTGTTTTAGAACTCTCAAGAGTTTGTAATTGCCGAATTGAACCACCAGTCAATTGATGGCAAAGTGGGCACCAAGAGACAGGGATTGATTGCATCCCAGATTCGTAAACTTCCCGAAGAACTTCCTCCTCAGTCAATCTAAGAGTATTTGGTCGAAACGTTATTGGTTTTGGTCTACCAAAACTCAGAAGAGCTGCGTGGTAATCTTCCTTAGGAAGTTGTAAAGCCAATCGCTCAAGAAACAATGGAGGTAATTCTGCTTCAGCCCGAGCAATTAAATCTTGCGTTGTTCCTACATCTAATTCCATATTCGTACTAGTGTACAGTGACTGTCACTCTTGTAATTGTGGAACAAGTGGCATCAAACCACTGGATTGTTATTTACGGAAGTGACGGTCACTTTATCTGTAGGATTGATAAATCCTCGTCAAGATTGCCTGTTAGTAATGCTTCATCTATTTCTATCGAGAGATGGGTAGGAATACGTGTTTGACGAACCCTAGGTCCTGCAACTGGTCTTCGTCTATGCCTAAAAACATCTTGTCCAGTGTGCCGATTTCGAAACATCTGAACGCAACCGCCTGATGTTGTACCTTTGATTTGTATGACCATAGTTATTCTCCTTATTTCAGTTCCTGTTCAATTCCACCGCAAAAGACCACCCACCACGAGAGCCCTCATTGGCACATAAGTAGTATCGCCTACGTCACTGACGACATACTGTCACCCATCTGATAGGTTTTTGTTAGGTTTATTAACCCGCGGTTAATTAATTCTCGCAAGGTCCCCAATTGCCGACCACGGTAAGCAAATCTGTAACATCGACGATTCCATCGAAGTTGACGTCTGCGTTGGATTTGGTTGATCCCCATTGATCGATGATTATAAGCAGGTCATTCACATTGACATATCCATCACCATTGATGTCTGGGCAATCAACGGGACAAACTTCTGCGATTGTGTTTCCACCACTATCTGTCCATGGTCCTTGAATCTGATTTGGGGTGTTTCCACAAAGGAGTGAGTCAGTGAGCGTGGGGTTGCTGTCGTTGCCGCAGAACATCCCGCCGCCGTCCTCGTTTGCAGTATTCATCGTCAAGGTGCAGTCAGTGAGCGTGGGGTTGCTGGCTTTGTCGCAGAACATCCCGCCGCCGTCCTCGTTTGCAGTATTCATCGTCAAGGTGCAGCCAGTGAGCGTGGGGTTGCTGTCGTAGCAGGTCATCGCGCCTCCGAGGAATGCAGTGTTATGCGTGAAGGTGCAATTCTCAAGCGTGGGACCGCTGTCGCCGCTGTTGAGGATGCATAACATCCCACCGCCCTCATTGGCTATGTTATCTGTGAAAGTGCAATCTATCAGGGTGGGGGTACTGAACCAACTGGCTATCCCACCACCGTGGCCGGCAGTGTTGTTTGTGAAGGTGCAATTCTCAAGCGCGGGACCGCTGTCGCCCATGTTGAGGGCGCATAACATCCCACCGCCACCGGCGTTGACAGTGTTGTATTCAAAGCTGCAATCTGTCAGCGCGGGGCTGCTTTCGTTGCAGTACATACCGCCGCCCTCATTGGCCGTGTTACCCGTGAAGGTGCAATCTGTCAGCGTGGGGTTGCTTTCGTTGCAGTACATACCGCCGCCGTTGTTAGAAGTGTTGCCTGTAAAGGTGCAATCTGTCAGCGTAGGTCTGCTGTTGTGGTAGCAGGCCATCCCGCCGCCGCCGTGGTAGCTGTTGTTGTTAGAAGTGTTATCGGTGAAGGTGCAGTTTGTCAGCGAAGGGCTGCTTTCGTTATCGCAGTACATACCGCCTCCGATGTTAGAAGTGTTGCCTGTAAATATGCAATCTGTCAGCGTGGGGTTGCTTTCGTAGCAGTACATCCCGCCGCCGTACTTGGCAAACCCATTCGTGATGGTCAAACCCTCGATCACCGTCTCGTTCGTTTCGCCGCTCTCGCTCGTAATACCGCGACGTGTGTTCTGGCCATCGATGATTGTCACTTCCGGACCGTCGATGCTGTGTAGCCACACTGCCTTTCCCGACATGTCCACAACTTCATCACCATTCCCGATATACGTCCCCGGCATCACAATAATTTCATCACCGTCACTAGAGGCATCTATAGCTGCCTGTATGTTGTCGAAGTCAGCCTTCCCGTCATTGTCTACAGTCCAAGTAGTAGCAAATGCAGAACCACTCAAGACACTCACCGTCAAACACATAATTATGTTCTTCATATCCAATCCTTTACCGGTCATCTGCCCCTAGCCACTCCGAATGTATCATGGGTTTGTGGGAATGGCAAGGAAAACACGTAAAATGCGGCTCAGGACTCAATAAATACCTACCATGGCAGCGCCGAGCACTTGACCGAAGGCATGGCGGGGTTTGCCTTGCAAATCACGCAG
>JASMLG010000074.1 GCA_030748805.1 Phycisphaerales bacterium | reverse complement strand
TGATTATGGCGGGCTTAAAACATTTCCAGTGCCAAACACAAAACTCGCCAAACGATTGCGAGAAGAATGCGCAAAGTTTTTTATCGCAATGAATGCAGAAAGTTTTGCAAGGTGTGATATTCGTGTGGATAAGGACGGAACTCCCTACATTCTTGAAATCAATATGAATTGCGGGGTGTACTTTGAACCCGACGCGTATGGTAGCGCTGATTTTTGTATTGCTCTAGACCCAGAAGGCCACGTAGGTTTTACAAAACTATTGGTTGCATCAGCCTTAACTAGGCAAACCAAGAAATTTTAATTGAGTCTCGGTTAGTTTTTTAATCACAGGTTCCCCAGTTTCCTACGAGCATTAATACATCTGAGACATCAACCACACCATCGCCATTGATATCCGCTGATCCGTTTGTGCCCCATTGCTCAATCACATCAAGCAGATCTGTAACACCAACAAACCCATCATTGTTAACATCACCAACACATGGTTGACCTTGGAATTCAATTGAACCAATATCAACCGTTGTTCCAACAATGCGTTCATTACCAAAGAAATCAACGGGAAGTTCTTCAAGAACATCACTATCTTCATCAATATCAATCGAGTCAATAGGCAAAAGGGAAATATCACCAGCATCAACACAAGGCGAAGTACTAGAAATGCTCACTGCATCATCATCAAAAGATATTTGTGGATCAACATCAATATTTCCTTCACCATCCCATCCACCTTCAATAGAACTGTAATGAACCTGAACAGCAAGTCCTCCAGAGATTGAAATTGAATCAGCATCATTGCCCCAAATAATCGTATTGTGAACCTGCGCCTCTTGACCTTCCCAGCCCTCAAGATAAAGACCAAATCCTGAGTTATTGATAATTGTAGTATTTTTAAACCTTGTTTCAATAGTTCCATGAATCGAAACAGCGGCACCAGTATGTGATGTATTGTGATCTATTAAGCAATTTGCAAAGACCGCAGGTTGTTGATCAGCGTAAAGCATTTGCACTGCGCCGCCAAGCCAATCAGAAACGTTTTCTGTCAAACGAGTATTGATAATGTAAAGACTAGAACTTGAACTCTGAATACCACCACCATATCCACTTGATTGGTTTCCTTTAAAAACTGAAGATATAACTGTGCAACCACCAATACCGCCCGTGTTAAGACCCCCGCCTCCATGGCTGCTGTTACCTATGAAGTTACAGTTTCGAACTGTTATTCCATAACCAGCATAATCTGATATACCACCACCGTTGCCTGTTGAGTTGTTATTTATAAAATCGCAATCGTGTATATCCAAAGAACCACGACTGTGGTTTAGTCCACCTCCATGACCATAACTGCCGTTAACTGCTTGATTATTCTCAAAAAGACAACCACTAACCTCATGAACACTGCCATATTCTGGTTGATTGTAAACACCTCCGCCTACACCAGCGATATTTCCAATGAACTTGCAACCAACAACAGAAAGCACCCCATCAATAACGCCTATTCCACCACCAAACCCTTTGGTTGCATAGTTGTTCATAAATGTACAACCTAACAATGATGGAGAACTGTTTTCTATAAGCAAACCACCTCCCACAAATGCGCTCCCACCTGTTATCAAAAGATTTTTCAACACAGTTGTCGTTGTTTCACCACTATCACAAACAAAGACCGATCCTTGCCAATTACCGTGTACAACAGAGAGCAGTTCACCATCTGCACTTATAGCGCCTTCTATAACGATTGATTTTCCAAGAGTATTGATGTTGTATTCGTAATACAACCCCTCCCGAACTGACACCTCGTCTCCATCACTTGATGCATTAATTGCATCTTGTATGTTATTGAAATCTGCTTTCCCATCATCATCAACAACCCATGTCTCAGCAAGTGCCACACTTGTTTGTAAAAACAAAAAAAACAAAAAACACAAAACAACTATTAGACGAATCATTGATTCCGTTATATACCTTTCTCGTTCACAAAGCAAGATAGATTTAATAATAAGTAGCATCTGACCTATACCCCAATTGAGAGATAACTTCCATTTTTGACCATTATTTACAAGTTTAACATAAGAAAAACGCCCTTTCCTAAGAAAGGACGTTTCATAAAGCGGTGGGGACGGGGATTCGAAAGGCATGAAGAGGAAAATCCCCTTACCGATTTCATAACAGACTGTACACTTACTATATGAATGAGGATAAGCCAAGAGACAACTCATCAGATCCCGATGCAGAAACATTGGAATCACAACCGCAACATGCTCGCGGTGTAATTCCAAGCGAAATTGGACGGTATAAAGTGCAACGCACTATTGGTTCCGGCGGGATGGGAACTGTATATCAAGCAATCCAGGAGAGTCCCCGGCGAAAAGTAGCGATCAAAGTGATGCGAAGTGGCGTGACTTCAAAGAGTGCGATGCGGCGCTTTGAATATGAATCTCAAATCCTAGGTAGATTAAGTCATCGATGTATTGCACAAGTGTATGAAGCAGGCACCTACGATGATGGTACCGGAGGCGTCCCCTACTTTGCAATGGAATACATCGTAGGTGCTAAAACGTTACTTGACTATGCAAAACAAAAAGATTTGAAAGTCCATGAACGACTCGAACTTTTTGAACAGGTTTGTGACGCAGTTCACCACGGTCATCTCAAAGGAATTATTCACCGCGATCTCAAGCCAGATAACATTCTTGTAGACAGTGCTGGCAATCCAAAGATTATTGATTTTGGAGTTGCGCGTTCAACGGACTCGGATATGGTGGTAACAACACTGCAAACAAATGTCGGTCAACTTATTGGCACGGTGCAATATATGAGCCCAGAGCAGTGCGAAGCCGATCCAGATTTAATTGATGCTCGAAGTGACGTCTATTCCCTCGGCGTGATTTTGTATGAACTGCTCACAGGTCAACCCCCCTATGACTTGTCTTCCATTCCGATTTACGAAGCGACTCGGCTCATCCGAGAGCAACAACCGACAAAAATGACCACCATTGCTGAGGGTATACAAGGTGACCTTGAAACGGTGGTCTCTAAGGCGATCGATAAAGACCGTGACCGTCGTTATCAATCCTCATACGAACTTGGTCAGGATATAACGAGGTTCCTTGAGAACGAGCCTATTCATGCAAGACGTGCGAGTTTGGCATACCAAATTAAGATGTTTGCACGTCGTAACAAGGCAATGGTTGCAACAGTTATGACCATTGCAATTGCTCTAGTTATCACGACGACTGTAAGCATCTATGCAGGCATTCTTGCATCTCAAGCAGAAGCAAAGGCGATTGTTGAGCGAGATCGTGCAGTTGTTGCAGAAGAGCAGGTAGCGGAAGAGCGTGACCGTGCTATTGGCGCCGAAGCGGAAGCGAAGGATGCACTCGCTATAGCGAAGGAGTCTCAGCAGAAGACGCAGGAGGCCATGGAGGAAAGAGAGGTGGCCTTCAAGATGATGCTATCTGTAGCAAAGTTCAATGAAGATCTTCTTGCACTCGGAGCACCTAGAAATTCGCAGGGAGAAGAATTGTCGGTGCACGACATCCTTCTCTTCGCAACGACCGAGATTAGTGAACGTTTTGGTCACGAGCCAAATCTAGAAGCGCCAGCGAGAAAGCTTGTCGGAACATTGCTTTGGGAGATGGGCGATTTAGAAAATGCTCGTGTCGAACTTAAGCGATCAGTGGATCTATTTAGGGATATTCCGGGTGATGCAAGAAAAGGCGAACTTGTTGAAGTACTTACAACATACGCCAATCTATTACTAGACGTAGGCGAGTTTGAAAAGGCTAGGGAAATTATTGGTAATGCTATCGATGAAGGTGTGCGTGTTCCGTATCTAGGACTGGATTCGCCTGAAGTTCTTAAGGCTAAAATTGTACTAGCCAATATTATAGCATTTGGTCTCACCCTAGAGTCCAGTGAAGAGGCTCTAGAACTTGGTCGCGAAGTGATGGTCGCGATTAATGGGGGGGCAGGAGTATCACGAGAATTTGAACTTGAAGCTAAGACAGAGTTTGCAAATCTATTAATGACTAGACATTCGATGGGAGGTAGAGGGCCTGCGACTATGCCATTGCTAGAAGAGTCTATGGAATTAATTGAGGAAACGCTTCCAGTTTTAAGTGAAGAGTTTGGTGACTTGCATCCTGCTGCTCTGAAGGCTGGT
>JASMLG010000073.1 GCA_030748805.1 Phycisphaerales bacterium | reverse complement strand
CATATCAATCAATTCAACAGTGACACAGGTCGGATCTAAGAACAATCGCCAACTTAATAGTGTTAATGCGATAATACCCGTAACTGCAATGAACAAATCAAAAGAACGCGGCTTTTCCTCAACAACTTCTTCTATAACTTTCGTGTTGTCATCACTCATGCATTGAAACTACTGCCACAACCACAAGTAGTTGTGGCATTAGGATTATCAAAGACGAATCCCCTGCCCATCACTTCGTCTTTGAAATCAACAGTAGTACCATTAAGATAGAGGTAACTCTTTGGGTCACAAATCACACGGAAATTACACTTTTCACCCTCAACTTCAATTTCATACTCCCACTGCTCGTCGCCATCTTTTTTTGTCTCAGTTAGGTCCAAGATGTAACTAAACCCAGAGCATCCACCACCCTTCACGCCAACACGAAGATGCGTTTTTTCTCGATCTAACTCCTGTTGAGTCATAATGTTACTGATTTCTCGTGCTGCTGTTTCTGTGATGACTACTGACATAACTTGATATCTCCTAAGTACTGTTCCAAAATCACATTATACCCAACTTTGAATGCCTGCGATAACATCCTTAACCCCCCTCGCTAAGGGGACACCCATTTTGATAAATGTCCCCACAACAAGGACGTTCCCAGAACTCTGGCGTTATCTTGTTACCTGAGGTGTCTAACCCCATTTATACTGTGGCCGCAATGGAAGTAATCACAAATGCTGATGGATTGGTCACCTTTCGGGGGTGCGCGTTTGTGCCAACGATGGGTGCACTGCACGATGGTCACCTTTCGTTGATTCTGGAAGCGAAAAAGACAGGTAAACCAGTCGTTGTAAGCATTTTTGTAAACCCAAAACAATTTGCTCCAGAAGAGGACTTAGATAAATACCCACGTAACTTGGAACAAGATTGTGAGTTTGCAAAAAACGCTGGTTCGGATGTTGTTTTTGCACCAGATGTCGAGACCATGTATCCAACAGAGCCAGAAAACATCCCTCTACCAATGGCAGCAACAGAACCCAAACTTGAAGACGCTTGCAGACCAACTCATTTTCGAGGGGTCTGTGTTGCTGTTGCTCGGTTGTTTGACCTAGTGCAACCAGATATTACCGTTTTTGGTCTCAAGGACT
Source organism: Phycisphaerales bacterium (assembly GCA_030748805.1). Next base: position 96,848 of record JASMLG010000073.1, on the reverse strand, counting down.
ACCAACAATACCTCGTCATAAAACAACTTATTTCACAAGAGGGGCAGCGCTGGAAAAACCTAAAAATCATTGGTGCGGAAATAATTCGAGACGTGGACGGACTTGCAATGAGTAGCCGAAATGCCTACCTAACAACTGACCAACGTTCACAGGCGCTTGGCATTCATAAAGCAATTCACTGCACAAGTGAGCAGGCCATTAAAGAAACACTCGACGACTATGGACTTGAGGTGGAGTACGCTGTAATCCGAGATGCCCAAACGTTGCTTTCGCCAATTGATGATAAACCCACCCGAGCGCTTGTCGCAGCTCGACTTGGACACATACGTCTCATTGACAATGCTGAGTTACCATCATGACACGCACACTTTTATATGGTGGCTCGTTTGACCCGCCACATATCGCACACGTTGAAATTCCTCATGAAGCCATGAAATTTCTTCAGTTTGATAACATCCTTTACGTTCCTGCTTTTCAATCACCATTAAAAGATAAGACGCCATCAGCCGACCGCCACCGACTTGCAATGCTCAAACTTGCGCTCACTGGTTGCTCGTGGGCATCCATTTCTACTATCGAAATCGATCGGAAGGGCACGAGTTACACCATTGACACCATCGAAGCATTGAAGGACGAATACGACGAACTTCGATTGCTAATCGGTGCTGACCAATGGGCGCAATTTAAAAACTGGCGACGCTGGGAAGATATTGTTGCACTAGCAAACCCTGCAATTATGCCTCGCGATGACTTTGAAATTAGTAACGAACGGGTGTTACCAATAAGCCCAATTACTGTTAGTTCTTCAGACATCGGTAAACTTGTCCATAGCGGCGAGTCAATTGGCAAACTTGTTCTCCCATCCGTTGCTCAATATATCGCAAAACATCAACTATACCTGTAAAATACGCACTCGATGACAACGATTTCAAAAATCGGTTTTGTTTCTCTGGGATGTCCAAAAAACCTAGTTGATAGCGAGCAAATGCTTGCCACCTTGGTTGACGCTGGCTACGAACTCGTTGCAGATCACAATGAAGCACACGCCATCATCATTAACACGTGCGGTTTTGTTGAATCAGCCAAGGATGAATCGGTGGAAGTCATAAACGAGGCAGTCGCATTGAAAGAAACTGCGAATGTAAAACGTGTAATTGCAGCTGGCTGCTTAGTGCAAAGGCAACGTGCACATTTACTTGACTTGTGTCCTGGGGTTGATGCGATGATTGGCGTATTCGACAGAGACCATATTGTCGATGCAATGCAAAAGACCACTGCCAAAGAAGAAATACCACAATGGATTGAAGCAAATGCAGTTCTTGCAGCACGTGCACGTGGGATGCAAGACACAAATGGGTATTTAGAAGATGATTCCAATCGCCTTCAATTAACACCAAGACACTGGACCTATCTACGGGTTAGTGAGGGGTGTAATCAGAACTGCACTTTTTGTACCATCCCTTCCATTCGTGGAAAGATGCGTTCAAAGCCGGTGGAGGTGATTATTAAAGAAGCAAAACAACTAATGTCTTCGGGGGTGTTTGAACTTAATTTGATTGGTCAGGACACAACGAGTTACGGAAACGATATTGGATACGACACTGGACTCGTAGGATTGTTAAGTGAGTTAAACAAAACTGTTACCAATTCGGGAAGCAGTGGTTGGATTCGGCTGATGTATGCCTATCCAAATAATTTTACAGATGAAATGATGGAAGCAATGGCACAGTTGCCTTGCATTCTTCCATACATTGACATTCCATTGCAACACGCTAGCAATTCTGTTTTAAAAGCAATGAGAAGAAATGTAAGTGCGACAGAACAATCAGAGATGTTGGAACGCTTAAGAGAAACAATTCCTGGGGTAGCAATACGAACAACTTTAATAACTGGATTTCCCGGAGAAACAGAGCAAGACCATCAAGAGTTATTGGATTTCATATTAAAAAACAAGTTTGATGCTCTGGGTGTTTTCAAATATTCAAAAGAAGATGGAACTGTCGCAGGATCATTGGAAGAGGACGATGCTCTAAAAGTACCCGACTCCACAAAACAGAAGAGAGAAGAAGAGTTAATGCTTACTCAGCAAGAAATTGCATTTGAGAAAGCAAAGTCATCTGCTTCCAATAACGAGAAGCACCAAGTTCTTGTCGATTCTTATGTTGGTGATACTGGCGAGGGGGAGTTAAAGTTGTATCAATGTAGAACTAAATACCAAGCCCCTGATGTCGATGCCTGCACAATCCTTATGTCAGAACAAAATCAGACCATTGGGACGCTTGTGAATAGCACAATAACCGATTGTGATGGATATGACTTAATTGCAAGACCAACTGATGAACTTGAGAAGGTCGTCTCTCTCCCAGTGCGTTAAACTGCTCAACTTATGCCTATTCGCAACTTTTCAATAATTGCTCATATCGATCATGGAAAGAGCACCCTTGCTGATCGTCTTTTACAGGCAACAGATGCTGTCTCTGAGCGTGATTCCAAGGAACAACTTCTTGATTCTATGGAACTCGAACGTGAGCGTGGCATAACAATTAAGGCATCAGCGGTAACGGTTCATCACAAATTCGGTGGAGAAGATTTTGAACTAAATTTTATAGACACTCCCGGTCATGTTGATTTTACATACGAGGTTTCACGCGCACTTACTGCCTGTGAGGGTGCATTACTTGTCGTTGATTCGACACAAGGTGTCGAAGCGCAAACGGTTGCAAATGCATACTTAGCCATTGAAAATGAATTGGATTTGATTCCTGTCGTCAATAAAATCGATTTGCCATCTGCTGATCCCGAAAAAGTCGCAATGGAAATCGAACAAGTTCTTGGATTGCCTGCGGAAGATTGTATTTTTTGCTCAGCGAAAACTGGAGAAGGTATTTCGGAATTGCTTGACATCATCTGTAAAAAATTACCTCCACCAAGACCTGCTGAAATAGAAGAGACTCGTGCACTTATTTTCGATTCTCACTACGATGATTATCGAGGTGTGATTGTTTACTTCCGTGTCTTTGATGGTTCTTTATCTAAGGGTGATCGCATCCTAATGATGGGAACTAATCGCACTTTCAACATAACTGAACTCGGAAGATACACTCCTACGCCAACACAAACCGAATCAATTGGAACATCAGAGGTTGGCTACATGGTAGCCGCCATTAAAACACTTGAAGATGTTCGCATTGGCGACACAATTACTATTGACGCTCATCCCGCTGCTGCAGCATTACCTGGATATGAAGAGCCGAAACAAATGGTTTACTGTGATTTTTATCCTGCGTCAAGCGAAAGCGGGAGCAAGAAAACAGAATTTGAAACATTACGCGAAGCCGTTGAAAAATTACGATTGAACGATTCTAGTTTTACCTATGAAACGCAACACTCAGAAGCACTTGGATTTGGTTTTCGATGTGGTTTTCTTGGCTTACTTCATATGGAAATTGTGCAGGAACGGCTTGAAAGAGAAGGTGGTGTTGAAATTGTCCAAACAGCACCTACTGTTAATTACAAAGTAGACTTAACTGATGGCACAACAGTTGACATTCACAATCCCGCAGATCTTCCTGACCCCTCACAAATACAAGATATTTGTGAACCAATAGTTAAAGTCGAAATTATTTGTCCAGATGAGTCCATTGGTGATTTAATGCGGCTTTGTGAAACAAGACGTGGACTATTCAAGGGTCAGAAATTTATTTCTCAGGGTCGGCAAATGCTTGAATACGAATTACCTCTCGCTGAAATTATTTATGATTTCTACGATAAACTGAAATCCATTACTCATGGTTATGGCACGATGGATTATGAAATAATCGAGTTTCGTGCAGACAACTTGGTTAAAGTTTCAATTTTGATTAACGGTCAACCGGTTGAGGCGCTAAGTTTAATTTGTCACAGAGAAAAAGCAGAAACAAGAACCAGAGCAATGTTGTTAAAACTGAGGAAGCAAATTGACAAACATCAGTTCGAAATAGCACTGCAAGCCGCCATTGGCGGAAAAATCATTGCTCGTGAAACCGTTAAGAGTCTACGTAAAAACGTAACTGCTAAGTGCTACGGTGGAGATGTAACAAGAAAAAGAAAACTTTTAGAGAAACAAAAAAAGGGCAAACGGCGTATGAAGGCGATAGGCAATGTGCATATCCCACAATCCGCTTTCTTATCTATTTTAGAACAAGGTGAATAACCAATGAAACACTATCTGATTAACACAACTATTGCAGCGTCTCTTCTAGTTGGTGCTGGTGTAACTTCGCTAGACGGAAACGAAGAAACTGGCGTAATAGGACCCGCTGACTCCATTGAACTTACTGGTAAAGATGGAGATTTAACGCTAAAAAATAACGATGGACACTTGTCTTGGGGAGAAAATAAAACAAATACTGCTTGGTCTATTGGTTTTATGGAAACAGGAAAAGCTCTGTCACAACTAATGAGGGCAGAACACTTTCAAGAAGCACGCAATGATTTAAACGAAGAACTTGAAGAACAAATCTCTGGTTCTCGAAAAGCTCTTGATGCAATACTTGAAGAGGGAAAGTCTCTTGAACCAGACGACCCAGAATCCCATGACCTCAGGCAACGTGCTGAACAAATTTACGCTGAATTTCAAAATATGCAGAAATATGGGGCTGATGCTAGAGCAGCACTACTCTCTGAGCAAATGCAAGAGTCATATAGCGAAATAATTGATTCTGTAAATGTGGTCGCTGACCGCATGAACATTGACATGGTGTTAAGGTTTATCCCTCCAGATCGAGATTTTGAACAAGGAAATCCAGATTCAACGATTATGCAAATACGTTTACGTACTGCTCTCCGGCTTCCAGAAGGAATTGATATTACAGACGATGTTCTTTCTGAACTTGGACTTGATCAGCAATAGTTTTTTTAAACTCGTTCGCTACAACTTTTTTGACTTCGCTCATACTCGGACAACTTCCTAACAGGAGTTGTTGCAAAGAAGTAACTTTCCTTCCCTCTAACCCACAAGGAATTATCAATTTAAAATGTTCCATATTTGGATTGACGTTTAATGCAAAACCATGCATAGATACCCATCTTGAAACGCGTACTCCCATTGCACATATTTTTTCTCCGTCTACCCAAACACCTGTAGCGCATTCATCTCTTTCTCCATCAATTCCAAAGTGTTTCAGAGCATTAATAATTGTTCCTTCTAAAAATCGCATATAACCATGTAATCGTAGTGAGAGAGCGTTCAAATCGAAAATTGGATATCCAACAAGTTGCCCCAAACCGTGGTAAGTAATGTCACCACCTCGATCAGTATTCACAACTTTAACACCGTGCTGAGCCAGTTGACCTTTTGTGGATACTAAATTTTTCAATACATCCTTGCGTTTACTGACGGTAATAACGGGTGGGTCATGCTCCAAAAGGAGGAGGTTAAATTGAGTCGGACTAGGGTCACCTCGGAGTTCAATTACTTTTTTTTGAGTAATCCTTTGCAGTTCTAGTGCTTGCTCATAAGCAATTTTTCCAAGATCTTCTATGTTTAGTTGGCACGACATGTGAATTCTTGAGATGATACCCTTCAAATGCAAGAGATTCACAAGACAGCCGTATTAGATGGGAATATTCAGTTAGCAGACGATGTGACAATTGGTCCAAACTGCGTATTAACTGGTGATGTTTCAATTGGAAATGGAACAAGGGTAATCGGTGGAAGTTATCTAACTGGAAAACTTAATATTGGTACGGATAACACAATTTATCCCTCGGCTCATATTGGTTTTGCTGCACAAGATATTAACTTTCCAGATGACAAGTTCGAACCGGGCATAAACATCGGAAACAAAAATGTGTTTCGTGAAGGCGTAACGGTGCACAGGGCAACACAAGAGTCGCCAACAACAATTGGTGACGGCAATATGTTTATGACAAACTCTCACGTTGCTCACGATTGCCAAGTTGCAAACAACACAACTATCGTAAGTTGTGTGCATCTGGCTGGGCACGTTCATCTCCAAGACAAAGTTATCATCGGCGGGAGTGCCAATATTCACCAATTTGTAACGCTTGGAAAAGGCGTCATGATTATCGGCATGGGTTACGCTTCTTATGATGTTCCTCCTTACTTTATGGTGACTGGTCCAAACATTGTTGGGTCAATTAATATCGTAGGCATGAAAAGAAGCGGGATGAACAAGGATGAAATTCGCAGTCGAAAAGAAATATACAAACTGATTTACAAAAGCGGACAGCCCATTCATGCGTCAGTTGAGCAACTTAAAAAAGATAACGACGCAATTGCACTCGAATATGTTAATTTTATTGAATCGTCAAGACGTGGAATAATTGCCCCATTTCATCCAAAACGTAGTGAACGTAGAGGTATAACTGTTTCTGATGAGTAACTTAGATTTCTTTGTTTTAGGAAGCGGTTCTTCGGGTAATTGCAGTTTGTTGCGCTTAAATGAAAAGTGGGTCATGATTGATGCTGGTTTTTCGATGAAACAAACAAAAGAGAGGATGAGAACTCACAACCTTACGATGGATGATGTTAGTGATGTTTTAATTACACACTTCGATAGAGATCATTTCAACCCAGTTTGGAACAGAACATTCATGCAGAGAGGAATTCAGGTTCATCTACATGAAAATCACAAAAAAAGAGCACAGCGAATTGGCTTGGATGAAAGTTGCATGAGTACTTTCAAAAATGATTTTGATTTACATAATTCCAAAGTAGAGGCGGTTCACTTTAAACATGATTCTCTTGGAACAGTTGGTTTCATTTTTGACGTAGAAAGTATTCGTTTTGGTTTTGCAACAGATCTTGGTCATGTTCCCCAAACACTACTCGACAGATATGTGAATCTTGATGGGATTGCCTTTGAATCAAATTACGACCCAGCAATGCAACTTAATAGCATCAGAACCGACTCTCTAAAATCAAGAATAATGGGCGGAAGTGGACATTTATCAAACGAACAGTCACTTGCTGCAATTTGCCACATTGCTTCTGAATCAAATCTTCAGCACATTATCCTCCTGCATTTGTCCCGCCAGTGTAATTCTCCACGTCTTATTCGTAATCTTTACAGTGACAACCTTCCCCATCTTCACAATTGTGTCACGATTACTTCTCAGGATCGCTGTTCTCGTATTTTAAGAATCCATGGGGAGTTAAATACGGTTGCATAATCTCTTTTATTGCAACAGGTTGTAACAACTGGCGGCTGATAATGATTTGACAAAAAACCTTATTGTAAACAACGCTAATGGTGCCGATATGTTAATTGCTATGAAATCCACTGCTATACGTACGCCAAATCGACATTCATCCCTAACATCAGCCGACCTTAAATCGAGGATTTTGTGGATTTCTAGTGCAACAATCGCACTTTTTGTGTCTGTTGCGCTGCTTTCATTCAATGTTGGAGATCCTCCTTCTCATGTAGTAGCTGTTCACAACGATCCCGTTGCTAACCTATGCGGTGTGGTAGGAGCTTGGGCTGCCTACTGGACATATCACGTTCTTGGTTTTGGTGTTTGGATCTTATTAATAGGCGTTATAGCATGGGTCGGCCTTGTATTTAGAGGTGCAGAAATAACACACACTGCAGTTCGTGCTCTTGGTTTTCTCATTATGGCAATTGCGGTTTCTTGTTTCCACGAATTGTTCTTTCCAGAACTTGGTTCACTCGCCGGGGCAAAAGCTGGACTCATAGCAAAAACAATAGTTACCCAACTTGAAGTAAGTTTCAGTGGGTTTGGTGCATTCCTCATCGTCTTTGCTGCCTTCTCAATCGGACTCGTTGTTGGGGCAGAAAAAGTTGCGTTTGCTATTCCACACCTAATTTGGATTGGGCTTCAAAAAACAACCAGTATACGAAAACCAAAAGTTTCGCTTTCACCATTGTCGCTTCTTCGAATGCAACGATCATCCGCAACACTTGAACAAGACGAAGAAATCGAAGAGGAATGGGAAGAAGAAGAATACCCTCAAGACGAATATGAAGATGAGGAGTATGAAGATGATTATGAAGAAGAGCCACGAAAAAAATTATCGCCTGCTGAACTTGCAAAGAAAATGGCAAAGTTGCCGGTACGGGTTGCTTCTGGTGGGAAGGCAGCAAAAGAATCCGATATTCAGCGCCCTGATAATTTTGAAGGATACATCTTCCCCTCGCTTGATTTGCTTGAAGATCCAGAAGATGGTTTTGGCGATTCCATCGAAGATGTTGTTCGACAACAGGCCGTTGATCTTGAAGAAACACTACAAATGTATGGTATTGATGGGGAGGTATCGGGCATTGAAGCAGGACCAACAATTACGTTGTATTCCATCGACCTTGCTCCGGGAACAAAGGTCTCGAGTATCAACAGCGTTGCAAGTGATATTGCAAGAAGTTTGGGGGCTCCGAACATTCGAATCGTACCCAACGCTGCTGGTCGTAAGACAGTTGGGATAGAGGTTCCAAATCCAGAACGCGAATCAGTCAGCATAAAAGAACTGATGAGCAGCAAAAAGTTAGAGAAAATGAGACTTCCAATGTTTCTCGGCAAGGACGCTTCTGGCGAGCCGATGGTTGAGGACTTAACCAAAATGCCACACATGCTTGTTGCTGGAACCACTGGCTCTGGCAAGAGCGTTTGTATTAACTCAATTATTGCTGGGTGGATGTATACAAAACGCCCTGATGAACTCAAGTTGATTTTGGTTGATCCTAAGATGGTTGAGTTAAGTCAGTTTGCTGACATTCCTCACCTCGCTTGTCCTGTTGTGACTGAGATGGGACGTGCTGCTGCAATTTTAGAGTGGGCAGTTGCAAGAATGGAAGAGCGATACCAAATTTTCCGAAAATTGGGTGTGCGTGATTTACATGGTTTTAACGAACTTACTGAAGACGAGATATACAAAATCATAGATCCTAAGACGGAAGAAGAGAAAGCGCGTATTCCAACAAAACTTCCGTACATCGTTTTCATTATTGATGAACTCGCTGACTTAATGATGACTGCGAAAGATGTAGAGCAAGCGATTGTACGGATTGCGCAAAAGGCACGTGCAGTTGGCATTCACCTGATTCTATCCACGCAACGACCTGAGGCTAAAGTTGTGACTGGCTTAATCAAGTCAAATATGCCTTGTCGTGTTGCGTTTAAAGTCAGTAGTGGAATGGATAGTCGAATTGTCCTTGATACGAAGGGTGCTGAATTGCTTCTTGGCAACGGTGACATGCTCTACATCTCACCTGGTAGCACGACAGCAAACCGGTCGCAAGGCACGTTTGTTTCACCGAAAGAAATTCGATCTATTGTGAAGCATCTGAAGGAAGTTGCAACACCAAACTTCGAACGAAGTTTGATTCAAATAAGACCTAGTAGTTCTGGCAGTGATTGTAGTGGGGAGTCACAAGAACGAGATGAACTATTCGATGATGCTGTTAGAATAATGATTGAAAGTGGACGTGGGTCGGTCTCTCTTCTTCAGCGGAGAATGGGTATTGGTTACGGACGTGCTTCTCGATTAGTGGATCAAATGGCTGTTGCTGGTATTGTCGGAGAACATAAGGGCTCTGTTGCACGTGAAATCCTAATTTCCATCGAGGACTGGGAAGAAATGCAACAACTCGAAGACGAAGAAGACCCCGACCTCAATTAATTGACCCGCGGTCCTTTTTCCACCTTTTTCCAATTTAATTGACCGCGGGTCAATTAAATTGGTTTTTTTAAAAAAAAGGACCGCGGGTCAATTATTTGCCGATAGAAATTTAGTACTTGTGGCAGACCAATCGCGATGAAAACCAAAAGTTGGAAACCGTGAAAAGGAGCCACAACGACCAAGGTAGGTGCCTTGGGCGGTGTGCCCTTTGAAAGTCAGAGGGAATAATGGCTTGGCGGCGTCAAGTGGGACGTGACGGTTGAGCATGGCAACGTTTAAAAGGAGGTGATCAGTGATCGATTTAACAGACTGTACAAGAGGGCTGCACAGAACCTGAGCCCGTAGACCCAACGGGTTTACAGGTGTGTAGCCCCTACAGGACTATTGCCCGGCAGTTGCCCCAAACAACTGTCGGGCTTTTTTACACTCTGATATCCTGTACCTATGAGCAAACCGTCAATTCTAAAACAGGCAACAGATAAACTTGTAGAAGTATCGAAGCAAATCGAACTCGGTGGAGGTGATCGCGGCATAGAACGGCAACACAGACATGGTCGTCTAACTGCACGCGAACGTATTGATAAACTTGTTGATAGTGGAACTAAACAATTTGAATGCGGGCTCTTCTTTGCTTACAACATGTATCTAAATTATGGCGGAGCCCCCTCTGCGGGGGTAGTTACAACTATTGCACAGGTTGGTGGAAAACATTGCATGATTATTGCAAATGACGCAACTGTCAAAGCAGGAGCATTTTTCCCCATGACATGCAAAAAAATTATCCGCGCACAAACAATAGCAGAGCGAGCAAGATTGCCCATTATTTATTTGGTCGACTCCGCTGGAGTTTTTCTTCCTCTTCAAGAAGATGTTTTCCCAGATACAGATGACTTCGGTCGTGTATTCAGGAACAACGCTGTAATTTCCGCAAAGGGTATTTCTCAAACTGCTGCAATCATGGGCAACTGCGTCGCAGGTGGTGGTTATTTGCCTGTACTTTGCGATACTCTTTTAATGACAGAAGGCAGTGGACTTTATCTTGCGGGACCTGCATTGGTTAAGGCAGCAATCGGTCAAGAGGTTGGCAATGAAGAGTTGGGTGGTGCTGAAATGCATGCAGAAATTTCTGGAACAATTGACTTCCACGAGCCAGATGATGAGTCGTGCATTAAAAAAATACAATCGCTAGTTCACAGTGATATGTCTGTTCAGCCAGTATCTGAACCCCCTTATGAATCACTTAATTCAAAAAATGGTTCGGATAAAATTGATTCCATATTTCGCGCTGCCTCTCATGAACAATATGACATGAACGAACTCTTATCCTGCATTGTTGACGATGAAAGTTACAACGAGTACAAGTCGGACTATGGAAGATCTATGATTTGTGGATATGCACGAATCGGCGGATGGCCCTGTGGGATTGTCGCAAATCAAAGGTGTTTAACTCAAAAGAAAATGGCTGGTGGCAAAGGAGGTCCTTCAACTTCTGCAAACATGCCGGCTGTTATTTACACCGAAGCAGCAGACAAGGCCGCTCGTTTTATCATGGACTGCAACCAAAAACGCATACCTCTAATTTTTATTAATGATACAACTGGTTTTATGGTTGGGCGAGACAGTGAGCAAGCAGGCATCATTCGTTCTGGTGCAAAAATGGTAAACGCAATGAGCAATTCCATAGTACCAAAAATAAGTTTAATTATTGGCAGTAGTTACGGCGCAGGACATTACGCCATGTGCGGTCGTGCATTCGATCCATTCCTTACACTTGCTTGGCCAACTGCAAAGTACGCCGTCATGGGCGGGTCATCCGCAGCAAACACGTTACTTCAGATTGACCTTGCCGCGCGTAAGCGACGCGGCGAAAAAATTGATCCAGAAGAAAGCAAGCAATTACTCGCTGCAATCACTGCAAGTTATGGCGAACAACAAGATATTTTCTATGGTGCCGCTCGTGGTTGGTTGGATCGAATGATTAACCCAGAAGAAACGCGCAACGAGTTAATCGAAGCGCTTTCGATTGCTTCGACTTTTGAGATGCCTTCTGACTACAAAACTGGCGTTCTTCAAACATGAAAATCCCTATTGAAGGGAAAACTATACTTATTACCGGTGCAAGCAGTGGCATTGGAGAGGCAACTGCAAGAAAATGCGTACAAGCAGGTATGCGCTGTGTTATTACCGCACGAAGAGAAGAAAAACTGAAAACACTCGCGCAAGAACTTGGCGAATGTTGTTCTTTCATCGCTGGAGATGTCACCAAGGAAGGATTCAACGAACACCTGCTTGAGCAAGCAGGCGACGTCTACGCTGTCTTTGCAAACGCTGGCCACGGTCTTGACCAAACGACGCTTGAGTATGACCACAACCAGTTTCGAGATTTATTTAACTTAAACGTATTTGCAGCAATAGAGTTAACTGCTCTGGCTGCAAAACAAATGGTCAGCAACAATGAGGGGCACTTGCTGCTCTGTGCAAGTTGTCTTTCTAAATTCGCAACACCAAGCCATGGTGCGTATTGTGCAAGTAAGACAGCGCTTGAAGCTGTTGCAAAATCAATGCGAATGGAATTAATAAGTAACAACATATACGTAAGCACAATTCACCCAATCGGAACTAAAACCGAGTTTTTTAGTGTAAGTTCTTCACGCTCAGGGAAACCCGCTTCTGATTTTGAATTGCAAACGCCATCTTGGCTTATGCAGCCACCAGAAAAAGTCTCCAGTGCAATCGTGCGTTGTTTGCACCGCCCAAAACCAGAGGTCTGGACAAGCACCGCTATGCGGCTGATAAGCACTGTTTTTGCTGCATCACCAAGGCTCACTAGCACTATTATTACTCGTTTTTCTTGACTTTAACCATCTTTACTAGCATAATATAGGCGTGCTAAGGTCAATCATTAGTTCCGCTGTTGTAACTATGGTCTGTCTGCATGGAGTTGCAGACGAGCCCCACTCTGTTGGTCTTGAACAGATGGCAAGAATATTGCGTGGAGATGTCCGCCTTATTGCTATGGGCGACTCTTATAGTTCTCCGTTTTTTGCAAGAGCTCCACTTTCGTCTCTTCGGGTCTGGCCGATTGAAAAAATCTCTGCTATTTCTGCTGGAGCTACATCTCCTTCTCATACTGCTGTTTGTTCATCTCAATGCAACCCAGTATCGCAAATCCAAGCAGACGACTCACTGGGATATACAATCGAAAGAAATTCTGAGTCAACGTATTTTTCGCTTCCAATTCTTGGCTTACAGGAGATATTTACTTCTAGCGACTTTGATGATGAGGGTACTGACCTGCTTTTTAAGTTTCAATTGAGTAATACTGGTCGATCACTTCTATCAAGCGGAGTGCATGGTCCGTTCACTAATTATGGTGACGACTTAAGGTTTCGTTTTTTATATCGATGCCCAACTTATTTATCACAACAAGTTGAACAAATAAAAGTACTCGACAACATGGAAGATGCTGGAATTATGCAATTACGGTCTGGCGCTCGCCCACTTTGGCATCTGGGTGAAAATCCTAATAGTGGTTCTAGAAGTGCAATCCAAAAACAAATTAATGCTTATGCAACTGACTTTCCTGCAAACAATGATACCGGTGGTCCACTTTCAATGCGCCTTGAACAAATTGAGCCGCTTGTTGGAACTAATCAATATTTTGAACCGGCGGGCTGTGTGTATTATCACGTAGACAACAATGGGAATCGAGAGCAGGGTCTGTATTACAGTTCAATCGCAGATGGCAGTTGGTCTTATTCTGGCTTTGGTTGCGATACAGAAGGAGAGTTTCCTCTTGATAAAAAATATTCCCTTGAACAGTTAACTCACTGGCTTGACGTAACTACTTTAGACCGAGAACAACCAACTGTCTTTATGTGGTTTTTTGCACCAGAGACAATTGGATACGATTCTGCTATTTCTAAAATGGAGAACATGATTGATCAATCAGATACTGCTGCTTCTCTAGTGGGGCTTTCTTCTGTTAAACACATAATTGTAATTGGTTCCCTTTTCAATCTAACAGAGGATATCGACCTTTCTAAAGAATACATACAAAGTCAACAACAAGCTGCTTATGATTTAGCAACGCTTAGAATAAACGTTTCAGCGATTTCATTGTTTGCAGCAACAGACGAAGTGTTTTTGCATGGAAACGACGCGATTCCTTGGCTGCTCTACCACGGATTTGACAATTTTCAGTTTGGAACAAACTCTATAAATCTAATCGAAGACACGAATGGGTATTTGTTTGACGCATGGGGAGTCCATCCAGCATCAGCTAACTCAGCAGCATTTTTTTCTTCTTTACTTGGCGAAATTATTAGAGAAGCGGGTTGTCAAGCTGATATCGTTGCTGATGGAATCATCAATACAGCAGATCTTCTTGCCGTTATATCACACATAGGAGATGAATACGTCAACGAAGATGTTAATGGCGATGGAATCGTATCTGTTCAGGATGTTTTGCTAGTAATAGATGGATGGGGAGACTGTTGGCCAGTTCAAGCTCCATACAACACCGACACCTTTAGGTCTAAGCAATCGAAGTGTATACCTTTGGCTCGTGATTTATCTGACAAGATTGACTCGCGTTTACCCAGAATTATTGGCAGATAAACCTACTCCTATACCGCCGTCAATCGTTGCACGCTCTGCAAGAGGTCAAGACAAAAAGATGTTGCAGTTATCTAATTATTGCTCCACGGACGAATATCAATAGACCATTCTTTAGGATCTGGTGTGCTTATACTTAGCAGTTTAGCATCCTCTTCATTTAGAATGTTTAGTTTTACATCAGTGAGTTGGCTTACGCGCTTAGTTCCATCGTCTTCAATTGTGCGAACTCCAACAGGCAACCATGTTTCTGGGTTGTAAAACAACTCAATTGATTCCCAATTACTTTTTTGTTTTGTAGGAATTAAGAGTAGCCCCACAACATTTTCATCCAATTTTGAAAGTTGGCCTTCATCGGGACGTTCAATAATTGTTACATTAAATTTTTTCAAGACAGATTCCTTTGTCTGCCCAATCGGGAGCGGGACTGGCCCGTTTCCTAGTTCAAATGGATCTACTGTTTTATTCTCTTCTGGTGAGATTAATTCCCGTTTCAAAAACTGTTTGTTCTCATAATCTACCTCTGCCATCCATCTTCCTGAAAAAACATAATGCTTTAGTTTTTCTTCTTTCCTGCGACCAATAATAAGTGTGTCGAAAAGAATCGCTGCATCTCTTTGGTTGTCATCATCCATTCGAAATAACAATCTCCCTGTTCGTATTTCTCTGCGATTTAGGATCGGATCCGTACGGGTATAAGTAATGTTTGAGGTTATTGTTTTTATGTCAACTTCCTCAATACTATCGAGAACATAATCTACTGTGTTTTCTTGTGTAGAGAAGCAAGAAGAAAGTACAGCAACCAATAATCCCAAAAACATATTTATTAACACGACGACATCTCACACATTAATTCTTGAACCATTCTTCTTGCATCTTGCAACTGCTCGTCATGTTCAGTCAGTGTTAGAATCCGTTCAACTCTTTTGACATACGCAGATCTTTTGTCGTCTGGTGAGTCCGTAAAATTGTCATAAACATCAGCAAGTTTTATTAGTCGACCTTGCCAAGGACCTTGAGCAAGTTGCTTGTCGTAATATTTTTCTCGTTTATTTTCTTCAAGTCGCATGTCCTTTGTCATTACAGCAACATAGTCCGCTACGTTTCTGCCAAACAATTCAAGGATATCATCGTAATCCACATCGCAATCCTCAATGCTGTCGTGTAACAATGCTGCGGCTAACACTTCGGGGTCATCAAAACCAAAAACTAGATTAACCGTCATGGCTACTCTAAAGCAATGAGAAACATACGGTCTTTTATCGTTGCGTTTTTGGTAACGGTGAGCGTTTGCTGCATATGCTGCTGCTTCTTGCCAAAGTGATTTGCTCATTTTTGTATTCCTCTCTGTACTAACGCAAGGGCGTGAACTTCGATTGCTCCCACTTTATCTGTTCCCTCATGCGTTTTTCCCTTAATGTTAACTGGAACCCCAGTCAGGGTACGTAATGATTTACATATCTGTTCTTTGAAGGGTTCAATTTTGGGGTTGTCGCATATTACGGTGACATCAATATTTCCAATTGCCCATCCACCTAAATTTGCACGGTTAATCGATTCAATTAAAAAATCTTTTGAATCGCGATTTTCGTTTTCTGGATCTGTGTTCGGGTAAATAGTACCTAAATCTGGCTCACCGATTGCTGAAAGGATCGAATCTGTTACAGCGTGCATAACTGCATCACCATCACTGTGTGAGATTGGACCCAAGCCACAATCAATTTGAATTCCACCGACTATCATTTTCTTGCCACCATTGGATGGCGTAGCAAGACGATGAAGGTCATATCCGTGTCCAATTCTGATATCCATGGTTGTGTATTGTACTCACCTAGCCAGTTCTGCCGATGTACCATGACGAACATGAAAAACTTCTTTTTATTTAGTTTAGTAACAATTACATCAATGTCAGGATGTCAGATGTATACACCCGGAGGAAACCCCTATTCAAACGGTCCAAATAGTGCTGCTACGTGGGAATCAACAGAGGAAGTTCCCAAAAAAGTATCCTTAATCGATACTAGATCAGGAGAGCGATTATTTGTTTTGGAGATACCTGTTGGTAAAAAATTGGTAATAGATTTTGTCGAGGGTTCTGGTGATAATGAGGTTTTCACCCCTGATTTAATGATGTGGGAAGTTTTTCAAAAAAATATTAGTTATGGACCACTTTCAAATTCACTCACTGTCCCAAATAGGTGGTCTAGGAGAATTGATGTAGAAATCCGCCCATCAAGTGAATATGCTCATCCCATGAGTGATCGACCACTTAGAGTTGACGAAATAAATGATCAGCCCGACTGGTGGACCCCTGATGGCGGTCAGATCGACACTTCTGATCCAATAAACGGATACGACGAGTAGCGGAAACTATCCCCGGTAACGGACTCTGGGAATATCCACATGAAAACCATTAACCTCTGTATCCATTATCTACAACAATCCAGCCAGCCCCGCACTCTGGGAATCTCCCAATGAAAACCATTAACCTCTGTATCCATTACCTATAACAATCCCGCCAGCCACGGGCTCTGGGAATATCCCCATGAAAACTCTGTTTTATAGTTGATATCTCAGATAATCGGTTCCTTTTTGGGGGACCGTCCCTCAGGGACTATCCCCCAATGTTGGGTACAATGTTGGAATGACAACTGCAGAAAAACATGATGCAGATTCGGTATCTCTTTCTGGATATGCAATTGACCCACTTTACACACCTAAAAACGGCGATATTGATCCAAAAATCGGGCTTCCGGGTCAGTTCCCCTACACAAGAGGTGTACACGAACAGATGTACCGATCTCGCCTTTGGACCATGCGACAGTTTGCTGGTTTCGGTTCAGCAGATGACACAAATACTAGATTTAAATACCTTCTGGAGAACGCAAAGGGGACCAAAACGAATACTGGACTATCCACCGCATTTGACCTGCCAACATTGATGGGTCGTGACAGCAGTGATCCTCTTTCTATAGGTGAAGTTGGTCGCTGCGGAGTTGCCATAGACACCATCGAGGATATGCACCGCTTATACGCTGACATTCCAATCGGAGAAGTAACCGTCAGCCAAACAATCAATGGACCTGCTTGTGTAATTTGGGCTATGTATCTCGCGATGGCAAAAGAACGCGACATCGACTGGAACTCTCTTGGCGGAACACTGCAAAACGATATTTTAAAGGAGTTCCATTCACAAAACGAATTTATCTATCCGCCTGAGGCCTCGGTAAAACTCGTAGTCGACACAATTGAATTCGCAACCAATAACACTAAGCGGTGGAACAGCGTTTCTATTAGTGGATACCACATTAGAGAAGCCGGTTCAACGGCAACTCAAGAACTTGCATTCACTCTAAGAGATGGAATGGAATATGTAGAAGCGTGCATAAAACGAGGTCTTGATGTTGACTCCTTCGCTCCTCGCCTTTCTTTTTTCTTTAATAGTCACAATGAATTTTTTGAAGAAATTTGTAAATTACGCGCAGCAAGAAGAATTTGGGCAAACGCGATGCGTGATCGGTTCGGTGCAAAAAACGAACGGTCTTGGTTGATGCGAACCCACGTGCAAACGGCTGGATGCTCTTTGACAGAACAGCAACCACTTAACAATATTGTTCGTGTTGCATATCAAGCGATGGCTGGGGTTCTTGGGGGTTGTCAAAGTTTACACACTGACTCTATGGACGAAACACTTGGTCTTCCTACAGAAACAGCAGTACGAGTTGCTCTTAGAACGCAACAGATTCTCGCACACGAGACAGGGGTACACAGAACAGTTGATCCTCTTGCAGGAAGTTATTTTGTCGAGTCGCTTACAAATCAAATGGAATCCGATGCAAACGACATCATCTCCGAAATTGATGACCTTGGCGGAGTCGTACAAGGAATACACAAAGGTTATTTCAGGCGATCCATTGCCGAGGCCTCCTACCGTTTTGGTCAAGAAATGGAAGCGGGCGATCGCGTCATCGTCGGAGTCAATGCATATCCAGACGGAAACGACGAATCACAAGTTGAACTTCTGCAGATTCCTCACGAAGTTGAAACGCAGCAGTGCGAACGTCTTGATATTTGTTTGAAAAATAGAAACAATGATTATGCAATGACCGCTTTAGATGCAATTAGAGAAACAGCCCGGAAAGATGAAAACGTAATGCAATCTCTCGTAAATGCTTCGCTTGCTCGTTGCACACTCGGCGAAATGGTGCAAGCAATGGCAGATGTTTTTGGTCGATATGGCGGCGGGCCAGAGTGGTAAACATGTCCTTCCAATCTCCAAAAGGAACTCGCGATTTTTTCCCTCCCGACTTGGCGGCGTTGCATCACATCGAAACCGCTTGGCGCATTGCGTCAATTAATGCTGGTTTTGATGAAATCGAAGGACCAACTTTTGAACACCTTGATTTATACACAGTAAAAAGCGGCGAAGGTATTGTCAGTGAACTTTTTAGTTTCAAACGCTCAGGCGGCGACGTTGATTATGCTCTTCGCCCTGAGTTCACTCCAACTCTTGCCAGAATGGCTGCAGCAAAGGGCCGATCGCTTACATTACCTACTAAATGGTTTGGTATTCCAAGCCACTTCCGAGCCGAAAGACCGCAACGAGGACGCCTTCGAGAGTTCAAACAGTGGAACGTTGATTTACTTGGTGTTGATAAACCATCCGCTGATGCGGAAGTCATTGCAACAGCAATTCGAGCATTAGAAGAACTCGGATTAACACATCAAGATATTGTGGTTCGCATAAGTCATCGTGATGTCGTTGCAAAAATGTTACAAGAAAGTGGAGTCCCTAAGGACAAAATGCAAATTGCATTGACGCTCTTAGACAAACGTGAAAAAATGGATCGGGGCTTGTTTGAGAAAAAAATCAACGAACATGGGTTGAACGAATCATCATTTTCTCAATTCGACAGCGACACAAAAATTGATCATGAAGAACTCACTGCACTGCAAACAGAACTTGTTTCTTGGGGTATTAGCGAATGGTGCAAATTCGATTTTAATATTGTCCGCGGGCTTGCATATTACACTGGTATTGTATTTGAAATACACGAAGCGACCGGTGCTGAACGCGCAATCGCTGGTGGCGGTCGTTACGACAAACTTATTGAGATGTTTGGTGGTCCATCCATGCCAGCAGTTGGTTTTGGAATGGGTGATGTTGTGCTCTCTCTTGTTCTTAAAGACAAGGGTCTACTAGGTGACGGAACCGATCTGTTGCCAAGACCAGATGTCTTTGTCATCAGTGCAGGTGGTGATGCAGACAAGCACCTCGCACCAACTGTTGCACAATTGCGAAACGCTGGCTTGCACACTCGGATGACGTACCGCGCGACAAAAAATGTCGGTAAACTTCTAACAGAAGCCGCCAAAACAAATACACGCTTCACTGTTATACTCGGAGAAGAACTCTCAGAGGGGAACGTTGCGATAAAAGATATGGATTCTGGGGAACAGACAATAATACCTATTGATTCAATTGTTGCCCACGTTAGAGCATAACGATGGCACGCAGGATTCTTATTATTACAGCAGTACAAGCTGAAGCAAATGCCATTGGCAGACCAAGTGGAACCTTCGTAGTTGCGGGTGGAATAGGCAAAACAAACGCTGCGGCTGCAACCACTGCTGCGGTTCTTTCAGATGGTCCATTTCGGTGGATTATCAATGCGGGTCTTGCAGGTGCATTGCCAGAAAGCAACCTATCAATAGGCGATATTGTTGTAGCGAACAAGTGCGTGTATTTTGAAGAAGGTTTACTTACTCCTGATGGATTTCAAAACATTGAAGAAATGGGATTCTCTCTTGGAAATTTTGCTGGTAATGATATTCCTGTGGACTCTTGGATGTTGAAACAATTAAGCGAGGTCGGAACTCTCGCGCCAATTGCAACAGTCGCAACTTGTAGCGGAACAAATGAACACGCACAACTTGTGCAAAAACGGACTGGTTGCGTCTGCGAAGCAATGGAGGGTGCAGCAGTAGTTCATGCAGCAAACCGTTTAAACGCACCTGCCATAGAGATTCGCGCAATTTCAAACACAACCGGTGACCGTAATAACCAAGAGTGGGACATTAAACTCTCACTCGACAACCTTGGTAAATCGGTTAACGATTCTATTAACGCACTTTGGGGAAACTAAGTTTTTTTCTTAATGCTAGCGGCAACGTCTTTGCTTGTTGTTGCAGCGTTCTATAATTTTCATGCAAATCCAAATCCGCTAGTAATAATGCATCTGGTATATTTTCGGTCAACCCAGCGAGTACTATTGAATTGTCATCTGGTACACCCAGTGCTTCCACGAGGCGTGGCCAAGAATCAAACACGCCATCTACTTTTCTTAGTGTCATACAAGAAGCTAGAACTGCTTCCATCGTTGGGTTCCACTCGTCATCTGCATCAAGCATTTTTCGCAACCTGTTTTTGTCACTCTTAGTTGAAGAAACTAACATAAACGCGTCCGAAGATGGTATATTTTTAGTTGCTTGAAGTAGAAGTTCTGAATCCTCTTTGGAGTATTCTTGATTAAGTGTTTTCATTACTTGTTGCACAATGCTTGCTGCAGCAAACGAAGACGCAAGGCGATTTTGCTGCGACAGATGTCCTGCAATTTGTAGGGCAAGGGCAACATCCTCTACTCCACCCATTTCAACTAAATCTATTGAGAGTGAATATATAGGAGCAAGCCAACTTGGCGTTGTGGGCAAATCGGAAAGCGTAATGGCTGTTGGCTCCATAATGACTGCTTTTTGCGCTAGCGCAATGGGTTCTTCAATAATTTCAACGGCACCACTTGCAAGCGCTTCTTCCCTTGCCATTACATCAATTGAATCGTACGCCTTGGCTGCCTTTAAAAAATATGCAGAGGAGTTTGAACGTAAGGTTTCAATTTTTAGTTGAATCAATTCCTTAAACTCTTGCACGTCGCGGCTCGCTTGGAATGCTGTCTCAAGAAGTTTACTTAGCGGGCTTATAAGCTCGAATGTCAAGTTGCCCAGTTCTCCCACTTCTTTCTCGAGCGCCTTTACTGCAAGTATCGCTTCGTCCTCGTCAGTCATTTGAAAAATAGCTTCCATTTTTGTCATTGTTTTAGAATAGTTTTCGATTTCCGCTTGCATGTCCCACGAAGAAACATCCACTTCCTTTTGCATGATGTCGCTGATAAGTCCAAAGTTTGGATCTTCGGAATTACCCAACCAATTCATCACCATGTCGCGCTCTTTGCCAATACTTGCTCGAATTCCAAATGGATCGAAAGAATCAAATGTGTTCACTGTTTCTAACACAGCATCAAGTTGAGATACATCGGACGCTACATTTATAAGTTCTTCTGTATCAGAAGCCATTGCAAATGAACTTGCTGTGACGAGCGAACCAATCAGTATATCCGTCGTATTATGATGTGCAGTCACGCCTAACAGTGAATTCATACTATCAATTGCAGCGTGGGTATTTCCGTTTTCGGCCTCGCCAAGCATTGAGAATCGAAGCAGTCGTTGCACATCACGTAATTGCGACATGTGTGGCATCGTCATGTCATATCCCAGGTCGTAATGAAGTTCCCAATCACAGTGTTCCATCGAAGCAATCTCTTGAGCCCTCTGAACAAGTGGAACAAGTTTTTCATATCTAGATTGAGTTTCGGGAGTCCATTCGTTAAAATAATCCCAAGGATATTCAACACCGTCGATCGTTACATCTTGGTGATGTAGGAATTCCATATCTTGAAATAGCGCTCGCCATTCTTCTGCTGCATTCGGTGCAGCGTTCGTTGTACAAACAATTGCACATTGAAGAATTGTTGCAAGTACCATGTATAACATGATGACAGAGTGTTTCCCAATAAGCAAGTGAGTAAACTATGGACTGGATTTCAATTGTAATACTGGTGTTTTTTGCAACGTACGCCTTTGTGTGTGTACTTATTACGCTTGTTGGTTTGCCAGGAACTTGGTTGATGGTCGCAGGTGCACTTGCAATTACATTGTGCAATCCGCTCTGGAGTGATTCACCGATTTGGGGTTGGGTAACAATCGGTATAGTCCTTGGGCTGGCTGTTTGTGGAGAGATTATCGAGACCGCAGCAGCTGGGCTAGGCGCAAAAGCAGGAGGTGGAACAAAACGCGGAATGGTTGGCGCAATCCTTGGAAGCTTGATTGGCGCGTTTGGTGGCACTTTCTTTATTCCATTACCCTTAATTGGAACTCTTATTGGTGCCATTATTGGAGCATTTTGCGGAGCGCTTGTTGGAGAACTTAGTCATAAAGAAAAAGGCACAACTGGCGAACTTGCAAAATCAGCAACCGGTGCTGCAATAGGTCGAGTAATGGGAATCATAGGTAAGACAGGTGTTGCTGCTATTTGCTTTTGTGTTTTACTGATAACAGCATTTTTCTAAAACGTAATGATAAGTGCTTCAGCTTGGCTATCCAAGCTAAGGTTTACCATCACGGTGTTAAACGCAAAATTTCTTCAATTGTGGTTAAACCAGCGGCAACTTTGGCAAAGCCATCGTGTCGAAGGATTTGCATTCCACGTTCAATTGCTAGATTACGAAACGATGTAATCGTTGGATTGCTTGCGATTGCATCTCTAAGTTCATCATCCATAACAAGCAACTCATAAATACCAATTCGTCCGTTATATCCACTACCTCGACAAACCGAACACCCTGCTGCATAAGGAATCTTGGTGTATTCATGCCCATCCAATAATTGCATTTCTTTTTTAGTTGGTTTTTTAAACTCTACACACTTTTTGCAAACCCTTCGTGCGAGCCGTTGTGCCAACACCCCGTTTACTGCAGAAGCCACAAGAAACGGTTCTATTCCAATATTGATTAGGCGGGTCAAGGAACTTGGAGCATCGTTTGTGTGAAGTGTTGATAAAACTAAGTGCCCCGTCATTGCTGCTTGGATTGCGACATTAGCTGTATCCATATCACGAATTTCACCAAGAAGTACTACATCTGGATCTTGTCTAAGCAAAGCACGCAGAGCTCTGGAAAAGGTCATATCTATTTTGTCATGTACTTGTATTTGTGTAATTCCAGCAAGTTCATATTCAACTGGGTCTTCTACTGTTGAAATGTTTAAACGCTTACGATCCATTTCTTGTAATGAGGAATAAAGAGTTGTAGTTTTGCCGCAGCCAGTTGGCCCAGTAACCAAAATAATTCCATGTGGTGACTCAATTTCGTGTTTCCATAAATCAAGTGCCTCATTTCTAAAACCAAGTTCATCAAGACCGATACGTATATTGCGATTGTCTAATAAACGCATTACAACCTTTTCTCCCTTCGGGGTAGGTACGGTTGATACCCTTAGATCAATTGATCTGCCAAGAACGGTCGCTCTTATACGTCCGTCTTGTGGTAAGCGACGCTCGGCTATATCTAGATTTGAAAGAATCTTAATCCTACTTACTATGCCGCCATGAAGACGTTTTGGTGATTCCATTAAATCGTGCAACACTCCATCAATGCGAAATCTGATATGAGAACAATCTGTGCCTGCTTCAAAATGAATATCAGAAGCATCTTCTCTGACAGCATTTGTAATCATCTCGCCTACTAAACGAACAACTGGAGATGAGTCCGCATCTGCGGCTGTTTCTTCCAAATCAATTGCCTCTGCTGCGGTATCGCCATCGGCAAAAAAATCGGCTTCGTCATCTTGGCAACTTGGTTTATTCGTTGATTCAACTTTTGCATTAAGTTGATTAATAATTGTTTGAATATCTCTTGCAGTTGCTAACATTTGTCCTACAGAACTTCCGGCTATCGCTCTAATATCATTTGTCAAGAACAACTCATCAACCGATTTAGAAGCAATATAAGTTTTCCCGTCTATGCTTACAGGGAGCACGCTGTGGTCCTTACACCATCCTAGCCCTAATTTATCAACAAGTTCTTCAATGACGTCCGTCTTTTCTATGCGTGAAAAAAGAAGTTTTGAAACATCTGCTACCGCTCTTTGAATTGCTTCTTCATCAACACCGGCGTCCTGAAGAATTAGTGTGATTGGCCTAAATCTTGATTTCCTTTGTAATCGAGAAACTAACTTCATTCCCTCTTCATCTATACATTCTCGTTCTTGGAGCAAAAAGAGAAGTTTTTGGGCATGAGTTTCAGTTGGTTTAGAGATGTTTGTTTTTAGTGATTTCACTGCGAACTTAATCCTGATGTCATTTTTGGGTTACGAGCTAAATAAATCGTTCTCTGAATATCTGCATTTTCCGCAAGTTCCATCACAGCAAAATCTGAACCCATGCTTACAATTCTCATGGTTATTTCTCCACCCCTTATTAGTATGTCATCACCAATTCTGTATATTTTTCCATTGATATTTGCTAACGGAGTTTTCCCTGTCATAACAGATTGCAGATAGAGTTGGTTAGCGGCGTAGTCTGCAGCAGCCATTTGTTCTTGTTTGTAGTCAACAATTTCCTGTTTGACTTCTTGATCTACTTCATTTTGCCCAAAACTATTCATCACAATAAGTTCTTTTTGCCAACTAGGGGATGCGTTAGACAATCGAGAAACAAGTTGTAATGAGTAATCCTCCCATGATTCTATTTGCTCGGTAGTTTGCACTACATTTTCAATATTGAAAACTTGATCCATAAGCAAACCTGAATCAATTTCCTCTGCTGAAGATGCCTGTGGAACCAATAATCTCATCAACGAAAGTTCAATTATCACTACAACTGTCGCCGCACTAACAAAAATAGTAGCAGCATCATATTTTTGAATAAGTCGATTGAGTTTTTCTATCATTCTTTTTGCCCCCTTCCAAAAATTAGATGGACAATCAAACGGGCTTCAACAATTTCTTCACTTTCTCTATGCAATGACATTCGCTCAATCCTAGTAACACGATTCATTCTCTCTAGGTGTTGAATTAACTTATATATGCTTGGGTAATCACCACTTACATTCATGTCGACAGGAAGGATTTGATATTCACCATCAGACCGATTGCCAGAAGTTGTAACTGACTGAACCAGCAATCCCAAATCAAAGGCCGCATCTGACGCTGATTCCAGCCACTGGTCCGCTTTGTGTTCGGTTGGAATTCTATCCAAAACATCAACCTTAACTTTTTCAAGTGCAGTCGAAATACTTTTCATTTTGCGATATTGAGAGTTAACTTTGTTGTAATTAGTAAGTTTAATGGTTCTATCTCGTATCTCAGTTGATGCTGAATGAACCGCGTTATTCATAGGGCGATACGCAATCGCCCAAGCAGAAACGGGAACCGAAACAAGCAATGCTATTAATGCAAGATAGCGACTTGGTATATTCATTCGATTGTCCCTAATGCAAGTTGTTCTAGCGAAACAACCTTCATTTGAATTGAGAAGTTTCTATTAATACCATTCGAATCAAGTTGTGCATATAAGATAGAAATGTCTGTAAAACAAGATGATGTTGACAGTTGATCTATGTATGCAGTAATACTTGAATCGTTTGGCGCAATGCCTAAAAGTGTAATTGTTTCTGTACGAACAATTTCTTCATTTTCAGTTACTAGCCTTCTTGTTTCTAACCGAACATCTTCTAAATACGTTTGTTCAGGAAGTTGTTGGGTCAATTCCCACAATAGTATTGATCTGGGTATTCCATCAGTAAGTTGTTCGATTACATTTACTTCTTCGATTGCATCTTTTATTTCTTTTTGCACATGTACATAAGAGTTAACCCTTGTTTTTGCTTCATCCCAATGGGCATTAACACTACCCATATCTTTTAGAATCGATCTCCAGCCGGTTAAAGTTGTGGCAAATGCTGCTGCAGTAGCAATTGAAACAACTGCAACAAGAATTACACCAATTCGAATTACTCTTCGATCAGCACGTTGATTGTGCCAGGACTGAGGCATAAAGTCGTCAAATGGATGTTTCATGCAGCAAGTTCCGAATATCGCATGCACATACCAGCAGCAGTTGTCCAAGATGGACCACTTGCAATAGAACAATCACTTTCTATCCAAGCCGATGGATCTGCAATGTAACCCTGAAGTTCAAGTTGAGATGCAACAGCGCCGCAATAATCATTGTCATTGGCACCGCGACCAGTAAAAATAACTCGTTCAACCGCTCGGTTGGGGAAAAGCGCATCATGATGTCTAAGACATTTTTCTAATTCAGAAGTAAACTCGGACTCAACCTGCCCATTAGTTTCATTAACACCACATAAACCGCGCGGATTGCTTTCTGTCCTTCTCTCCAAATTCGTACAGGGAGTGTTGGCAATTTCAATAAGTGATGGAGCAACTTCGAGACGTGGTAGTAATTCTAGGTTTGGTGTTACGTATTCCGTATCCAGTCGATGAGCAAACACACAATTTGCACCATGGGCAATCATCACTATTGATGACGAATCGTCCATATCTATTAACATTGAAGTCATTTTCCCATCACCGTCCCTTCGATATAACTTATCAAACGCACGAATAGATGCGTAAAGAGGAACCGTAACAGCAACTACTTTCAGACCAATAGCTTCTAGTTCATCAACAATCTCTTTGCTAATAACCCGCTGAATCCCAACGCAGAGTATTTCGTGAAGTGCTTTTGCAGAACCGCCGGTCGTTGTAACACACACCTTTCGCAATTCTGCATCACCCCACCTTTTGTCGTGCGTTACCAATTGTTCTATGATTTGCTTTTCATCTATATCAATTGGAACACGAATATGTTGAACAAGAACGTCCTCTG
The DNA here is from genome assembly GCA_030748805.1 of Phycisphaerales bacterium. The sequence continues at coordinate 69,867 of JASMLG010000073.1, read as the reverse complement.
AAGATATGCTTGCCACACACCCTTTACCCTTGAATGACGAAAGCGCTTCGGAAATCCCACCATAATCTCCTGATGCAACTTCCATTGCATTATGAAGAACATTCCTTTTTGAACACCCAATTTGCATCATCCTAATCACATCGCTGCCAAGATGGATTGCGATAGGATGAGGAGACATATTACGAGTCAACCAATTCAATAATCCCATGGTTGCAAATTCGACCATCGAAAGTTAATTCTGAATCTAAGTATGATTGTTTGGTTGATATGTATCGATTAGGTGGGTCGCACAACCGAGTAACTGGTTTACCTGATAAAGCGAATACGACCAAAGTCAGGAATAATCGGTGCAAATCCTAAGCGATATCCCGAAGGCCAATACACACTCCACGCCTTACCAATTAACAAGTCTCTATTCACAACAAACGGGGTATCGTCAATTTGTGTTGCAACAAACAAATCGGGATTACCCCATAGCCGACCATCTAAGGAGTACGCACTATTGTCGCCAGCCATTAAAAATTGATCTTCACCCAAAACAGCCAGTTTGTCTGGGTGTGTACCGAAAGCAGGTGATCCCACTTCTACAAGTTTTTCGTTACCTTCTTTGGTTGGATTTTTTGTTGCTCTTGATGGAAGCCGAGAACTTCTATAATAGAGGTCATGGTCTACATCAAGGCGCTTTATCGACAGCGGGGAACCTTCAAAGTGCCACGATAACTTGGGTTGTTTTCCACCACGACCTGCAATGTCTTCGATTAGTACCGACTGGTCAGAACCGGTGGCTAATCGGAGACGTTTCTCTGGGCCGAAATCATACAGAAGTTCGATAACCCTCTCACCGTTTATATATAGCGACATCATTTGATCAACATGCCAAAACTCTACTCTGGTAGGCATATTCGCTTCAAACAATTCGTAGTTTGATTCAACGCTTGAAACCTCCTCGCCATTCTTGGTATACATCGACAATGAAACAACTCCGCTTTCAAGAGACCAAATAAAGTTGTGACCTAATGCTTCGAGAGAAAAATCAGCTACCAAATTTAGGGTTTCTGGAATAATTGTTGCAGACACGCGAACATCTGACATTGGTTCGTTTCTCAAAGTTGGCATTAGCATGTTATACGGAAGCCAATCGTCAATTAACATCCTGTTTAGATCCCATTCAAGAGAACTTGGAGTGGGGGTTTTGCAACTCCAAGTTCTATTTTCAAAAGACCAAGCGCTGCTTGGTCTCCCTCTCCAAGGTGGTCCTCTCCAAGGACGAGTCAACGCAAGAGCATCTGTGGGAACAGCGTCACTATTAGACACTGGTCTCCATAATGAACGTTGTATATGTTCTGGTTTGCGCTGAATAAGAAATGGTGTGTTTCCCTTTTTTGTAAAAATATCACCATCAGCAATCCAAAGCGTCTCCCCTGGAAGACCAATGAGCCGTTTGATGTAGTTTGCAGATGCCCCCTGAGTATCAGTTGGGTTTTTAAAAACAACTACGTCAAATCTCTCGGGTTCAAAAAACGGAAATAGCGTTTTTAGCACTAGAACCCTGTCACCGCCCCGAGGTTGTATTTTCTTAGCTTCACTAATCGAAAGCGGTACTGAACGCCCAAGTAATGGATCAGAAAATCTTTCTGGAGATACCGATCGACTAATATCAAAGCCGACTGGAAAATCTTCTCCTGTTTGGTCGCTGTGCATTAGAAGATGCTGCCCCAGAAGGGTTGGAGCCATTGATCCGGTAGGAATGACAAACCCCTCAACCACGAAACCTCGGAACACCATAGCAAGCGCAAAAGCAACTACCAACGATTGTAGCGTTTCAATAATACCTGATTGCCTGTGTCTCTCGTCTGTCATAGATTATGTGTTATTTGTGTTTTTTTTATTGGGCCGTTTATTTCGTCTATTACGCTTACGTTTTTTCTTCTTACTATCATCGGTTGATGATTGAGCGTTGTCATTGCTAGAATTTTGTTTTTTGCCACGTTTTCTATTACGTTTCCCTTTTCTTTTTGGTTTTGAATCTTCCTTAATGACCTGTTCGTTCCATGGCTTGGGACATGTTTCGGGGTCTAATAACTCTTCAATAGGAACTGCAATCCTCCTGCTATCGTGTTCTAATTCGACAAGGACCAATTGAGTTAAAATTTTTCCTTCGATAACAATCCCCGGCCCCTCTGCTGTTCCTACTCGGGTTTTCTTGTGTGGTAAGTTCTTCTTCAATTCACGATATGTCTTATCTTCATATCTCAAGCAACACATCAACCGACCACACCGACCTGATATTTTATGTGGATCAAGAGTTTGTTTTTGCTGTTTTGCAGAACGCATTGAAACGGGAGTGAGTACTTTTAAGAAACTTTTACAACAACATTGTCTTCCACATCTTTCGTAATCAGCCACAAGACGTGACTCGTCCCTAGAACCAACTTGTCGCATTTCTATTCTTGCAGAATACTTAGACGCCAAATCAGAAACCAAGCGCCTAAAATCCACGCGATCTTCACTTAAAAAATAAAACGTAAGAAGTTCCTCTCCAAGAATCAATTCTACATCGACTAAATCCATCGCCAGTTGATGTTCTTCGACTAATGCCCTTACTTCTTTTAATAACTCTGGAACTCTACCACGTAATTCGGACATTCGTGCGATATCATCTTCTGTTGCAATTCTCAAAACTCTACCGTTCGTATTAAATGGAAAGTTCTTACCACCTGACTTTTCAATGTAATCAAGTATGTCTTGGCGATTTATGGATTGTGCACACCCCGCACTTGAACATGTAGTTGTTAACAAATCTGCAATCTCAGTTCCGCGATGAGTTCTTGCAACTAACTTTGATCCACATCCAGCTATTATATCTCCCGCCTGTTTATACTCACCAATCATTCCAAGTGAGCCAAAACGAACTACAAGTGTCTCTGGAACCTTAACATTTTCGAGCTGTTCTTCAAGGGTCAAAGCATCTCGTTTGTTCGGGTCTGCGTCTTCTTCGAAAATAGGAAGTGGGATAATTGGCATTTATTTCAAGTCGCGCTATTACGGAGCGATTCTATCAATCATCGACTGTTGAATCGTCGCCGAAAATTTCAATGTCGTCAGGAAGATTTTCGGTCCCACCACTTGCCTGACCAGGGGGTGGGTTTGAACGCGTTAACTCTGAAATTGTATCTTCTTTTTTGCCGTATTTTAAGTCGTGAAGTGATTTTCGTTGCCTCTTTGTAAATAAAAGGCGAATAGGAATCTCGCTAAAAGGTAACTCCTCTCGAAGTCGATTCATTATATACCTTTCGTATTGGCCCTCAAACATCTTGGGTTCGTTTACCACAATCGCAATTGTTGGCGGCTTCACACCAATTTGTGATACATAAAGTAATTTTGCATGTGTGCCTAAACGTGATGATGGTCCTCGATCTTTAAGAATCGACTTGAGTACAGTATTTAATTTTCCTGTTGTCTCACGATGTTCTGATTGAGCCTTCAAATTAAACGCCATAGAAACAGCATCATCAATTCCTTTGATTTCTGTAGAACTTATGAAAACGATTGGTGCATAGTTAAGACCGCGAAGTTCTTTTGTGATGTAATCCAGATAATCTTCTGGAGAGACCGAGTCATCTACAAGATCCCATTTGTTCACAACAATAACTGTGGGCTTGAATTGTCTTTGTAATTCCATTGAAAGTTTTTTATCTACTTGTGAAATCCGATCAGTAGCGTCTATTAGCAACAACGTTACATCAGCCCGTCGAATTGATTGGAGCATTCTTCTATACGCATAATATTCCACATCATCCGCAAAACTTTTTTGTTTTCGAACCCCCGCCGTGTCAATTGCGGTAAATGACTTCCCCTCTATTTCAAACCGTACATCTATTGAATCTCTGGTTGTACCAGCAATCTCAGAAACAATAACTCTATCTTCTCCTGCAAGTGCATTGACAAGAGACGATTTTCCAGCGTTCCTTTTACCAATAATTGCAAGTTTCATGTCTGGGTCGTTTTCAACTATTCCTATCAAACCCTCGAGTCGATGCCAGAGAATGTCAGTTAGGTATTTCATTCCATGACCACTTGTTGAGGAAACGCAAATTGCTTCTCCTAACCCAAGTGCAGCGGCTTCGTGCCCATGGGCTTCCCATACTCGAGAATCAACCTTATTTGCAACCACTAGGACGCGATCGGCAGAACCTGATTTACGTAGCATTTCTGCGACAGTTTCGTCTAAATGAGTAACACCTGATTGTGCATCTACTACAAATACAATTAGGTCGGATTTGTCCATTGCTTCTTTAATCTGGAACTCTATATCGTCTGTCAGATCACGAAGATCTTTACCTGCATCATCTATATGTTCACCATCAACTACGTATACCCCCCAACCTCCTGTATCGTGTATTTCAGCAATTCGTGATTCAGTCCCTTTTGGGGTTCTGGACGGTGGTTCAATTTCCAATACAACGCTAACCCTGTCTCTGGTAACTCCAGGAGTAGGGTCAACAATAGATACCCTTCTTCGAGCAAGACGATTCATAATGCTAGATTTACCAACATTTGGTCTACCAACAATGGCTATTCTGGGTAAGGACATTCCGACCATTGTACGGTGTCTTACACCTTAGTGTCAGACACCTTACAATTACAACATGTCTGAGAATGCGCAAGGTCTATTAGTTGTGATTTCTGGACCCTCAGGTGTCGGAAAGACGACAATCGTTCATCGAGTTCGTGAAACTTTCGATGCAGTATTTAGTATATCTGCTACAACAAGACCAATAAGTAAATCAGAAACAAATGGAAAAGATTACTTATTTGTATCTAATGAAGAGTTTGAGGAGAAAATAGGTAATGGTGAATTCTTAGAGCATGCTGAGGTGTTTGGGTGTCATAGATATGGAACACTAAGAACACCCGTATTAGAAACTCTTCATGTAGGCAAAATCGTATTACTTGACATTGATGTTCAGGGCGGCATACAAGTTAGTAAAAACATGCCTGAATCATTGAGAATATTTATCCTTCCGCCAAATGAGGATAGCTTATTACAACGGCTTGAATCGCGTGCTAGGGACGATGTGGAATCAATTCAACGCAGGTTTAGAGAAGCAAAAAAAGAGATAAAACTTGCTAAAGAAAGCAATGCTTATCAATACTTCATAACAAATGATAATCTTGAATTGGCTGTAGCCGAAACCCTATCAATTATTAAACAAACAAGAAGCAACACAACAACAGCTTCATGATTATCTTTTCCGTACTCATCGCAGTTACAGCATCAACTGCTTTTGACATGCCAGTTGATTCAATTGTCGCAAGAAACACTATGCCTATCTCACCACGAGGTGGGGCGATGATTATTCAACTGTTAAGCGAAACACTTGGTGACAATTGGCCGTCGACAATTGATGTTCAGTTTGAAAGTGGAGAAACCGCAATTGGTTATGTTGGGTGGATAGAAAAAAATCCAAATAATCTATCGTGGACTAGTAATCCTTCAATCATCAGGCCAATAAAACCTACAGATAACACTCAGTACGTCCATCCAAAAGATAGTACCTCAGGCCCAGTTCTTTTAGTAATGACCCCAAGGGGTTGTTCGGGTTCAATGAGTTTTGCTGGTGACTCGATTAATCCAATTTGGGTGGATTTGCCGGACTCGTTACCAAGCATGAATATTACTCCGATTGATAGTAGCGTCAAACTAATTCCAGAAGAAAGAGACAATACCCCAGAATGGAATCCACAGGAATATTGGAGATGGACTCTTGTGGCTTCAAGAAAAGGTCTTCTTCCACCAGACCCCCCTAACGATTCAGAAGTTGAGCGACTTGCCGCTTTGCAAGGTGAACACATTTGGAGAATTGGCTTTGATCGTCTAATTCGCAACAGCAGAGGAGTAGCTGCTGATTGTAGAGACCTACTTACAAACACAACACTAGATGGTTTACATTCTTATGCTAGTTGGGTTGTTGACCCAGAATCCATTAGAAGTTTGCTTTCGATATTACTTGATCAAACCACTACATCAAGGCAACTTGTATTAAGAACATTAAGGTGGATTGAGGATCAGCAACCACATATTCATTGGCTTGAAACGGTCTTTGGAAGCAAGGTTACTCTTGCAATTGCCAACCCAACACTAGAAGCATCTCTTGCAACTATAAAGTGGGAAAATGAAGATGAGGTTCCTATAGCAATTGAAGTTCCTGCTAATCAAACCAAACGGTGTGGTCTAGAAAGGGAATTAGCCCTTGACCTTTCTGTTTTTGGCCCCGAGGTCTCTCCTCGAACAGAGTCGCTATTGATTTCAATAGGTGGTCGCAGCACATCGTTGCAGGTTGTGTCTCAAGAAGTCAAAGCATTACCTCCGAGTATACAACTCGCCACTCTTTACCCACTATGGAACCTTCAAAGTGTTCAAAGAGGAGTTCCTAATTCTGTAAGTCCTTCTCAAGTTACTTCTGTACAAGTAAGAAAAATACTAGGTGTGTGGGAACTTTTTATTCAGTGTGCAGGGATTTCTGAAGGAAACCCATTTCCAAAAACACTTGAGAATCTTTCATCCCTTCGAGGAACCGAAGCAATAACTATATTGCACCCAGAAACAGACACAACTATTAGTATCTCTCCAAATGGGCTACTAGCGAATTCACAGATCCCTCAAGATTTGTCAATCCACAAAGCAATCCACCAACATGGGTGGAGTATCAGAGTAGAGCTTCCAAATTCATGGGTTGCGAATAAAACGCTTTCGTTTTCAATAGTAAGAACTCATGGTAACTCTGGAAATGTTGAAACTGGACCGCTTCCTTCTATTCCATGGAACATCAGCCCGTCACCTATTGTGCTTGATTTATCTTGGTGGGATGACATAGAACGATTCCCAACGCAAAGACCTTTACGCTAACATTTGGTGTTTAAAATTTGATTTTTCCAAAAATTCCAATGGCACCTGCAGAATCATAGTTTCTTGATTGCACAAGTTGGCTGGATTGATTGGTTACGTCAAGATGCCCATTAAATACAATTCCTCCGAAAAAAGTTAGGTCAAATTTTGGTGAAGCGTGGTAAGTAGCTCTTAATGTAAGCGGCCATGACGTGGCTTCACCTGCACCGTTCGGGGCTACTCCACTGTTGTCTAAACGAAACCGACTGTAACCATAAGAAAAACCTAAACCAAGTGACCATTCATCACGTGGTGTCCAAACCAACTCCGCACCAGTCCTACTTCCAAATCTCGTTGTTATATCACTTGTAATGCGAAGTGTCTCGTTTAACTTCCACTCTAGGACAAATACTGGAAACAATCGTTCGTCATCAAGTTCCTGTTGAATAACACCAGCACCCACACCAAAAGTGAAATTATCTGAGAAAGCATGTACTACTCCAACCGTACCTCCTGCAACTATTCCATCAGAAAAACTTCCTTCATAACTGGTTTTCAGGATTCCACCAACAAACCACTGTGACTTTTCGTTAAATTTATGCGTCCACTGCAACGCAAAGTCCACTGTAGTAATTGTTTCCCAAGGATTAATTGCCCCAAGACCAGACGGTCCACTGAAATCCCAATCATCATTTTGATATTGAAACCGAAATTGTAAATCATCATTATCTGTAACACCACTGTTTATAATCAATTCAGTTCCGGTACTACTTAACCCAATATCTCCACCACCATCAATAGGTGCTTCAAATTGGTGAGCATAATGAAAGTTTAGAACTGTGCTAAATTGAGAGTTTTGGGTGTCTGTTGTTGTAACAAATAAGCAAGCTGCAATTGCAATGTTTAGCATAAAATTGTTCTCATATTGTCTTTGTCGGTAGTGTTTCTACTAAGTTTATTAAGATGTCGTCACAAGTTATTGCTTCTGCTTCGGCTTCAAAATTAAGTATGCATCTGTGTCTAAGTGCGGGCAACATAACGCCTTTAATGTCTTCAAAGTCGACTTCGTTGCGGTCTGCAAGAAGTGCTCTAACTTTACCTCCAAGTACTAGGGTTTGTGCTGCTCTAGGAGATGCACCAAACCTCAAAAATGACTTAACTTTAGGAGTTGCTATTTGTTCTTCTGGATGAGTTGCCAAGACAATTCTAACTGCATAATCTTGAACCTCTTTTGAGATAGAAACATTCCTGACAAACTTTTGGTACTCAATAATTTTGTCTGTATTCAATACGCGTTCTATATCAGACGAGTATCCACTGGTTGTTCTATCAATTATTTCCATCAGTTCACTTCTGCCTGAATATCCAACATGTAGTTTGAAAAAGAATCTGTCTAGTTGTGCTTCTGGCAATGGATAGGTGCCTTCTTGTTCAATTGGGTTCTGAGTCGCCATAACAAAAAATGGTCTATCTAGTTTATGAGTCTCACCACCAACCGTAACAGATTTCTCCTGCATCGCTTCTAAGAGTGCTGATTGAGTTTTGGGAGTTGCCCTGTTTATTTCATCTGCTAAAACCATTTGGGCAAAGAGAGGTCCCTTGCGAAACTCAAACTCTCTCCCTTGATCGGACTCAACAACAACTGTTGTACCAGTAATATCTGCTGGCATTAAATCAGGAGTAAATTGAATACGGGCAAAGTTCAGATGTAACGCATCGCTCAAAGTACGAATCAATAGTGTTTTTCCCAATCCCGGAACACCCTCAAGTAAAGCGTGTCCACCAGCAAACAAACATATTAGAACCCCCTCTACTATTTCATCGTGACCAACAACGGCTTTTGAAATTTCAGCTCGCAACTTTGAATAATCATCTCTGAATGTTTTCACTGAACATTCAAGTGAAACTGTGTCTGTTGGCATACGTACACAATACCAAAAAAAGAAACGCTATTGTTGTAGAGACATTCATCTAAATTCTCACCTCACTATAATTTAATGGGAGTTCCCTTAACCCGCGTTGGACATGTATGCACATTAACTGTCATACAGCAAAGAAAGGTTACTCTGACTTTTCAATCATCCAGTATTCGATATCAATTTGGGTTTGGCGACCAAACACTGTTGCAAGAACGCGAACAATTCCCTTCTCTGGGAAAATCTCATCAACAGTACCTTCGTAGCCCATAAATGGACCATCTTTAACATTAACGTGGTCACCCTTAGCAAATTCTAGTTTAACTTCAGTAACTTCTTCTGGTGCTTGAGAGTCGTACAACATTTTGTCAACTTCTTCGGTAGACATTGGTGTTGGCTTTCCTGCTGTACCAACAAAGTCACCTACGCCCGTTGTTTCCTTTATCAAAAAGAAAACATCTTGAGATATTCTTGCATCAACAAGTTTCATTTCAACAAAGATGTATCCGGGATACAACTTTGTTTCCGTAATTTTCACCTTGTTGTTTTTGGTTAGAGTTTTTGATTTTTCAGTAGGAACCATAATACGTCCAACTAAGTGTTGTACGGCTTCGATTTGCACTTTCTTTTCAAGTGCATTCCGAACGAAGTCCTCTTTATTAGATGCGACTCGGAGAACAAACCAATTCATTCCCTCTTGGGTTCGTGGCTCTTCTCCCGATTCATCTGGTGCTGGCGCTTCATTCTTAATTTCTTGCTGTGATGGAATTGAATCGTCAGTTTGAGTTGGGGATTCTTCTTGTGCTTCATCTTCTGCTTGCGCTTCTTCTTGTACTTCCTCTTCTACTTGTGCTTCTTCTTGTACTTCCTCTTCTACTTGCGCTTCATCTTGAGAAGATGTTTCGATTATTTCAGAAGAATCGTCCCTCTGAGAAGTGGTTTCGGAAGTTTCCATGTTTTGTTCTGTCTCTGTCATCGTAGTCCCTTCATTTATGTTGACTGAAGTACTCCTCCCCATTGGAAGAATGCTGAAAACACGAGATCTGCTATTTGACAAAAGATTGCTATAAACAACGTCAACAAAATAACGAGAATGGTCGAGCCAACGATTTCTCTTCTGGTTGACCAGTTAACCTTTCTCATTTCTCCCTCTGTTGCAATCATAAAGTCAACAAGTTTTGGTTTTCGGCCAATGAGGTAGTACCCAATGATTCCGCAAATTGCTACTACTAAAACCGAAACACCACCCTGAACGTATACGGACTCAAGGGTTCCAATTTGTACACCGGCAAGTTGATCCCACAACCACACAACACCCATCATGATTAGCAATCCGAAGCCAATCGAAGACATCAGTCGCACCCAGTAGCCCTGTCCTTGTTTGTAAATTCCTACACTCATTTTGTTCTCAAACTTTTTGTCTTATTTCCAAACACGCCGGGAGTGACTCGAACACTCAACCTGCGGATTTGGAATCCGCTGCTCTGCCAATTGAGCTACCGGCGTCCATGCGTTCGCCAATTCAAGCGAACGCGAGATGTTTATTTCCGCTTAATCTTGTGAAGGGTATGCTTACGAAGCCGTGGACAGAATTTTTTAAAACCTTCCTTGACTTTCTCATCAATTCCACCCTTAACGCGGATACTTGTTCGATAATTAAGATCACCTGACTCAGTACATTGGAGCCAAACATATTCTCGATCTTTTGCCTTGGCCATTATTCAACCTCTTATCGTTTGGCCAAGGAGAGGATTTATCCTCTCCTTAGCAAACGAAAAATATTACTCAACAATCTTAGTTACAACGCCTGAACCAACCGTACGTCCGCCTTCACGAATAGCAAAGCGAAGTCCTTCTTCCATAGCGATTGGCTTATCTTCAAGGTCAATTGCCATTTGAACGTTATCACCAGGCATGCACATTTCTGCACCACCGAGTAAGTCCAATTTACCAGTTACGTCAGTTGTACGGAAGTAAAACTGTGGCTTATAACCGCTAAAGAATGGGGTTGATCTGCCACCTTCTTCTTTTGTAAGGACATAAACTTCACCCTCAAACTTAGTGTGAGGTGTAATTGATCCTGGCTTACAAAGAACTTGACCGCGTTCGATTTCGTTCTTCTCAACACCACGAAGCAAGCAGCCAACGTTGTCACCCGCTTGAGCGTCTTCAAGAATCTTTTGGAACATTTCGACGCCTGTAACGGTCGTTTTTCGTGTTTCGTCATTCAGTCCAACGATTTCAACTTCGTCACCGACTTTTACTTCACCACGTTCAATTCGACCTGTTACAACTGTTCCACGACCCTTAATTGAGAACACGTCTTCGACGGGCATCAAAAATGGCTTGTCAACTTGTCGTTCTGGTTCTGGAATGTAACTGTCGCATGCTTCCATTAGTTCATCGATTGACTTACAGATTTCGTCATCTTTACCATCGCATTCAAGAGCCTTTAGGGCTGAACCGCGAATAATCGGAATGTCATCGCCTGGGAAGTCGTAAACGCTAAGAAGATCACGAATTTCCATTTCAACGAGTTCTAGTAACTCTTCGTCGTCAACCATGTCGCACTTATTCATGTATACAACGATTGCAGGTACGCCTACTTGGCGAGCAAGCAAGATGTGTTCACGTGTTTGTGGCATAGGACCATCACTAGCTGCAACAACAAGAATTGCACCGTCCATTTGGGCAGCACCGGTAATCATGTTCTTCACATAGTCAGCGTGACCAGGACAGTCAACGTGAGCGTAGTGACGGTTCTCTGATTCGTATTCTTGGTGGCTTGTTGCAATGGTAATACCACGTGCTTTCTCTTCTGGAGCATTATCGATTTGATCAAATGCTCTTGCGTCACCTAGACCCTTGCCTGCTTGACGAGATGTAATCGCAGCAGTAAGTGTAGTTTTCCCGTGGTCAATGTGACCAATCGTGCCAATATTCACGTGGGGTTTATTTCGAACAAATGTGTCCTTTGCCATCGTGAGTTCTCCGTTCCTAGCGGTGGTAATTTCTACCAACCTAACCATATTCTGTTTGCCGGTTAAAAACCGACATCTACTTTGTCGCTGTAGACCGTCTACAACAACGCTTTATCAACTAAGCCGCCGACGGGATTTGAACCCGTGACCTCATCCTTACCAAGGATGCGCTCTACCACTGAGCTACGGTGGCAAATGGAATCCGTCATGCAACCAACCATCCTTGAATGCTCAAGCGAACAATCCTTTATTCGCTTATCCCCCAGTTATTTACTTTCGCCCCGATTTAAAAAGCCGCCCCAAAAGGACGGAAGGGAGAGTTTAGCGAAACCTCAGAAATTAGCAAGTCATAATGCAAATAATCTAAAACAAACGGACTTTACAGCCCTAAAAAAGCGTATCCGTTCCTCAGGGAACTGGCTTGCGTCTAGTTAGCTGGTGAACCCTATAACCCAATCCATACAGAGAAGGATCGTAAGAACTGCTAGGTGGATCCAACGGGCCTCTTTCCGACCATGGCTCAACCATTTTTATTGACCCATCAAGCAAAAGAATCATGCACGAATCTCCATATCGATAATCAACTTCGCCATCTGTATCTGCAGATGGATCGATTAATTGACCATCGCTGTTCATAACAAAATCGTATACCCATGGCTCTTCTTCATCGCTGATAGTTTCACCTGCAATTGAATCGACTAAATAAACTGATCGTGATGGCGCGTGAATCATCTCGTATGTGTAGTATCGATCCGACCTTGTTGATTCAGAGTCGCCAGAGTCAATGTCTTGACCACTTCTAGAATCAAAGAAATCGTTTGCGGCGAAAAACCCTTGCATGCCTTTGTACGGACCGCGCGAATTAAGAAGCGTCGAACGGAATGGGTGGTCAAAATATTCGTGTAGGTCATATACAGAATTGTCTGGCGAGTCCGCCTCCCATAGTAAGTGGTCTGGTTCGTCTTGCTCTCTATCGGTTAACCCAAACTGTTCATTAAGTTTGTTTTCTGTCCATAAAATATCCGCCCATGTTCCTTGGTACCTTCCTCGTGTTATGTCATCAAAGAGATTATCGTCTGAAGCGTGTTCATCTGTTCTTGTTGTCACTTGACTCCCCGCCTCCACTTCGTCGGTATAGTCAAATTGGCTTGGTAAAACCCTATTCTTGTTTTCTCCTGACCACAGTTGCATCCATTCTCCGATTTGTTTTAATTTTATTGTTGCCTTTGCTGTATTTGCAGATTGCCGCCCACTATTAACAGCAACAAGTAAAAAAGCCATTAGCAAAGCTATTATGCTAATAACAACGAGCATTTCGATAATCGTGAAACCATGTTTGATGTTACTTTTCATAGATATCCTCAAGTGTACGCATTGCTTATGGTTTTGACTTGAATTATCCCAAATTCATTGTCATCAAAAACTCTGCATTTGAACTTGTTTTTACCATGCGGGTTCGCAGCATTTCCATTGCTTCAACTGGACTCATATCACTAACAACCTTTCTCAGTCGCCCAACTAACTCATGTTCTTTGGGGTCTAGTAGTAATTCTTCGCGCCTCGTTCCAGAAGCTGCGATATCAATTGCAGGCCAGATTCTTTTCTCCACAAGTTTTCTTGTGAGATGAAGTTCAGAATTACCGGTACCTTTAAACTCTTCAAAAATAACTTCATCTGCTTTTGATCCCGTATCAACAAGTGCAGTTCCAATGATTGTTAATGAGCCGCCATCTTCAATATTTCGTGCTGAGCCAAAAAACTTCTTTGGTCTAATAAGTGCTTTCGAATCAACACCACCAGTACCTATTTTCCCTGTCGTTGGCATTCCATTGTTATAACCGCGAGCAAGACGAGTAATCGAATCCATGAGAATAACAACATCTTCTCCAAACTCTACCATTCTCCTTGCTTTTTCCATAACCATTTCTGCTACTTGAATGTGTCTAGTTGCTTCTTCATCAAATGTACTTGCAACAACTTCAACCGAATCTGGGGTACTTCGCTTGAAATCAGTAACTTCTTCTGGTCGCTCATCAACTAGCAGCACAATCACGTGAACATCTGGGTGGTTTATCGCAATTGCATTTGTTAGTCGTTGAAGTAAGACGGTTTTGCCTGTTCTTGGCGGAGCGACAATTAATGCGCGTTGCCCAAAACCAAGTGGAGCAACTAAGTCAATCACCCTTGTCTCAATAATATCATTTGATGTCTCAAGATGAATTCTTGAGTCGGGGTGAAGTGGAACTAGGTTTTCAAATGTTGATATATCGTGTATTTCTTTTGGATCCTGCCCATTGATTGCTTCTACACGGAGCATGGCAAAATATGTCTCTGTTTCTTTTGGAGGACGAATTAGCCCACGAATTACTTGGCCTTTGCGCAAACCAAATCTTCGTATTTGCGACGGACTAACATAGACATCGTCAGGGGAAGCAATATAGGAGTATTCTGGGCTTCTTAAGAATCCATAACCATCTGACATAATCTCAAGAGTTCCCTCGCCAATCATCAATCCTTGACGATTGGCTTGTGCCTTCAGGATTTCAAAGACAAGTTTTTGCCTTGGCATTTCTGCCCAGTTTTCTACCTTTTCTTTCTTGGCAACTTCACCAAGTTCCTTTCCCTTCATGTGTTGCAGCGCCGCAAGATCGTAACCCTCTTTCTTTGCCTCGTCATATTTTTTCTGCGCCGCTTTAGTCAGTTTGTCATCAAGCGCCGCTACTTCGGCTTCAAGTTCTTCATCAGTTGGAACTTCTCCGGGAGTCAAAGTCATCGATGCAATTCCACCGCTACTTCCGGTTTTTTTTCGTCTTCGTCGCTTCTTAGCCATTATTTAGTGTTCTCCTCACCCAAGACATGGGCGTTGTCCTTTCTTGTGTAACGCCTTGTAAGCGAAACAGGTTTGTGTATATGGGTTTGTATTAGCGACCTTGTATTAACTACTTTGCATTAACTACTTACCGTGCTGGCCGCCTGTTGTGAATGTTTTCAAGTATTTGTTTGACTTGATTGTGAACTTCGTTCAAGTCACCCTCGTTAACCACTACATAATCGGCTTTTTTTCGCTTCATGTCAAGGGGTAATTGTGAGTATTCTCTTTTCTCTAACTCATCTTCACTCCATCCCCTGTTGTTTATTACACGCTGTAATCGCGTTTCTTTAGACGCATCAACAAAAATGACCGCATCGCAAATCGAATCCAAGCCAGATTCAATAAGTAGGGGTGCATCAATAACTAGGGCAATTGTCTCACTAGGTGCTGCTAAAAATTGTGCTTCTTGCATTGCCATGACTCTGGGGTGTATTAGCGTCTCTAATTTTTTTCGTTCGTCTTCGTCATTAAAAACAATTCCAGAAACCTCTTTACGATTTACGTGCCCGTCGATATTAAGAATCTCTTTTCCCCACCATTGAACTAGTTGATCGCGAACTTCTGAATCTTTTAACACCACACTTGTGTTCTCATCAGCATCAGCAATAACACACCCATTAGTTTTCAACACTGAAGCAATTGTGCTTTTACCTGAGCCGATACCACCGATTAATCCTATGATTGGATAACTGCTATTCATTGCACAATTCTAGACCAAGTTGTACCTTGAGAATCATCTTTTATTGCAATTCCCATTTGTTGAAGTTCGTCTCGTATTTCATCTGCTAGCGACCAGTTTTTAGATGTCCTAGCTTCAAGCCGCTGCTCGATTAGCAATTCTATCTTGCTAACATCTACGTTTTGTGTGCATTGTTCTTCATCCAAATCTAGTACACCCAGTATTGAATCCATTTCAAGCAATGCTGAGTATTCGTCAGCAAGTGTCGTTGAACCGCTGCCATCAACTAGATGTTCATCAATAGAATATTTACCTACGGCTTCACTTAGAGCACCAATAGCCCCAGCTACATTTAAATCGTCACACATTGCAGTTATAAATTTATCTCTGGCAAGTTGGATGGCGCCATCTCCGTCAATTTGCGTTTCACAATGATTTTGTAACCATTTAGCGAGGCGCTGCCACCGTTCTATTTGCCTTTGCGAGTCCTTCAATCCTTGAAGTGTAAAGTTTGCATTCGAACGGTAGTGTGTTCTAATTAACTCAAGACGAATTGCAGCGGGAGTAGCTCCTTTGCCAACTAGGTCTCTAAGTGTGTAAAAATTACCCTTGCTTTTACTCATCTTGCAACCATCGACCAGAAGAAACCTAGTGTGGAACCAATAATGAGCAAACATATCACTTCCGGTAGCACATCTTGATTGTGCTATTTCACATTCGTGATGAGGAAAAATATTATCTTCACCACCGCTGTGAATGTCTATTTCTTTGCCAAGAAGTTCTATTGCCATTGAAGAACATTCAAGGTGCCAACCGGGGTAACCCTCGCCCCAAGGACTCTCCCATTTCATCAGATGATTTGGGTCCGGCTTCCACAGCATAAAGTCGGCAGGGTTTCTCTTTACCGATTGGGTTTCTATGTCCACACGACCGCCCTCTCCACTTCGCAGAGCGTCCATTGTGTTTCCTGACAGTTCCCCATATTGTGAAAATGACTGAACATCAAAATAAACTACTCCATCAGATCCAACGTAAGCGTGTTCTCTTTCAATGAGTGACTCAACAATTTTTATCATCTGCTGAATAAATTTTGTTGGTCTTGGCATTACTGAAATGTCAATCTCGGCATCATCGATAATTCGGAGTCCCAGCATTTTTGCGTCTTCCATAAACGCACAAGCATAATACTCGGCTACTGCAAGTGGGTCATTTGGGTTTATATCAACGTCAGATGGAAGGGTGCCAGATTTTTTTTCTTCAAGTAATCGTGATGTTGCGACAAGCATTTTATCTTCACCACCCCCATCAGCAATATCGTCATCTGTCATGTGACCAACATCTGTAATGTTCATGACTTGTTTTACTTCGTAACCAAGAACTTCCAATGTTCTTCGCAACACATCGGCATTTAAAAAAGCTCGAAAGTTTCCAATATGGGCAAAGTCATAAACTGTCGGTCCACAAGAGTAGAACGTAACAACTCGGTTGTCTTCATCAATAGGAGTGAAAACCTCTATGTTTCTGGTAAGCGAGTTGTATAGGTTCAGTTGCATGTTTGTTAGGATACGCTACGTATGGTTTTTTGTGATTACAACGGATATTTTGCTGGTCGGACTGTCTTGGTAACAGGAGGTGCTGGGTTCATTGGTTCACATCTTACACAACATCTAGCAGAACTTGACTGTGATGTACGGGTGCTTGATGATTTTAGTTCCGGTTACAGAAAAAATCTTAAAGGAATCGATGCAACAATAACCGAGGGGTCTATCATTGATAACAACAATTTATCGTTTGCATTCGATGGTTGCAGTGTTGTCTTTCACCTTGCAGCCATGGTCTCTGTGCCTTTGAGTATCGAAGAACCCGAAAAGTGTTTTGAGATCAACGTCCAAGGAACAAAAAACGTTGTTGATGCAGCAACTAGAACTGGATGCAATCGTGTAGTTTTTGCTTCTTCTGCTGCATGTTACGGACCAAATCCATCATTACCGAGTTCCGAAGCCGACCGGACTTTTCCAAAATCGCCATACGCACAAAGCAAGTTGGATGCAGAATTGATTATTGCAAATGCAACTAGTGTTGACTGCAATTCGGGAGTTTCTGGGGTTTCCCTTCGATACTTCAACGTGTTTGGTGAAAAGCAAGACCCAAAATCACAATATGCGGCAGTTGTAACTGCATTCTCAGAAGCAATAAAAAAAAGCAAGAGCCCTGTTATTTACGGTGATGGAAACCAGACAAGGGACTTCGTCCATGTGAACAATATTGTTCATGCAAACTTGCTTGCTGCTTCGCATCCGAAACGATTTTGTGGAGAGGTGTACAATGTTGGCACTGGTAAACAAACGTCTTTGCTAGAACTTTTGTCAATTATGTCAAACGACGATGTACATAATGCAACTCATTTTGAAGGAAGAGCCGGTGATGTTCGGCACTCTTGCGCCGACCTAACAAGTATTACTAAGAAAATTGGGTATCAGCCAATTGAAAACACCGCACAGAGATTACTCGATTTGGTCAATCCCAAACAACATTGATTGTCTGTGTTTCTTCGTCTGCTTCTGTGCAAATCACAAGCCAGTTATCTCCGGATGGCTCACCATCGCCATCAACAACGTCCCACCATTCAGGGAAAAACAAATTGTCATTACCAAGCGAGTTTCCGTCTAATGGCTGATAACAAATACCTTCAGGAAAAACTGAATCAACTAATCTGGATGAGCCATCACCAGTAACAATCACCCCAGTCCACGTTTGTTCATTGCCATGAAACTTAAGCGTGTTACTACTAGTGTCAAACTCATCACCAAATTTCCCATCCTCTGGTCCTCGATTTGAAATAATGACATCGGATATACCGGCCGCAGAGTTCCATTTGAGCCGTAATCTTTCGCCCCATAATGCTTGGTGCGCATAGGAATTGTTTGCGGGAGCTATTGGTGTTGCGGAAGATATGTCTCCAATGAACTGGTCATCCCAGTAAACTGTCTGACCATCAATACTTGCATAGTCATAAACCATATCAAGTTCATTCATATCACTTATGCTCGGATTAATTTCAACTGGGCTAATGACTTGGTTTGTTTTAAAGTAATCTCTTCCAATCATCATTGACATTAGGTTCGCCGTTGTGTCTGTTGAGTCGTGCAACACATCATCGTTGTTTTTACCAACAAGGACGCTAGGTCTCGGCAATTCTCCCTCATTACTAGTAGAAAACAATATCATTGCACCGTGAATGTTTTTTGCTTGATTCATATCCTCTGTTGATCTAGCGGTTCTAATTGCGTTTCCTAATGAGGGAATTAAAAAAGACATCAGAACAACAATGATAGCGATAACTACCAGTAATTCTATTATCGTAAAACCATTCTCGGATTGCAACTTGCGCATATTTACTGTTTCCATAAGTTAAAGGATACGCCATCTACAACAAAATGTCATCCACTACTTAAGGTGTCATTTAATTGTTATTTAAGATTTGGGCTACAACTTGGTTTTTCGCGTGTTTTCAAAAGAACAGCAGGATTACCAGAGTAAATCATCCAAGGATCTATATTTTTCATAGCAACACTACGAGCTCCCAAAACTGCACCCTCTCGGATTGTTACATTTGGTCCGACAAATGAATCTGCTGCTAACCACACATCATTTTCGATTGTAATTGGAGGTCTTAGCAGTGGCATGTCGTTGTGTGAATAATCGTGGGTTCCAGCACAAATATGAACTCCCTGTGAAACCGATACTCTGTCCCCAATATTAACCCTTCCAAGGCAGTAAACAATCGCACTGTCTCCCAAGCAACTGTTTTTTCCAATAGTTAAGTTCCAGGGGCACTCGATCTTTACCGTTCGACGAATTACACAAGAACTGTCTATATCTGCACCGTATGACTGCAGTAGGAATATTCGCCAACGATTCCACGTATGAAATGAAAATCGGAACATTGTTGCTTGGGTAATCGACCACAACATTCTCCATATTTTTTCTTGTAAGGAGTATGGGCTCATGTGTCTTTGGTCATCCATCATGATTAGATAGACCTTTTTTAATTTCAATCATTTTCAAAGAAATGAATATTTCGTAAGTTGAAATAAATAGGCAAAAACGCAAACCAGTTAGACCATCTAAAAATCCCAAACGTATTCCGTACATCCAAATAAATCTAAAAAGCCACTTCCCCGGCAACCAAGGATAAATAAAATGTTTAACCCATCGTCTTCGCTCTTGAACATTTCCAAACAATTTTGGTTCAATTGTATTTTCGTTCTTTTTCGGTTTAGAAACAATTTCCCTTGCTTCTAAAGTTGAATATTTATTGTGCTTATCTAAGTAACACTCAAGTCCCCGCCGATCATTATGCTCCATTAAACCCCGCAGTTTTCCTATTTTTCCTTCAACAAGCATGTGCTCATGCACATCTCGGTCTTCGTATATGGCTTTTCCGCGCTTGAAAAAACGAACGTTCCAACTTGGAAAATACCCACAATGTCGGATGCGTTTTCCTAGAAATACAAAATATCGATTTACATTAAACGCGGAGTAGTTTGTTTCATTAACCGGCTGGGAAGCTATTTCGCAAATCTCGTCTCGAAGTTTTGGGAGAATCGTTTCGTCCGCGTCAAGAAAAAACACCCAGTCAGATTGTATGTCTAGATTGTTTACTGCCCAGTTCTTTTGCTTTGCATAACCAAGCCATGGCTGTACTACAACCTCTGCTCCTGCATTACTAGCGATTTCGTGTGTTTTGTCAGTAGATTCAGAGTCAACAACCCAAACCTTATCTGCCCACTGAATAACGCTTGCCAAAGTATAAGGAAGATTCACTTCTTCATTTCGAACAGGAATGATTACTTCGATGTTTGATAAATGCCCAGGCCTAGGAGCAACTTTCTCATGAATGTAAAGGACGCGTTCTGCTCTTGCTACTGCTGGTTCACCAGTGCATATTTTCCATTTTGGAAGTTTTCCGTCAACAACCCCTCTTGCTCCAACCACAACACCTTGTTCAATGAATGAACTTGGCATTACTACTGTATCGGTTGCTACCCAACAATCATCTTCGATTATTATTTTTCCTCTTCGATTAGTTTTTCCACCGGTCTTGCAATCTCCGCAAACTGTAAGAAGCATTACATATTGACTTATTGAAGATCTTACTCCGATGTAAATTGATTCTTCAGCACGTACAATTACACCATCACCAAAGATAACCAAATCACCCACGGTAACATTCCATGGCTTGTTGATTTTAACGCTCCTACGAATGCGAACGTTTCTTCCACATTTCATTCCAAACAATCTTAAAACAATTCTTCTGTACAAATAAGCGTTGTGTGGTGTCAGAAAAAAAATTGGCTTACCAATATAATTCCAAATAAACTGCCGCATTTGTGTCACTCGATTACCTTTGCGGGATTACCTTGAAGTTCTACTGAGTCAGCGTAATTTCTATATACACTTGCGCGAGGATGAACAATAACGTTAGGTCCAAGTGTGACATTCGGAGCAATATAAGAATCGACACCAATATAAGAACCGCTGCCAATGGTAATCGGTGGACGGATTAGTGGGAATGTCGTATCTTTCATGTCATGAGAACCGGCGCAAAGGTGCGCCCTTATGTCAACTCGAACTCCATCGCCAATCGTAATAAGACCAAGCGCATACAAAATGCTGTAATCTGCGAAATGGCAATTATTGCCAATTACAAGATTCCATGGAATTGTGACTTGAACGGTTCTCGCAAATGTGCAATTTTTACCAACAGTGGCTCCAAACAATCTTAATATGAACGATCTGCAGAACGGAAACATTGTCCAAAGAAGCCGGCCAAAAGTACCCCAAAGAACACGAAGAAACAACTGAACAATTGGCCAAGCAGTTCTCCTCTTTGGCGGATCCTTTTCCATTGCTGTAGTGCGATTCTGAAAATCTTGGTTTTTCTCTTTTGATTCCATATTGATGTCAACTCTCTATCGGTTTTTATGAATCCTCAAATCACACAATCGGCATTTTCAGAGTCCAAAATCCGCATTTAGCGCTCTTTGGAGAAAATCTCTTCTCGTTTATACTGAAGTTACAGATTTGAAGTTCAAATAATACTCATAATCAACGGTTGCGTCCGAGAACCCAGAGCAACTCTGGTTTTTTAAGAAACCAACTACCCGCAACCATAATTATCATGCCAGTTAAAACTGACAAGGAAAGGGTCAAAAGCGAGTCCCACCATTCGTCAAGCGGGTTCCACATTTGATTTATCAAATAAGCCACAAAACCACTCATAACAACGGTCAATAATGATGTTGAGAGCCAAGATCGGACAACCTCTGAATTTACTGGTTGCTTAACATGCTTATTAATCACAAATATTAATATGCATGCTTGTATTACTCCGCAAATTGCAGTTGACCAAGCAAGCCCAGATGTTTTAAGTGGTGTCCAAATTAGTAGCACATTCAGAACAAAATTTATAACAACACAAAACATTGAGATTCGAACTGCAGTCATCACATCATCTTTTGCATAAAGCCCTCTATTTAAAATATGCACCATAGAATATGCCCATACTGCTGGAGCATATCCCAGCAAAATAGCACCTACCTTCATAGCATCTTCGCTAGTAAAGTTTGCCCCTTGAAAAATAACTGCTGAAAGTGGATCTCTTACTAAAATCAAACCTGCACTTGCAGGTAAACCAACATAAACGACCAGTCGTAAACCTCGTTGAATCGTAGATGTAAATGATGCCTGATTTTTTGTCTGTTTTGCAAGTAAGGGGTAAATTGCTGTTGCAACTGCAATTCCAAAGACACCAAGCGGAAATTGATATAGGCGTTGAGCCCATGTAATAGAAGCCATTGCTCCATCGCCAAGTGGGTATTGCAAACCAAAAAAGAATGACTTGCCAAAAAGGTTTGTCCAGTTTGCAACCAATCCATCTAGCAAAGTATTTATTTGTAGAGTTCCAAGGCCAAGAATCATAGGAAGCATTCGACGCATCATTATTTTCAGTTCACCACTTGCAATTTTGGTATCTGTTGTAAACCAACCAAACTTCCTAAGTGCAAGAAGTGACCAAGTAACCTGAACAACTCCAGCAAGGACAACTGAAATCCCTATCAAAATCATGTGATTAAATGGGTTATCAAACAATCCAACAAGTCCAAATGCCGAGATAATCATGAACCCGTTTAAAATAATTGGAGCAGCCGCAGTGGGACCAAATCTATCGTGTACGTGTAACATCGCCCCGAACACTGCAACTAGGCAAACTAGCGGCATGTATGGCAACATCACCATCGTTAATTTAAGTGATACGCTTGGCTCTGATTGAGATGAGACAATAGCCCACAAAAGCAATTCAGCAATTATTGTTATTAAACCCAGAAGAGTTACCAGTTTTGAAGTGGTTAATGTTGCAAACGCTTTTGCAAGTTGAGGATCTTGCATTTGCAATTTTGTATAACTTGGAAGAAAGGCAGCAGCAAGCGCACCTTCGCCAAAAAGCCGCCGAAACAAATTAGGTATTAAAAACGCAAAGTAGAACGCAGAAGACATCGGTCCTGTACCAAAGAGTCGCGATATTGCTCCGTCTCGTAATAAGCCCATAAATCGGCTAACTAAAGTAAGTAAACTGTTTGTCCTTGTGTTTCTTTCTAGGTTATCTTTTAATTTCATGTTGCTCGGTTCCAAACGAAACGCAGGCAAACTACAACCGCAGCAAGAACAGCAACCCATGGATCAAGCTGTGTATAAGAGACGGTAATTCCAATCATTGCTGCAATCACAATCGTCACAAGAACAGCTTGAAGCATACTTTTTATGAGTCGCGCTGCCGTTTCCTGTAATCCGCCATTTGCCACAAAAAACCACAGGACACATCCAGTAGTAACAAGAATCGAGACAAAGAAAGAAGCTGAGGAATATTGCTTGCCTAAGATAGTTTTAAACGAAAACCAAAACAATACCATGGATACAACGCCAACTACAAAACTAATAAATAAAATTGTAAACCAGTTCTTAGTCGTTGATAGGGTTCTTTCGACTGACTCTCTAATTTTGATAGTTGAGTCCTTTGAGAGTGCTCCAGACCAAAACAAGAATGACATTATTCCCAAGTCGCCGGCAATCAAATCTGCATAACTAAATGGTCTATTGAGCGGAAGTAAATCTTGTGTAATTTCATCTATAAGCGCCCATAGAGCAATTGTTACAAAACAAATAAACGGTGTACGAAACCATCTTGCGCACATAAAAATGAATCCAAGCAGCCCAAAACAAATGAAGTGAAGCATTTTGTCTGGGGTTTCAAAAACAGGGTTGCCACTAGGTGCCGCTTGCGGGAAGTGTGTTGCAACGGTCAGTAATAGCAGCCATAACACAAATACAATTCGCCAATGACGAATGGTTAAATCATGCGGGCTCATTTACTGCTTCGCTTGGAAGTTCTTCCTTTACAGTAATCACTTCAATTTCAACTGATTGATTTACTCTAATTACACTTTCTGAAAGTTTCTTATAGTCCTTTGCGCCAGCACAATCTGGCTGGTAATCAAAAATTGTTTGTCCAAAACTTGGTGCCTCTGCAAGTTTTACACATCTGCGAATTGGAGGGTCGAAAATTACGCAGTTTTTCCATGGAACTTGGGTTTCTCTTGACGATTCAAAAAATTCAGTTAAATCATCAACAACTTCACGTGCTAGTTTTGTGTTCTTTTCGTGCATACAAAGGACTATGCCAGAAACAGCAAGTTCTGGATTCAATCCGCCAACTAGCATTTGCACTGTTTCAAATAGGCGGCTAACACCTTGCAGAGCTAGGAAATGGGTTTGCATTGGAACTATTAATTCCTTTGATGCAGCAAGTGCGTTTATGGTTAGTAAGCCCAAACTCGGTGGACAATCAATCAAAATGTAATCGTAAGTATCGATTATTGGTGCAAGTTTTTTTGCAAGTAAATCGTGCCTATCAGTTTTTGATGCAAGTTCCGATTCCGCAGCAGCTAGATCAACTTCACTTGTAATAAGATCAATGTTGTCGCGAGCTGAAACAATCGTATCAACTACATTCACCGATTCATCCATTAACAAGTCGTAGACAGATACTGCTGCATCATCAACTCCAAAATGCAATCCAAGATGGGTCTGAGGGTCGAGATCAATGACAAGAACATTGTTTAACATTCCAGATTCGTTTTTCTCTTTCGCGATTCCCGCAGCAAGGTTCACTGTCGTCGTGGTTTTCCCAACCCCGCCCTTCTGGTTTAATAATGAAATGATTCTCGTGTTTCTCACACTGTCAGTATAACTAAACACAAAAGCGACTGTAGAAATCCTACATCTCACCATTAATTACCCAAAGTGCCAATTAAGAAGACACCCGGAAAGTCACGCTACGAAATCCGCACAAAAAATGACCCGCTGTCCTTTTCCACACCCGCGGTCCTTTTCCAGAACGCAACTAAACCTGCACATTAAATGACCAGCGGTCCTTTTCCACACCCGCGATCCTTTTCCAGAACCAGAAAAAAAATGACCCGCGGTCCTTTTTTACACCCGCTGTCCTTTTCCAGAAAAAACTGTTAATAAAGATTGGAGCCAATTAATTCCACATCCATCGCATGGCAGCGGTGTCTTTTCCGATTATGTCGCGTATGTAATGTGCCAGAAGGCGATTTGCTCTATTTAAAACCTCTGGCTCAGCAGGTTGATTTGGCCTGTCATCTAATAACGTTCGAAGTATCTCAATCGTCTCCTTACGAACTCGCACTCTGTCAATTTCTCCTGTGTCCTTTACTACCCCTCCCTCTTTTGAACTAAACGCAACGATTTGCTCCGTTTCACAAACGGTCTCTAATTTTGGTTGATATCCAGTTTCAACCAGCAGCGACCATTGGAAGCGAAGAAGCGACCAATCATAATCGTGGCCTCTTTCTATTCTGTCTAGTGTGGTTAAAAGTGTTTCGTAAATGTTTGTGTGTGGGTCCTGGTCAGTAATCATCCTAAAAATTATGTCAAGCATATATATTGCACACTGGTTTATTTGTAAATCTTTTCTTGCTGACCACCAAACATGATCGAGTTGCCATTCGGTTAATGTTGCAAGATCACTACTTCGTTTTGTTCTTGCAACAACATTACCCCTAGTAAGTGGATCGAAACCACCAGAAAAAGAACCATTATCTCGTTTTGACCCCTTGGCAAGACCACGAATTAAACCATTTTCTTTTGTTAACAGACAAACCGTTTGGCTAGTTTCTGAGAAGTCCCAACAACGTAAACAAATCGCACTGTCAGAAAACACCGCCATAAGTTAACCAGCAGTTGAGGCCTTTAATATCGGAGACCAGGGAAATGCTTCTGCAGACACCACTAAATCATCTATTGTTAAGGATTCTATTGAATTTAGTTCTTCTTCCAAAGAAATATATTCACCACAAGTGGTCAACATTCCGCCTAGTCGCTGCATGCGTCCGACTGGTTTTTCGCTACCAATTGCTGCTGCAGTCGCTGCTTTTGCAACAACTCTAGACAAATCGTTTTGAGTTAGTGTTTTGCAAAGTTTTTCCATTTCGCTAATCATTATTTCTGAAACATTGTCTGCATCGGCTGTCTGACAAATTGCCCACGCTAACTGTTCACCATATTTGTCATGAGCGTCCACGCTTGCTGATGCTGCTTCCGCAATCCCCTTGTCAACAAGAGCCCAGTGCAAACGTGAGCAATCGCCACCCCCAAGAATAGACCCAAGAGCACCAACTGCATGCCGTTTACTATCTTGAAATGAAGCGCTCGGCATCATCATCATTAAATAACACTGCTGTAGTTCATCTATTTCCTTTTGAAATTTACCACCATTTCGAGTTATTGAATCGTATGTACGAGTTACTCCAGTTCGTTCCCAAGAACCACACCTTTCTTGAATTCGATCAACCATCGAATCAATTTCAACATTTCCTGTAATTGCAACAATTGTGTTGTCTGCGCTATATTGTTGAACAAAGTAATTTGCCAACTCGTCCCTTGTCATTTTATTTATGGTTTCTGGAGTTCCAAGCACTCTGTGCCCAAGCGTGTTATTTCCATAATAAAACTCAAGTGCACTTTCATACAAAACCCAAAATGGTTGGTCCTCATACATCGCGATTTCTTCAAGGATGACGCTTTTTTCTGCATCAAAGTCCTCTTGACGAAGTGACGGTCTCAGAATATTGGCAAGAATATCGTGTACATCCTCAATTACATCTGGTAAACCAGCGCCCCAAAATGCTGTCATTTCACCAGAAGTAAACGCGTTGTGTTGAGCACCCAAGTTGTCGAAAGCAATGTCAACTTCTTCTGCAGACATAGTTTCTGTTCCCTTGAACATCATGTGTTCAAGAAAATGACTCGCTCCCATAAGTGTTGATCTTTCATCTCGAGCACCCGTCTTTACAAAAAACCCAATAGCGGCAGTTGCTGCTTCAGGTGAACTCTCTGCAACAATTCTTAGTCCGTTGTCAAGTGTTGTTTCAGAATATTTGTAAGTCAATTGTGAATCATTCTATCTTCAGTACCAAGAGCTGCTTCATGAATTGACTCAGCCATGGTTGGGTGTGCGTGCATTGTCGAGATAATATCTTCAACAGTTGCTTCAAGTCGAATTGCTAAACCTACTTCGGCTATTAGTTCACTTGCATCGTGACCAATAATGTGTGCTCCCAATATTTCACCGTACGGTTTACTTGCAATCAATTTAACTATTCCTTCTGCCGCACCTACGGCTATTGCTTTTCCATGCGCCTTTAATGAGTAAACACCCTTGGTGTAATCAATGCCAGCGTCCTTGGCTTGCTGTTCCGTCATTCCAATTGACGCAATTTGGGGGTTTGTATATGTGCAACCTGGAATTGCTTTGTAATCAACACCCAGAATATTGTGACCGGTCATTCTTTCTACACAAATTACTGCTTCCTCGGAAGCAACATGAGCAAGTAGCGGAGGACCAATTATGTCTCCGATCGCAAAAATTCCAGGAATATTTGTTTTGTATGTTGGTTCTTGAACATCTTTGGCATCTGTTTTTATGTAACCTCGGTGTAACTCAATTTCAAGCGAATCGTCAAAAAGACCATCACAGCGTGGACCAACTCCAATTGCCACCAATACCTTTTGTGCTTCTATTGTTGTATCTTCGCCGCCTTTATTAAAAGTGACTCTTGCACCATTGTCATCTGTTTCAATCGAATCAACTGACGCTCCTGTGTGAAATGACATCCCCTGTTTTTGAAATGCACGTTGTGCTAATTTGCTAATTTCTTCATCTTCAAGTGGGATAATTCGATCTAGCATTTCAATAACTGTTACGTCTGTTCCAAAAGAGTTATACACGTATGCAAACTCCATTCCTATTGCACCAGATCCAATTATGATTAGTGAGTCTGGCCTCTTCTCTAAAGTCATTGCGTTCGATGAATTTAATATGGTCTTGCCATCAAAATGAGCAAATGGTAACTCGCGGGGCTTTGCACCTGTTGCGACTAAAATTCGATCCGCTGTAATTGTCTTAACAATTTCACCACCATTTCCGTTGTAATAGTCACCATTGGGTGTACGAACTTCAACAGTACAAGGAGTTACTCCGTTGTTACCAGAGCATATTCGCGCATGACCGCGAATGTGCTCAATGTTGTTTTTCTTGAATAGATAACCAACACCACCATTTAGTTGCTCGGTGATTTTTCTACTCTTTCCAATAAAGGCTCCCCAATCAACTGAGACATCATTAATGTTTATGCCCCACTCCTTGCCATGGTTCACCGCTTCGTCATACACTTCGGCACCATGCAGAAGTGCCTTTGATGGAATACAACCCCAGTTCAAACAAACACCACCAAGTTTGTCTCGGTCGACGCAAGCAACCTTCAAACCAAGTTGAGCAGCACGAATCGCACCAACGTACCCCCCAGGACCGGAGCCAATAACAATCAAATCAAAATGTGAACTTTCGGTCAAAGCCATACCTTCCTTTTGTGGTTAATTACCTAACTAAAAGTTGCTTATTTTATCGTTAAAGAAGCAGTCCGTATTGGGTGCCTAACCTATTGTTAATGGCGAGGTTACGGCGGTTCTTGCTGATGTTCAATTTACAATTACTCCTTTATTTGCCGTTGGGTCGCTGTCTAAGGTATGATTCGCGGTTCAAAGGAAAGAGACCACCAGTGCGAACAGCGTTAATTAGTGATATTCATGGAAATCTCGAAGCACTCACTAGAGTCCTAGAAGACATAGGTGATCAATCGGTTGAGCGAATTGTTTGCCTTGGTGACACCCTCGGCTACGGACCCAATCCCGCAGAATGTGTAGATATGGTCGCAAATGTTTGCGACTGGTGCCTCCTTGGCAACCACGATTATGGTGCTTTGTATGAGCCAACAAATTTTAACTCAGCAGCTGAACAAGCCGCTTATTGGACAAGAGCTCAGTTCGACTCTGAACAAGACAAAAATGTAGCTGCTAAAAGATGGGAATTCCTTGGTGCCCTTAGAGTAAGAACTCAAATGGAGGATTTCCTCTGCGTGCATGGAACACCAAGAAGACCAATTAATGAATATTTATTCCCCGACGATGCAATTAACTCGCCAGTAAAAATGAAACAAATATTTGACAGAATTCCCAAGCACTCTATGTCTGGACACACCCATGTTCCGGGAATTTTTACTTCTGAACCGGACTTCTATCCTCCTGATGACATTGATGACACTTTCGAATATAAAAATGAAGAACACATCATTATTAACCCTGGCTCCGTCGGACAACCAAGAGATCTTGATCCAAGGGCTAGTTACGCAATTCTGGATGATGAAGAATGTAAGGTTGATTTTTTTCGACTCGATTACGACATTGAGGAAGTTCGTAACAAAATACATGCCATTCCAGACCTCAGCAATTGGCTTGGAGATCGACTGCTTGAAGGTCGGTAGTTCCTTTATGGGAAACAGAACACAATGACACCACAAACGCGCCGGCGGATTATTCCATTTATTGTCTTATTTGCAGCGGGAAGCATTCTTTCTGTTCTTATCTTTGGGCCAAAGCGACCTCGTGATAATTCGATTCAACCAACCCCTGAGGTTCAACCAGCAGAAAGTGTTGAAAACAAATCAACAACAAAGACAGAAATAGTACCAGAGGAAACAGAGTTGCCGGATAAAACGGTAGAAAATGCTGTTTCTAATGAAAACTTAAAACCATTTGAAATTCTTACATTAGTTACAAATAGTGACCAAGACGAAAAAGTCACACTTGGTTCTCTCAATGAAATTGACAACTGGAAAATGGAAGTTCAATTCACCAAAAACGGTGCTGCAATATCTTCAATTCAATTTTCTGATATTTTCGAAACCGTTGATGGAAAACTTGCATGGAAATATTATCGAGAAAAAGGCGGGACAAAACCACCATTAGACGATTTATATCTTCTTGCAAATTCCTACACGACTGGTAATACGATCGCTCCGATTTTAGGAGCATTCCAAATTGTAATCAACGGTGAGAAACTTTCACTTGAGTCAAAGAACGTGTGGACAATTATAGAAACCACAAACAACAGTGTTTCTTTTGAAGCAACAGTTGTAGACCAAGACAACAACAAGATTGCAACAATAAACCGCACTTGGGTTCTAAGCAACAAATATGGGATTAAATTACAACAACATGTAAAAAATCTAACTGGTCAAGAATTCCATATTCAGTGGTTACAGTATGGTCCCCCGTCTTTAACTGTAGATCGCTCTAGATATATGGATCGCCGTCGATTCCGGTTCGGATGGGAACTTAGTGAAGAGTTTGACCCAAATCACGCAGCACCCATTCAATCTAACGATTATCTCTTTGAGTTTGCAGACACAACAAAACAAAAAGAAATGGACTTGTGGCCACCAGAAGATTCCGACTATGAGGGTGACAAACTTTCTTGGTTTGCTTCAACAAATAGATATTTTGCGCTGGCCGTTTTCCCAGACGTAAACAGTGAAGGAGAAGGTGACAGGGTCTTTACAAACAAAGTGAAGAATATAACTTGCAGCCCTCGTGGTCAAGAAGATGATCAGCATGTTTTAACTGGTCTCTGGAGTCCGGTTAAAACACTTGGTGGCGGGGACTCGTTTAACCTAACCATGGGTGTATATGCGGGTCCGCTACAAAGATCAGTACTTGACAACAATCAACCCTACGTTGCTTTGAACATGCGCGATTTGGTTCTCTACCAAATGTCGAGTATGTGTGCAATTTGCACATTCCAGTGGCTGGCTGATTTTCTTGCAATTGTTTTAACGACGCTTGATCACTATGTTGTTTTTGACTGGGGATTTGCGATTATTCTTCTAGTATTAATTGTTCGTGGAATTCTTCACCCAATTACAAAAAAATCGCAAATCAATATGCAGCGCTTTGGCAAAGTGATGCAAAAGTTAAAACCAGAAATAGATAAACTCAAACAGAAATATCCCGACGACCCAAAGCGAGTGCAAACAGAACAGATGGCTTTAATGCAAAAGTATGGAGTAAATCCACTACAAATGCTTGGATGCCTACCAATGTTTTTACAAATGCCAATCTGGGTTGCTCTATATGCCCTTCTTTACTTTATGTTTGATATCAGGCAAGAGCCCGCGTTCTTTGGTTTTTTTCAGATGTTTGGTGACTGGCCTTTCTTGGCTGACCTAAGTTCATCTGACCACTTCTTTGGTCAGTTTGCTGAGCCGAAGCACTTTTTCCTGTGGAACATTACTGGTATTAATTTGTTGCCTGTTTTAATGGGCGTAATTTTCTTCGTACAACAAAAGTACATGTCTCCTCAGGGCATGGCTACAACTCCGGAACAAGCATCACAACAAAAAATAATGAGAGTAATGATGGTTGTTCTGTTCCCACTCATGCTCTATTCAGCACCTTCTGGTTTGACGCTTTACATTTTAACTTCTAGTACAGTTGGCATTCTTGAAAGTAGGCGTATTAGAAAACACATAGATAACGTTCCTCTTGAACCAAAACCAACTCGGCCAACTGCACGTGGTAAAAAACCAAAAGACAAGCAGGGACGCGCTTGGGCTGAAGCTATGGAAGCCCGTCGTAAAAAGGTTCAAAACAAGGCAAAGAAGCGCAATTTTAAAAAGCGTGGTTAATTGTATTAATTGATGGATCTTGAAACGACCATCGTTGCGGTTAGTTCTCCAAGTGGGCGGTCTTTAAAATCACTCATTAGAGTTAGTGGAGTTAATGCACTTACCTCAGTGTTAAATCTAGGACTTGAGCCAATAGAACTGAAGATGGTTTCTGGCAAACTTGAAATCGAAAACAGCAAGCTTCCTGTATTGGTATCTTTTTTCCCCTCTGATAACTCTTACACTGGTCAAGATGTAATCGAAATTCTGTTACCTAATAACAGATGTCTTATCAATAAAGTAATTGATATACTCATGGTCGAAAGTGAAGGTCGACTTGCGGAGGCAGGCGAGTTTACGGCAAGAGCATTTTTTAACGGAAACATTACTCTCACTTCAGCCGAAGGTGTTTGCGCTACCGTTTCAGCAAACAATGAATCGGAACTTAGGGGAGCAGCCCTGCTTCGGAAGGGATGCCTTGCAACTGCTGTAGAACCCATCTCAACTAAAATTGTAAATACACTATCACTTGTAGAATCGGGAATTGATTTTATTGATGAAGAAGAAGTTGTATCGATATCAAAAGAAGATTTAGAAAAAACTGTTTCAAAATGCATTCATGATATTAACTCTATACTTGATTCAAAAATTTCAATGGAAACACTGCACGAGTTGCCAATAGTAGTTTTGGCTGGTTTTCCGAACGCTGGTAAGTCCGCTTTGTTTAATGCGCTTGTTTCAAAACAACGTGTTGTAGTGTCAAGCAAAGCAGGAACTACGAGAGATTCTGTTTCTGAGTATGTTTTATTTGACACAAAAGAATCGTTGTTATTTGATGTTGCTGGGTTTGAATCTCAAACAGATGATTTATCTGCATCAATGCAACTTTCGGCTATGAACACTGTTCAAAATGCTGATTTGATTTTGTGGTGTGTTTCACCAACTTGTAAACTTCCAGAAGAACGATCTAATACGATTGTTGTTCATACCAAGGGTGATTTAAAAATCTCGCACAGCAGTGCCGTCAGCGCATTCAGCGGAGAGGGCTTGGACGAACTACGCTCATTGGTTGCAAGCAAACTTTCTGCCTCCCCAATACCAAAACTCGAAGCACTCGCTCTATTGTCAAGACATGAACTGTGTTTGCGCGATACCATTGATTCTCTTCAGGAAGTGTTAGACAACTCCTCCACTCTAGATATTGCCGCAAACTCTCTTCGCAATGCACTTAATTCAATAGGTGCGGTGACAGGTCGTGTCACTCCAGATGAAATTATCGGTGAAGTTTTTTCTCGATTTTGTATAGGAAAATAGCAATAACGGAAATAACCATTCAATTAAAAGTCAGATATAACGAGTGTGACTCTATGGGCGTTGTTCACAATTCTGTTTATCCAATTTGGTTTGAAATTGGAAGAACAGAGTTGTTAAGACAAAATGGCAGCAGCTACAAGGAACTGGAAGACATTGAGTTGTTTTTAGTTGTTTCTGAATTACACATCAAATATAAGCGGTCTGCAAAATACGATGACAATTTATCTCTAAGAATAAAGGTGGGCTCTGTTACAAATGTTCGGGTAAAACATCTGTATGAAGTGATTAGGGAAAATGTTGTAATAACAAGTGGTTCAACAGTTATCGCATGTGTAGACAGGGATGGAACGGTAAGACCAATACCAGAAGAAATGCGTTGGTAATTTAGTTTGCAACTTTAATTTTTATTTGCTTTAACGTTCTTGAACTTCGCTTTTGTAATTCGCGTAACAATGACGCTCTCACCAATCTGTTCAGTTGATATGCTGTTGATGAATCGCTTACAGTTACAAAAAGAGTTCCAGATCTTAAAGACGTAGGAGTTGCGTTTTGGTTCAGATGTTCTGGAAGAACCTCATCCCACACCTCAAGTATCGTATTAAGTTGTTTGTTCGTTTTCTTTAATGATTTGCGTAACTCAACTATAGATGCTCCTAAGCTGATATCTCTTTCTGGGCGTGTACGCCACTTTCGTAGTTGTTCGAGTTGAGTAGATTTAATGGTCACAAGTCATATCCTACATGAAGTAACTGCAAACAAAGAAAAAACTTTGGTTCCGAGAACGCGTGCAACAATTACGATGTGCTGTTATTGTCTCGATTAATGACAGCAATACATCTTAAAGGACTGACAAAGAAGTTTGGCGAAACAACAGCAGTCAACTCTATTGACCTTGACATCAAAAATGGAGAATTATTTTTTCTGCTTGGTCCTTCAGGGTGTGGTAAAACCACCCTTCTTAGAATGTTGGCTGGCTTTATTGAGCCGACAGAAGGAAAGGTGCATTTTGGCGAAAAAAATGTAACGCATTCGCCACCCAATAAACGCAATACCGGAATGGTTTTTCAAAGTTATGCCCTTTGGCCACACATGTCAGTTGCGGAAAATGTTGCTTATGGGTTGCTTATACGCAAATTCCCTCCAGAAATGCGTAGAAAAAAAGCACTGGATGCCCTAGCAGTAGTTCACATGGACCATTTAGCTGGCAGGAAGCCGAACGAACTCTCTGGTGGACAACAACAACGTGTAGCGTTAGCTAGAGCAATTGTTGTGGAACCAGATGTTCTTCTGCTCGATGAACCCCTGTCAAACTTAGATGCCAAATTGCGATTAGAAATGAGATGTGAAATCCGCAGAATATGCACTACCCTAGGAATAACAACCGTTTACGTCACTCACGATCAAAAGGAGGCGCTATCAATTGCAGACCGGATGGCGATTTTAAAAAATGGAGAAGTGCATCAGGTTGGAACACCAAATGAAGTATACCAACACCCTAACTCAAAGTTTGTTGCTGAATTTATTGGCGAGACCAACTTTGTTGAAGCAACTGCTTCCCAAAATGGCTTGGTTACACCATTTGCTGAGTTAAAGTCAACTAAGAAACCCGAAGGAATAAATGTAACTTGTTCAATTAGACCTGAAACAATTACTGTCTGTGATACCCCTTCAGATCGAAACGGTTTTTCTGGAAAATGTGTTGAAACCATTTATCTTGGAGAAGTTGCCCAGCATCAAGTAGAAGTTGACGGTAACCTAATTCTACGTGTTATGGAAGTTAATCCTAGCCATCTTGGCAAGGTTGGAGACATAATGCACCTAAAAGTCGAGCCAAGAGACGTCGTTCCACTATCAAGTTAGCCCCACCACCACCCACAATCAGTCATAAAACACGTTAAATGCTTCGATATGTCGTGAACGTGCTGCCAACTTACGTCTATTGCTCCGTATATGCAACTCGCAGACGGTTGTTTGGCTGATATGCTTAACGTTCCAGTGTGGGGGATTAGGTTAGGTTTTCTTCATATCGTCAAGTGGTTGGCTTGCTTCGTTTTGCTTAACGTTCCAGTGCGTGGGATTGGGTCAGGTTAACCTCATATTGCCAAACCATTGGTTTGCTTCGTTGTGCTCAACGTTTCGTTGCATGGGATTGGGTCTGGTTAACCTCATATTGCCAAACCATTGGCCCGCTTCGTTGAGCGCAACGTTGCGGTGTGGGGAATTAGGTTTGGTTTTCTTCTATTGCTAAGCCACTGGCCTGCTTCGTGGTGCTTAACGTTGCGGTGCGAGGATTGGGTCTGGTTAACCTCATGTTGCCAAACCATCGTCTAGCTTCGTTTTGCTCAACATTTCAGTGCGGGGGATTAGGGTAACTGATCTTTAAAAAGTCGCTGTTCCTTTTTATTGTTTCTTTTTAGTCGCCAGGGCTTGACGTTCCACGTAGAACATGGGATAACGCGAATTGGATGTTATTACACGTTCCACGTAGAACATGGGATAACGCGAATTGGATGTTATGACACGTTCCACGTGGAACGTGTTATTGGGACAGTTAGTGGTTAAAGGAGTATCAACTAGTGGCAAAAGCAACGCAGAAGAAAAAACGGCGTCTTGGTAAGGGGCTAGAGAGTTTGTTGACTAGGCCAGTTGAAGTTTCACCTCCTGCCTTGGTCGAGACCGGTTCCTCTGGTGATGAGGAGAAATCGTCTTTTTCACCAGAGGATGCTCCAAAAGTAAGGGATGCTCTTGCTTACATTTCAATCGAAGCGATATCTCCGAACCCTCGCCAACCGAGACAAGTATTTGACGACGATGGACTCAGTTCGTTAGCGGAATCGATTAATAACGCTGGATTAATGCAGCCAGTAGTTGTGCGAAAAACCGCTGATGTTGAAAACTACGAACTTGTTGCTGGGGAAAGAAGGTGGAGAGCTGCACAGATTGCTGGCTTAAATCAGATTCCAGCAATCATAAGGGATCTGGATGATAGAACTTCTGCAGAGTGGGCGCTGATTGAAAACCTTCAAAGAGAAGACCTGAACCCAATCGATAGAGCAGAGGCCTTTGATCGTCTTGTAGTTGACTTTGGCGCAACCCAGCAAGACATTGCTAATCAACTTGGCATTGACCGTTCGAGCGTTTCTAACTTTCTGCGTCTTAACGACTTAGACGCACCAATCAAAACAGCTGTTCGAGATGGGCGTCTTTCAATGGGTCATGCAAAAGTGCTACTGGGAATTCCTGACGCATCAACAAGCAAGGCAATAGCTCGAAGATGTGCCAGTGAGCAGTGGTCTGTAAGAGAACTCGAAAGGCAACTTTTGAGGTTAGGCAAAAAAAATAAAGCAGCAGCCAACAATAACCCATCTTCTATTCAGATGTATATGGACAATCTTGGGGATCAGTTGGGCGCGCACCTAGGCACAAAGGTTTCTGTTTCTCTTGGCAAGAAGAAGGGCAGTGGCAACTTAATTATTTCATTTTTTGACAATGATCAATTTGAAGGAATTCTAGACCGTTTGGAATTCAAGCCAAAATCATAAATCTTGTTAAGTAGACAAAACTCTTGGCAGCTTTCCACCGATGTTAAGGTGTGGCTTCCTGTAAACAATGTCATCCTATGTTGAAAGTTCCTTCACAGGAAGTCGGTAGATATTCAATTGAAAGAACGAGGGTCGTGTTTCACCGAGTACTTTCATCTTGGGCTCAGGCCTTGCTCGAATTGGAGAGAAAGACAACTGGGACTCAAAAAATTCT
Source organism: Phycisphaerales bacterium (assembly GCA_030748805.1). The sequence goes on along the minus strand of JASMLG010000073.1, from coordinate 33,315 downwards.
ATACAGGAGAGTTGGATGACTACACAGGTTATCGGACGTTACTTGTCGACTCAAACCCACCTATCTTTTTACTTCCCTGTACAGGGTGTCACGCTCTACAGGTGTGAACCCCGCTTCAGTTATAGCCCTTTTTAAATCAAATACAGTACATTCTTGGTGTGTGGTTTTCTTGGATACTTTTGTAATGTCATACCAAACCACCGTACCGTCAATATCATCTGCCCCGCACTGCAACATATGTTGCGACAATTGCAGTGTCTGCATAATCCAAAATGCTTTTATGTGAGGAACATTATCGAGCATCAATCGTGAGACAGCTACAGTTCTTAAATTTTCAATTCCGCTTGGGCCTGGCAAGTGTGCAAGTTCGCTAACTCCAGGAATAAATGGTAGGGGGATAAATGCTTGGAACTTTCCAGAATTTTTTTTATTAAGAACTCGGTCTTGCTCATCGCGAATTGAAAGCATGTGGTCTAGCCGATCCTCTCTTGATTCAACATGACCGTATAACATTGTTGCGTTTGAATTAAGTCCTAGTTCGTGTGCTGCTCGGTGTACATCCATCCATTTTTCACCGCGAATTTTTCCTTTAAAAACTTCATCGTGTACTCTATCATCAAATACTTCCGCACCCCCTCCGGGTAAAGATTCAAGCCCACAAGAAATTAAATCTCGTAAAACAGAGGTTATTCCTTCAATTCCATCACGTCCACGTTTTGAAATACGCGCAAGATGAACTATCTCAACAGCCGTAAATGCTTTTATGTGAATGTCAGGAGCAACTTCTTTAATAGCACTTAGCATGTCTGTGTAATAAGAAAAGGGGAGCCAGGGGTGAAGTCCACCTACAATGTGCATCTCCGTTGCACCAGCTTCTAACGCTTTCTCCGCTTCTTTTTTTATATCGTCGAGAGAGTGCTTGTATGCACCATCTTGATCTTTCTTTCGGTAGAAATCACAAAACTTACAACTAAGAGCACAAACATTTGTGTAATTAAGGTGCCTATTGACATTGTAATATGCGGTGTTTCCATGTTTTCGTTTACGAACAGTATCTGCGAGAGAACAAACAGTCCACAAATCGTCAGTGTTGTATAGTCGAAGCCCGTCATCAAAAGTTAGCCGCTCACCTTGGAAAACTTTCTTGATTATTGCATCAAGAGAACCATCATTTGGATAAATTATATCTACTATATTTTCAGTTGAAACTCGCATAGAACAGAGCATCGTACATCACTTTACAGTTGTAAAACTAGGTAGTTTGTGCGGATTAATTGGCCTAATAAATCACAAGAAATTATCTAAGCAGAATAACTAATCTCTATTCTCCGATGTTTAAGATGTGATGAATTCAACGCCATACAACACAGATGTGTTCAATGAAGAGGTTCCTCTGTCTTTATCAGAACGAAATACTCTTCCTTTTCCATCATATGCTGCTTCCCGCCTTGCTGAGCAAAGAAGTTCAAGATACGACGAAATACCTGTGTCAATTGATGTCGCCCAGCAGCGTCTTAGAGAGCTTGCTTCAATAATGGGAATGATGATTCCAGACGACGACATGCCATCCGCTGCTTGAATCAGTTAGAAAGAACTAATTCTAAGACAAAAGATGTTAATCGTTGTCTTCGATACTCTTCATCATCGATAAATTTAATTGTTCTTTTAATCGCACTTGTCGATGTTTGTTTTTGTGGTGGAGTCCACCTAATTTTTGGCTCATCTGTTTTTGGCTCATCTGTTTTTGACGAACCATTCGTATGTAACCCACATGTAGTTGACAAACCACTAAGTTGATCTAGCAACTCTGAACTTACTCTACCTATACAATAAATAGTACCCGCGGGAACAATAGGAATTGAACCATCTGTAGTGTCTATGTATTCTGGGTTACGAAAAACAGCGTGCAATCCACCAGACCTTCTAACAAAGATACCATCATTTCCTTTTACTCTATATAGTTTTTCAAACGATGTGTCTATCCTCAGGTCATTCTGTTGTAGTTTGAATGACTCGCTTAGTGTGTTACGATCCTCAATTCCTGCATCTACGGGAATGAGTTCAACTGGGTCCTGCACCTGACCAACAAAAAGAAAATAAGTTATTAATCCTATTGTTAAAGAGTGGAAAAATATCACGCGTTGAGTATAGTCCACGTTATGGCACTTGTACTATCTGTAAACGTATCAAAGGGTGGAATTCCAAAATTACCTGTTGAGACCTGTAAAGTCACACTTGACGGTCTTGAAGGAGATGGAAGGGATCATGACAAACACATTTCAAGAGACAGGGCGGTTAGTTTGATCGACAGTGAAATTCTCGACCAACTAACCGAAATGGGTTATGAGGTGCCTTATGGCGCTGTTGGTGAAAACATTACTGCCGAAAATCTAAATATCCAGTCGCTAGAACCTAACGATCGACTTACTTTTTCCGGAGGAGTTGTCATTGAACTAGTTGAAGCTCGCAGACCATGTTTTGTGCTTGATCCCCTTGGCACGAAACTTAAAAAAGACATAGTTGGTCGTTGTGGCTTCTTGGCACGTGTAATTACAGAGGGCATAATTTCTCCTGGTGAGACAATCAAAACTATAAAGAATACTGAAATGTAATGTGGAGCCACACCGTTGCAATTTTGATTGGTGGTCAAAGCAAGCGAATGGGTTCGCCAAAACATTTAGTTGAATTACCAAACGGGCAGACCATGCTAGAGAAGATGTTAGAGTTTGCACACGAAACTGCAAAAAATGTTGTTATCGTTGGCGGTGATGTTGATGGTTATGTTTCTATTCACGATCATAGGGAACAATTCGGACCTGTTGCTGGAATAGAAGCCATTCTAATGTCCAATATAGATGAGAAATATCTTGTTGTCGGTTGCGATATGCCCTTGCTTGAGCCAAAAGATGTAGAACAACTTATTCAATCAACTACCAATTCCGTTTTTACTATTGACGACAAGATAATTGGTTTGCCGCTTTGCGTAGATGCAGACGTTCTACCAGTATGTACTGCTTACTTAGACACTGGTGGTAGATCGATTCGCGGTTTTATTGAAGAGATTCCACACGTAAAATTAGAGTTTTCTGTTTCAAGAGAACATGCTCTATCTAGCATGAATTCACGTGATGATATAAATGTTCGGTTCAATAATTGATGAAACACTATTACAGAACAGTCGCGGAGATGGAATTTCCTAACGAGCCAAATATAAAAGTTCGAGAAGAACTTGCAGAGCAATTGCTTATTCGAAATTATTTATGTTCAAGTACACCGGGTTTTTTTGTAGAGGTTGGTGCAAATAACCCGTTTGACCTCTCACAAACATGGCATCTGCAAAAAGAAGGATGGAGAGGAATACTTGTTGAACCAATACCAGAATTGTGTAATAAATTAAGAGAAAATAGACCAGAATCAGTTGTTGAAGAATGTGCTTGCGGTTCCCACAGCGACAACAGTACCGCTATTTTCACTGTCGCTAAAGACAGCGGCAAGTCCACTCTGTCTAATACTTTTCTTGATAACAGGTCTTCTGTAGAATCACAAATAACGGTCAATGTTAGACCTCTTGATTTAATACTAGAAGATAATAATGTCAATAATCTTGATTTTGTTTCTATTGATGTGGAAGGGACGCAATACGATGTGCTTCTTGGGTTTGACTTACAAAAATGGAAGCCGAGGCTTCTGTTAGTAGAAGATCATCTACTAGATAAAAAGTCGCATCACTTAATTGTTTCGCAAAATTATAGATTAGTCAAACGAACTCTTTTTAATAATTGGTATATACCAGCATCAGCAAGCGGTCCGTTAGTTGGAGAACAAGAGAAGAAAATTCTTCGTGGTAAGTTTCGGAGAATTCCAATACGTAAATTACGATTTCGTCTAAGACGCCTGTTGGGAAGGGGAATCTAAACAATCTCAATAATTTCGCCCTTGAATAGCGGAGTCCTAGATTCTCTGTCTACTTCGTGAGATAACAAAACATTTGCTTCTGGAAAATACATTGCGCAATTACCTTTTGCAATATCAACTATTCTCACCTTAACTTCTAATTCCCCAGAGTTCCCCCTAACAACTATAGATTCATTTTCGCAAAGTTGCATATCTTCTACATCACCCTTGTTCATCATTATGATGTCACGTCTTGTTTGCCCTCTGTAAACATCTTCTTCTTCATAAACAACTGTATTAAATTGCCCTTCAGAACGAATTGTCATAAGTCGTAATTGTGACTTACTCAATATATCTAATTCGTCAATCTTGACAGAACGTGCATGCAGTTTCCCAGAAGGGGTGTTAAATATTGGTTTGTGGAAAGTTCTACCTGTAATGTGGTGTTCTTTAGTTGAGTCAAAACCAGAAAGACATTTCTCAATTAACTCTCTTGTTTCTTGATTATCTTGAAATTTTTCCCAAGAAATAATACCGACACCCTCTTTTGCCAGTTCAATAATTATGTCAACTTCGCTTCTAGGGCCTTCGTGCCTTGACTCTCCTCCAGAACTTCTCCGTACAAAATTAAACATTGACTCCTGAGTAGTTTGCTGTGGTTCTTCATCTCTAGCAAATACTGGAAGGATTATCGTTTCAATACCACGACCTAGGAAGTGTCCTTGGTTCAACGTGGTTGACAAATAAGTAACGTTCTTAATTTTAGACATCGCCTTGATGGCAAATTTTGTGTCAGGGTTTGAAGCAAGCAAATTACCACCTAAACACAAAGCAAAATCTACTTCTCCCTTGTGGGCAGCTTCCATTGATGACATTGTGTCGTAGCCACCTTCTTCAGGAATCACAATTCCAAATTCCGATTCAATTGCTTTAACCATGGGTTTTGATAACTTAGGAACAACTCCAACAGAGCCCATTCCCTGAACGTTTGAATGACCGCGAAGTGGTAGTAGACCAGCCCCCTCTTTGCCAATCATTCCTCTAGCAATTGCAACATTACCAATCATTCTAACGCTATCAACACCACCCTTAACGTGAGTTATTCCCATAGCCCAACAAAAGATTGTCGATGTTGAATTTTTATAGAGATTAGAAATTTCTGCAATCGTTTCCTTGTTTACGCCACTATTTTTAATTATGAATTCCCACGATATCTCTGACGCTTGTTTTAGAACGGTTTCAAATCCAACAGAAAACCTCTTTGTAAAATCGTTGTCAATTCCTCCGTTTTCATGCAACCATTTAATTATCCCTATTAGTATAGAGGTGTCACCTCCGATCCTTGGCTGTACATAAACGTCAGAAATCTTGGAACCAAAAAGTAAACTTCTTATATCACTCGGAACTCTGAAATTACAAAGGCCTTCTTCGCGCAGTGGATTGATTACAATTACCTTGCCTCCTCGTCGCCTTAAGTCGATTAACTTTTTTAATAGCCGAGGATGATTTGAAGATGGGTTGCAACCAATTAGAAATATTAAATCACATTTCGATAAATCTGACAGTTGTACAGTTGCTGTTCCGGAACCGGTTAACCCACTTAATCCAACACCACTAGCTTGGTGGCAGTAATAGGAACAGTTGTTCACGTTATTGGTGCCACGAATTCTAGCTGCAAGTTGTAACAAAAAACCCGCCTCATTACTCGATCTTCCGCTGCAATAATAAAATGTTCTGTCTGGCTTCATTTCTTTAATCAATTTAGATGTCTCACCTAGAGCTTCGTCCCATTCAACAGGTTTGAAATGTGTCTCCAGTGGACCAGCTTTTATAGGAAAAACAAGACGCCCGCATGACTCTAACTCTCTTGGTGTCATTGATGAAAGTTCATAAATAGAATATTTTTCAAAAAATTCTTTTGTTATTGCTCCCTGCATATCGGATGACATTGCTTGTACTGACTTTTTACAGAACTCAGGAAACTTGCCATCTTCATTTGTCATTCCACCAAGTTGGCCACCCATCCCAAGAGCACATGTTTTGCAGGCGTTTTTTGTGCGCATTGATCGTAGCATTGCGCAAAGACCACCCGATTCCCTTGCTTTTTTAACTACATACAAAATTGAACGAATACCGCCTAGCGATTTCATTCAGCGTGTTTGTCCAAAGCGTCTGCAACAGCGTCCATTAGTGTGCCCACTGTTTCTATTGAGAAGTCGAACTTCAAACCGGCGGATTCAAACAGTGATGGAAGAGGTTTGCTTGCGCCAAGCGTTAAACCGTTTTTATATGCTTCTATTGCTTCTACAGGGTTTTCTCTATATTTCAACCACAGTTGAAGAGCTCCTAGTTGAGCTATTCCATATTCAACATAGTAGAAGGGGACTTCAAATGGATGTAATTGCCTGTGCCAAACCGCTTCTTGTTCTTCCTCTAACCCAGACCAGTTCATGCCTGCCCCAAATCGTTCACCCAATTCTAACCACTGTGATGTTCGCTCTTCGCGAGAGTGTTCTGGATTAAGGTAAATCCAATGTTGGAACGCGTCAATCGTAGCGACCCAAGGAAGAGTAGTTACTACTCCTTCAAGATGTTTACGTATTGCTCTTTTCACCTCTTCTGGTGAGTAGAATTCATCAAGAAAGGGGTAAGCAAGAAGTTCCATGCTCATTGAAGCAACCTCAGCGAACTCTATTGGTGCACCTCTGTACCAACACAAGTCATCGTGCCTACATAGCATAAAGTGAAATGCATGGCCTGCTTCATGAACCATAGTGTCTAAATCTCGTGGCAAGCCAGCCGCGTTCATAAATATAAATGGTTTACGTTGCCTATCCCGGCTTGCTTGATAACCGCCTGGTGCTTTTCCTTTGCGCGACGCAAGGTCTAACGAATATCCGCCATCTCTCATCGTGTCAAACATATCACCCAAGCCGCCGTCCATTCTGTGAAACAACTTTGAGGTTTTCTCAATAAGTTCATCTGCTGTATCAAATGGTTTTAGTGGTTCGTGACCGTATGAATCAACAGCCATGTCCCAGGGTCTAAGCGTATCTAGGCCGAGCGCATCTTTGCGCTCACTTGCAAGTTTTCTAATAATTGGCATGCACTTATGTTCGATAGAATCGTGAAATGCAATGCAATCATCTGGTGTGTAATCAAACCTATGTTTTACTGCAAACATATATCCACGATAGTCCTCAAATCCAGCGTTTTGAGCTGTCTTGTTTCGATTAACAACCATCTTGTCAAAAATACCATCTATTGCATCACGATCTTTAAGTCGGCGTTCTGCAACAACTCGCCATGAGGACTCGCGAACACTTCTGTCATTGTTTTGTTGGTACACACCCATTTGAGGCATTGTCTTTTCTTCGCCATCAAAGTTAACCATCATTGCGCCGCAAATCTCAGAGTATTTTTGACCAAGTTTTGTGTCTTCGGTCTGAAGTGGCACATTCTCTTCCCTAAATATTTCTACATCTGCAAACCAATCGCGCAGCAAAATGCCAAATCGGTCTTGATCTAACCCGCCAACCAATTCGCTACGTACAACCTTTTTATTTAATTCAAAACCAACTTTTTTAAGTTCTGGTTCAACGTTTTCAACAAAAGATAAAAAAGCGTTCTTAGCATCTACATCCTCGGTATTGCATGTCATTGCAATATAAAGATTAGAACCTGCTTCAAAAGCAGATGCGTCTAATTCACTTCTATCAAGAAGAAATTGCTCGATGCAACCAGCGCACTTGAACTCTCGATTAAGAAGTTTTTGGTAATAGGGTTTTAGGTTATCCCAAGTCGTTGCATCAATATCTGCAGGAACAAAGTCGGTAATCATCATCGTTGTCATCATTTTCTCTCCATTGCCATCACTGGTGCTTCTGTACAGGTTGCTATAGCAACAATGTTATTTGTATTTTCTTCTATCAACTTAGACACATTAACTGCATCCTCTTTATTATCGCATATAGAGAACATGGTAGACCCGCTGCCAGATAAATGAATATCTGTTTTTGTGATTTCTGTAAGTTTTCTGTAATCCTCAAGAAGACATTCGGAAACAGAACAAGCCGCTTCGAACAGGTCGTTAAAAAAATCTCCTTCACGCACCCTTCTTTCGTTTAAAGAAACTCGGCCAATTTCGTCAAACGCATCAAATACTTCTCCTGTAGGGCATCCATATTCTGGGACCATTAAGACAAGGTGTTGGCAGATTGATTCAACCTTTTCTAATTGCTCTCCGGCTCCTGAAACAAGCGACCTTCCTCCGTTTAGTAAAAAGGGGACATCTGAACCAAGTTCTTTAGCGACGGGAATTAAATCAAGATCTAATTCATACAGTTTGCAAACTGCTTTTAACATTGCAGCTGCGTTAGAAGAACCACCACCAAGCCCTCCTCCAATTGGAATTCTTTTTTCTAATTTCAATTGGATAGGAAGTGCTTGTCCAACTATGTGCTCAAGCATTCTGTGCGCTCGAACAGTCAAATCTCTTGTGATTGGCCAATCAATGGTTAGTTTTCTTGGAGCATCGTCTGCGCCAAAAATGGCATATCTAGACAGTGAGTCGTTATTCAGTTTAGTAACTTCAAGATTATCACAAAAATCAACTGTTGACATAATTGAAGAAATTGAGTGCATTCCATCTTCATTAATGTCACCAACCGACAACGATAGATTCACCTTAGCTTTAGCTTTAATTTGAACCTTTGTAAAAGACATTATTACAAGGATACCAGAGGATGACTTTAGAAGGGTATCATGTATTCAATATGAAAAAGAAGCATTTGTTCACAGGGTTGACCGTCCTATTTATTGTTTTAGTAGTTGGGTATATTGCAATTCCTATTATTGTAAAAACCATAATCTCTAACAAAATACTAGAGAACAAGAACAACAGTTTTAATTCTATTACTGTCAGCTGGAGTGGACCACAAGTAATATCAGGTCTAGAAGTTCAGGATACTTTCGCTCGTGCAAATATAGATGTGACAATCAACAACAGTATTATTTCTTTGCTTTCATCGAGCGAACCTATCAAGGCAACCATCAATGGGGATGCTGTTTATCACACCTCTCCAAAGGAGATCGATGGGAGTCCTGCTGAATATGTTATTCAAGAGGTGACAACATCATCTAATTCTACTTTTCCTTCATTGATTTTAGATGTTTCGCTTAACTCGTTTACTCTATTGAGTGAAGATGAAATGGTTTTCTCAAATGTAATTGGCTCTCTTGATGTTGCTCCCAGCCACCATTTTACTGGTCATGTAACAGCAGAAACAGATTTGGATGGCATAATTGAAGCCAATTTCAATGCACCAAATCTAATCAACGGAGATGGTTCTATAAACTGGAGTTCAAGCGGAACAATTTCATTTTCTGCTAACAATGCAGCAATCCCTACAGTAAAAGGAGTGGGGGGGTGGTCAGTAATTGAACTCAACGGCGAAATCTCTTCGCCAAACTTAAATGAATCTGTTTCAATTGCAATAAGTGCTTCGCTTGCAGAATATGAAACAACGTGTGGTTCGGTTTTAATTAAAACCCAACTTTCAAATCCAATTCAAAACGGGTCGTTTGTTATTGAAGAAGAAGGCCTAGTTGGATCTGCCGAGTTTTCCAACACTCCAACAACAATGTTTGCTCCAATTTTACACCCACTTGGAATTGACTCTGTAAGAGACATCGGAAATACGTTTAATTTGAGTTTACAGCGCACTGCGAAGAACTCCCCACTGTCCATCACAATCGAAGCAAAAGAGTTAGTAGTTTCTGGAGCTTATGATGGGGAGAGTGGTGTTATTACAAATGCAAACTTCTCATTAAATGTCAAAGATGAATTGCTGCAATCTATTACAAAAGAACAAATGTCTGGCAACGTTAAGATAAACGTACACTTAGACAGGTTGGTTCCAGTAGGTGCAACTAAGGATACACTTATTGGCAATCTTTCTCTAATCGGCGACCTTGTTTATGAGCCAGATGAGATATCTATAACCAAGTTAGACGCAAACATATTTGCTGATGTTCTTAAAAGACAAATTTTCTCTAGTGGAGATATTGTTGCAAACAAACAAACAACCAATTTTGGAATAGATCTTTACTCAACAAATAAAAACAAACTTGATGGAATTGATGACTTGTGGAAAACAATATCAAGGCAATTTCCAAAAGGGTCTGGAACCATTAATTTGGAGAACATCTCAACTACCCTTTTATCTGATTACATCAATACTACCAAAATCGATTTAACGAGAGATATAGGCAAAACAATCAACGCAGAATTTGTTTTAGATCAAAGCATAATTATGGCTCACGTCCACAACAAACAAATAGATGCCAGCGGAGCTTTATCACTTAAAGATAACACAATTACTAATTATGAAAACATAAGAGCCATCGCAACAATTACAAAAGAACTCTCAAGTGAATTAACGGGGACGCACATTTCATCAACTGCCGAATTGGGTGTGCACATTGACTCTATTGACAAAAACCTTAACTCAAAGTTTGAATTAACGTTCGATATTGGGAATCAACACACTGGCATAATTGGAACAAGCACTAGGATAATCGGAGGTGATTTAGATGGGCAGTTAAACCTTGACCTATCTGTGGACGGAATAGACACTCGGCTAATAGATGCAATAACTTCAAGCCGAGGCCTTTTGGCAGACACTGTTGGAACACCAATTAAGGCAGAGATTATTGCAAATAATGTACTAGAAGCACCGATTGTAATTGCTGATGGGACATCACCGAATGCTGCCTTTAAAACAACCATTGTTTTCTTTGATGGAAAGATGTCTACCCCTCCAAATAAACCAACAATTGCCGAAATCACATTATCTCAATCTTTAACCCAGCATCTTTTAAAAAATCTTGGACCTGTTTTATCTGACATACGTTCTGTAAAAAAACCAATTGAAATAAAAGCAACCAACTCACTGGTATCTTTGGATGGAGACGTATCAAAACTTAATGCAGATTTAATGATTAATATTGGCGAGGTTTCCTTGGATAGCAGTTCTTTGACACTATCCTTACTGAAGCAAATTAAAACAAAGCATTCAAAATCAATTCCCGCTTACTTTGAACCAATTCACATTACCATACGCGACGGCATTGTCACATACAAAACATTCCGTTTAGTTGTAGCAAATAAATTCACAATCCCATATTCGGGAACTATAAATTTGGTTACAAGAGAACTCGACCTAGAAATGGCAGTGCCGGCTAGCGAACTTAGTGCGGTGTTTAGTGAGTTGCATAATCTTAAACTTGGAAACATTCCCGTCCACATTACTGGAACTATTGACAATCCTAAAGATGAATATAATATTGAGAAGTTTCTTTTAGACACTTTTGGAAACTCGCTGGGGGGGGTGTTCGACAATAACGAAGCCCCAGTTCCTATTGACTTATTAGACGGCTTGTTCGGTAATTGATTTATCGAAACATACTTAGAATCATGTCTGTTACAAAAAGAAATACGTATGTTACAAGTGGAAAAAAGCCGCCGGCTACAAATAATATTCCAGGAGAAATCCACCCATCCATATCAACTATACCGTCGAATGTTCCTGACCACAAATAGTAAAGAGCAACTCCGCCCTTAAGAATACCGATTGCACTGCAACATGCTAAAACGAATGGTCCAAGCAGAACTAGTGATTTTGCCATAAGAGCAAAAAAACCAAGCAGTTCTTCCATCGGGCTTACCCCTCTAACCTCAACATTTGTAATTGATGGACTCAAGACCAAACCAGCGGCCAACACTGAAGCCAACATTGCCAATACTCCATAAATTGCAGGCCAAAAACTAGATGAAGAGAAAGCTATAAATATTAGTCCCAAAAAAATAGCTGCTCCAATTGTAATAATAATCAGGCCAGTCATATCAAGCGTTGCGTTCTCACGAACACTTGTTGTAGTGCTTGCTATAAGCCGTCTGCCTGCATCTCTACACTGAGAAGCAGCCACAACACCAACAATAGATGCAACAAGCCACCCGAGTGCGGGTAGAACAGGGGAAGGAGCATCTGGTTTATAGAATACAACGTAGGCAAATAGACCAAGAATTATTATTCCAACACACTGTAAAACGTAACCATACTTCTGTATTTTGTCTGCTTGATTAATGAAGATGCTGCGTCGTAAATAGTTTTTTGTAGCAAATATAGTTGCTCTTGCCAATTCTGACTGTGCTTGTTCGGGGTCTTTCTTGGGCAAACTGTCTGTTATAGATTCTTCATCAACATCGTCATCTTCAATATCATTATCATCAAAAGTGTCTGAACAGGTGCTACCTCCACTTTCGTCCGATGATATTTCCATACCAGTTCCAGATAGGTCTGAGGAATCTGGACTTAACCCAAAAGATTTGTCATCTTCGAGAAGTGGATCTTCTGGTGTTAGCAACACGTTTGATTGTTCAAAAAATCCAGGAACGCTTCCTAGTTGAATCCACTCTGTGGTTCCTGATTGGCGCATCTCGTCCGTTGGCACTAATTCCCCTGTGTCTGTTTTTTGCTTTAGTTCAGATGTGGTAAAGACCCCTATCTCTTCTCCACTCCTAACCACAACATACGTTTTCATAATACAAAAACCCCTTTCATTGCACTACGCAGTTTCATTCTGAGTAATCATATCACAATCGCCCACTCTTTTCGTATTTGATAAACAGAACAGATTTTTATTCTGTATCCTTCTGTGATGGCAAGATGTACTTGGTGTGGAGAAAATCCTATATACGTTGCTTATCACGATGATGAGTGGGGAGTACCTGAACACGATGACAGAACTCTGTATGAAAAATTGTGTCTAGATGGTTTTCAGGCAGGATTATCTTGGATTATCGTGTTAAAAAAACGCGAGAACTTTCGAACGGCTTTTGATAATTTTGACCCAGAAAAAGTTGCACGTTATGGTAAACGTAAAATTAACAGATTACTCAAGAATACTGGCATCATTCGAAGTCACGCAAAAATCAACGGGGCGATTGCAAACGCAAGGGCTTGGATTGAGATTATGGAGGATGGCAAAGGTTCTTTCGATGATTTTTTGTGGAAGCATGTTGAATACAAACCAATCATAAACAAGTGGAAAACCGACTCTCAAATACCTGCTTCAACTCCAATTAGTGAAGCAATGGCAAGGGACTTAAAAAAGCACAACTTCAAATTTGTCGGACCAACAATTTGCTACGCATTCATGCAAGCAGTTGGAATGGTGAACGACCATGTTGTAAGTTGCCCAAGGTACAAAGCACTAAAAAGGTAAGTGTGATGACCGCACAGCGAGTCAACAAAAGTGTGGTGGCTGTTCCAACATATTAATAATAAGTCCACAGTGGCATGTCTGCGTTGCTGACGGAAATGTTGGCTTTGGGGAGAAGTCCTTCAAGTTGTTCCTTCAATCTTGGCAAATAACCTCGCTCACTATTGGTGTGACCAGTCAACATCACTGTACACCCTTGCGCAGTTGCTTCCACAACTTTATGGTGTGTCATCTCGCCAGTGATATACACATCACACCCATCTTTAATTGCAAGTTTGCACACCGAGCCACCGGCACCCGCGCATAAACCTATCGTTTGTACTTGAGCTCTGTCGTCTTTACCAACTGCTGGTGCCACTCGAACATAACCAACTCCAAGATGCTTTTTTAATTTTCTTGCAAGCGCATCGATTTGAATTGGTTTATCGAAAACTATTCTTCTTCCTATTCCCATGTCTCTTCGAGGACGTTCGCCAAGTTCATGCACTTCAAGCGCGGGTTCTTCATAAGGGTGGAACTGTCTAAGGGCTTGAATAGCCAGTGAAAGTGAATCCTTTGAAACAACCATTTCAAACTTGCATTCAGCAACTTGTTCTAATTCACCTGCTTTACCAAGCACAGGGTTTGTACCATCTTTGCCAAAGAATGTCCCTGTTCCATCTGTTGTAAAAGAACATTGTTCATAGTTTCCAATTCGCCCACACCCAACGCTTGAAAGTGCAAACCTCATGTCCTCAACTTTATCTTTAGGACAAAAAGTAACGAGTTTACATTCTTCATCTGGTGGCAAATTACCGAAAGGTCGAAGTGCCCGAACATCTCCTTTGCCAATTCCGGCAACAATCCAATCGTTTACTCCACCGTTGGCTACATCAAGTGCAGTATGGGGAGAGTAGATTGCAATTTTTTTTAATATTGCTTCTAAGACAATCCTCTCTTTGAATGATGAGTCGGTAACAGATTTTAGTGGATGAAAAATTGGCGGATGGTAAGAAACAATTGCGTCTATTTTTGATTCAATTGCTTCTTTCAAGACCGCTTCAGTTAAATCGATAGTTAGCAATATTTTGTTTGCTTTCCAGTCAGGTGTTCCGACAAGCAAGCCAACGTTGTCCCAGTCATTTGCAAGGTAGGTTGGAGCAAATGATTCAAATGCTTTTATAAGTTCTTTTGTTTTCATGGTTGAATATGGGTAGAATACCACCGTACAAACATTGGAGGAACAATTATGAGTCTCGGAAAAAACATGCTTGAAACAAGTAATCCCGCCCTAAAGAACCATAAGGTCTGGAATGAGGGCATAGCAGCGGGCGGAATCGATACCGCCGCAGTTGGTGGTGTGGTAAATAAGACGGGGATGCTAACTTCGATCGCAGTTGCGGGTGGCATGTTTGGCATTTGGCTTACACAAAATCAACCAGGGCTTGCATGGCCACTGGCTATTGCTGGCATTATCGCCATCTTTGTGGTGTATTTCATGATAATGGCCAATCCGCTTCGTGCAAAACAAACCGCTTGGATTTACGCTGCGGTGCAGGGGGCATTTCTTGGAGTTCTCACTCACGCACTAGATGGCTCGCTTGAAAAAATGGGATATACCGCAATGGGTGGTCTCGCTTTGCAGGCGTTTGTTATTACTGTCAGCGTACTAGTTTCGATGTTGGCGCTCTATTACTTTCGCATTTTGCAACCAACCAAGAAATTCACTGCTGCTGTAAGTGTTCTTACTCTTGGAATTTTCATTACCTATCTAATCTCATTTGTGATGAGCATGTTCGGTGCTGAAATGCCGTTTTTGTCCCTTGGTTCTGCATTTGAGGGTGGAAGTGCTGCCTTAATCGGAATTGGGCTAAACGTACTAATTCTCGGAGTTGCTTCGCTTTGGCTAATTATCGATTTTGGAATGATCGAACAACAAGTAAAATCAGGCGCACCGAAACAGATGGAATGGTTTTGTGCATTCATCTTGATGGTGACCCTCGTTTGGATCTACCTTGAAGCAGTAAAACTTTGCTTCCGGCTGGCGATTCTGTTTGGAAATCGTGACTAATAATCGCCGTTCGTTTCGATGGGAATTTCCTCATCGATATCAATCCCAAATCCATGAAGTGCTGTGAGATGCTTAGGGTGATTAGTAAGAAGTTTTAGTTTCTTAAGCCCTAGGTCGCGAATAATTTGGACGCCTGTACCGTAATCGCGTTTGTCCATTGGTTCTTCTGAAACAGTTAAATCGGGTACGTTCACATCTGCGTCGGGGCGTTGAATTTTTTGCAAGCGGTCGATGAATTCATCGCCGTACTGTTCAGGTCGCATATAAATAAGTGCGCCGCGACCCTCGCTTGCAATCATTCGAAGTGAAGCACGGAGTTCCTTACCAGAAGGATGGTCGGAAGCATCAAAAATATCGCCAAGTAAGTTTCGGCGGTGCACACGTACCAGTGTTGGTTCGTTGATTGGTTTGGCTGCACCATACTCATCAAGTTCTCCAACGCCTCCAACGGTTAACGCAAGGTGGGGGACAGCATCAATTGCACTGTGATAAGCAATCAAATTAAACGTTCCATATGGTGTTTCGATTGGCGTTCCTGACTTTGGCGCAATTCTTTTAACCAAACTTTCCCGAGCAAGCCGGTATTCGATAATCTGTTCAACAGAGCACATCTTAAACCCATGTTCTTCGCATATTTTTTCAAGGTCTGGTACTCTCGCCATTTCACCATCTTCTTTGACAACCTCGATTATTACGGCGGACGGCTGTAACCCCGCTAGTTTGCATAAATCAACTGAACCCTCGGTTTGACCAGTTCTTGCTAAAACCCCACCAGCTCTAGCCCTAAGTGGATTGATGTGCCCAGGTCTTACAAAGTCATCTGGTCTTGAGTTTGGGTCGACTAGGAGTTCTAGTGTTTTGACTCTATCTGCAGCGGAAATCCCCGTTGATATGTTATGTCTTGGGTGTCCATCGACGCTAATCGTAAATGGAGTACCGCGAACGCTCGTATTTTCAGCAACTTGTGGTCCAAGTTCAAGTCGATCACAGTCATCACCAGTCATAGCAACACAAAGATACCCACCACCAATCCTTGTAAAGAAGTTAATGAGTTCTACGTTGATGTGCTCAGTTGCTACAACAAAATCGCCCTCGTTTTCGCGATTCTCATCATCTATCAAGACAATCACCTTGCCTTGCTTCAAGTCGTCTAAGACCTCTTCAATAGTCGCCAATGCCATCCCCCCATTTTACATGGGGACAGCCCGCTTGGGGTCAGACTCCTTTGGGGTCAGACTTTGGGAGACAGTCCTGCCTAAATCGGTAAAATGTGTGTGATGAAAAAACACTTGAAATGGTTAATGGAACTCACTGCAATACCAACTGCAGCAGGACAAGAATGGAGAGTTGTAGATTGGATAGAACGTTGGGCAAACCGGCAAAAGGGCATTGCCATTAAAAAAGATAGAGTTGGAAACCTCCTACTAACGCAAACCCGAAAATCATCAAAAAAATCAATCTACATAACAGCTCATTTAGACCATCCCGCATTTATTGTTCGCAAACAAATAGACGAACAACATCTAGAGATGGAGTTTCGGGGTGGTGTGCACGATGCCTATTTTGTAGGATCTAAAATTGAGGTTTTTGATAATGAAGATAATGGGTACGTTGGTAAAATTCTATCGCTTAATTCCAAAGCAAAACCATTTAAGAGAGTCGTTGTAAAACTACAAAAACCAGTCGCAGGAATCTTGCTTAAAAATGATATCGCGCGATGGAAATTTAATCCGCCTGTAGTGAAAAATGATTTGCTCCACGCTCCGGCGTGTGATGATCTTGCTGGGGTTGCTGCCGCTATTTGTGCTCTGGATAAAATCAAAAAAATCCCAGCACTTGGGAATGTTGGTGTTTTATTAACTAGGGCTGAAGAAATTGGATTTGTTGGTGCTATTGCTGCTGCAAAAAATCGCTCAGTTCCAAAAACATCTAGATTGCTTTGCCTTGAAACATCAAGAAGTTTTCCCGAATCACCAATTGGAGGAGGACCAATTCTTCGAGTAGGGGACAAGACAAGCGTATTTGGTCCCGAACTCACAAACGCAGCAAGCGAAATCATGAAAGCACAAAAGAACTTTGCATGGCAACGAAAACTCATGCCCGGTGGAACCTGTGAATCAACTGCTTTTTGTAACTTTGGTTATTTATCTACGTGTTTATGTTTAGCTCTAGGAAACTACCACAACATGAAAGATGTCGACGGTGTACTTCAAAAAAACAAACCCGCGAAAGTCGCTTCTGAAATAATTTCAGTTAATGATTTTCACGGGCTTGTAGAAATGTTAAAGATTATCTGCCGCGATTTAGATAAACCAAGAAAATCCACACTTCGCGGCGGTTTAGAAACACGTTTAAAAAAGTTCAACAAACTACTTAGTTAGATAAAACCAAATCAACCATATATTCTGCTGCGGCGTCAAGATTGTCAGCTTCTAGCATAGTTTGGATGGCTACTATAATTGCTGCATTACGTTCCGGAGTCCCTTGGTCAGAGCCCTCAATAATCGCTCCTAGCGCTTCCATCCGAAGTTCACCTTCAAGTTCATCGTGAATCATATGTATTCCCATCATTGAGACGGCATTGTCCAACTCTAAATGCATCGCGACTTCGGTAAAGGAAATTAGTTCTTCAATAAACTCTCTTAATTCAGTATTCTCAAGTTGATCAGCGTGACCTCTCCATTCTCCGTGGCACTCACCTCCGTCCATCGTCATGCACTCGTGCATTTTTTTCATATCCATTGGCTGTGTACCATGTTCGCCCATGCCCGCAGGTGGACCGCCATGTTCACCCATCATCTTAATCATGTGTTTGCGCATACTTTCAGGTGGACTACCATGTTCACCCATGCCAGCAGGTGGATCACCATGTTCACCCATCATCTTCATCATGTGTTTGCGCATACTTTCAGGCGGACCGCCATGTTCACCCATCATGTGCATTTCAATTTCTGGCTCACCGCTAACCCACTGCATTACGTGGGTGGGATCACTACCCTCTTCATCGGTGACTGCCATCACTGCGATGCTCATCTCTCCGTCAATATCTTCAAGATTAATTCCTTTCATAATCTCATCAAGTTCGATAACTTGTTCTTTCCCGTTAATCATGACTCTGATTTCCCCACCATCAACTTCAACATCTACTTCCAGTTGCTCTTCTATAGTTTGTGTACTTGAGTTAGTTGTTACCTTCTCTGTTTTGTTGCACCCAACAAGTGTGATAACTGAGGTTACGGTTACGGCAGTAATTATGTGTTTCATTTGTATTTTCCTTTAATCTGGATTTGAACAGAATAACGGTAAACACCTCAAAATATTGAGATATTAATCCTAAATACTTTAAAAGCCAATCGAAAGGCGTTCGATTTGGGTCTCGGTTGCTTTTATTGTTGTAAATACAAGGTCTTGTATTTCGATGGACTCTCCAACGTTTGGAACATGTCCAAGATTTGCAAGAACAAAACCAGCAATGGTGTCATATTCTTCATCTTCAGGCAAGTTAATGCCAAGTTCATCATTCAAATCGTCAAGGTTAAATCGACCATCTACTTCAACAACCTTTTCATTTATTCTGCTAAGAATTGGTTCATCGTGTTCAGCGTCATCGTGTTCATCGCGTATTTCACCAACAATTTCTTCTAAAACATCTTCGATTGTCACAAGACCAGCAGTACCACCATACTCGTCAATAACCACTGCCATGTGTACTTCGCTTGTTTGAAAATCGGCAAGTAATTCTTGCACTGGCTTTGTGTCTGGTACGACAATTGGTTTGCGCAAAATGTTTTTGAGTTCAAAACCGTTTGCTTCTGATCCCAAAAAACCAACTAAGTCCTTTACGTAGAGAATTCCAATTATTTGGTCGAGATTTTCCTCAAAAACAGGAATGCGAGACCGTCCTGATTCCAATACAAATTTTCGTATTTCAGAAATGTCGTTTGTACATTCAATGCCTTCTATGTCAGTTCGCGGCGTCATGATTTCACCGACATCGGTATCGCTGAGATCCACAACGTTCTCAAGCATTTCTGCTGCCTCGGCTGGAATACCACCCTCTCGCTGTGAGTGTTCAATCGAACGAAGTAGTTGTTCTTCAACAGTATTCAATCCATCGTTCTGTTTTAAATTTGCCCCTGTTAAACGTCGAACTATTTCGTTTACGCCTTCAATCCACCACCGTATGAGGGGGTTTAACATAGATGCAAACCTTATTACTACCCAACTTCTAGTAATAGACCCAATAGTCGCCGATTTTGCGATTGAACCAGCTATAACAGATGCAAAAATCCAAATAACCACCCATCCAATTGCAGAGCCATATATAAATGCTTGCAATGTAATTGGGTGTGTATCAAACATCAAAACAAAACAAGCGAGAATCGAGAGCAAGCAAAGTCCCTTAACAAATGAAATCGATTGCAAGGTGGATTCATACTGTTCTTCAATCCAGAGACCACGATGCGGTTTCCCTCTTACTTCCAGTTCATGTCGTAACACAAGGGGTGTCGTCATCATCATTGCACGTTCTATCGTTGCAAACCAAGTGCAAAAGAAAAGGATAATAATTAATAGTATCCAAAGCGTTTCTAGCATGGCTTGTCGCTCCAAACACAACCAACACCTATTGCTGAAAGAATCTTGTCTTCTTCAGCGTGCATTAAGGCATGGGATTCTTTGTCGTGATCATCAAATCCACAACAATGCAATATGCCATGCACAATATAAAGCAATAATTCATTTTGCACTGAATGCCCTCGCTCTTTTGCTTCACGTTCTGCAACGCCTATGCAAACCGCAATGTCAGCATGGAAAGTATTTTCGTCACCACCATTGGCGAATGTTAAAACATCTGTTGTACCTTCAACACCAGAATGTTGGCGGTGCAACTTCGACATCTCAGTGTCATCAACAACACGAACAGAAACCTCGGATTTATCTTTTTGCAAATAGTACAACGCTGCAACTGCGCGCTCCTCTAGCCATTTGTAATCAACGTCAACATCACCACTAACGGTAACGTTTGTCGGCGGAGGTTGGTCAAGTTGTTCGTTTGACTCTTCCATTTCTATACGCAATATACAAGCAATACACATAAAAACAAATTAAGAAGAAGTAATTGGAGTTATTGGGACCATAGATGGCTTACAGCGGGCTTCAAACTCACTTCGATACTTATTAATAATTGTCCTTGCAGCCCAACTATTGCCATCAGATAAACCGCAAATTGTTGTACCGGGCATGATGCCCATGGAGTTTGAGACCTCGATAACTTGGTCGAGATCTTTCATAGAACCCTCACCTGACTCAATGCGGCAAAGTAATTTGTAAATCCAGTCAGCACCTTCCCGGCAAGGTGTACATTGACCACAGGATTCATTTTTGTAGAAACGTGCAATGTTACGAGCAACAGCAACCATGTCAGTATCCTCATCAAAGATAGTTGGACAAGCAGTACCAAGACCCATCACGTCGTACTTTGTGCCAATATCAAAATCCATTTCTGCCTCAAATTGATCCGGACCAAGAACGCCCATGCTTACCCCGCCCGCAATTGCACCCTTAAACTTTCTGCCATCACGCATGCCGCCAGCATACGTATCAACAAGAGTGCGAAGAGGAATACCAAGTTCAACTTCAAATACATCGGGGTTATTTACGTGACCTGAAACGCCCATAAGTTTTACACCGTAACTTGCGGGACCGCCTATTGATGATTTACAACCAAGTGACTGCCACCATGCAGCGCCTCGTTCAACTATTTGAGTTACTGCTGCAAGTGTTTCAACGTTATTAATAATTGTTGGTCTTCCGAACAATCCGCTCACCGCAGGGAAGGGTGGCTTAATTCTTGGCCAGCCACGCTTGCCTTCAACCGCTTCAAGTAGCGCCGTTTCTTCGCCGCAAATATAAGCACCCGATCCACGATGCAATGTACACTCAACTGTAAAACTTGAAGCGCCATTCATCAAGCCCTGCGAACCAAAAATTCCGTTTGCATATGCTTCATCGATTGCGTGTTGCATTATCTTTGCTTGTTCTACCCATTCGCCACGCATAAAGAAGTAAGCCGTTTCAAGATTGCATGCATAACAAGCAATTGCAATGCCCTCAATAACAGAGTGTGGGTCAAAATCAACAAGCAAGCGGTCTTTGAATGTTCCGGGTTCCGCTTCGTCACAATTAATACAAAGATACCGTGGTTTTCCATCTTGCTCTGGCAAAAAAGTCCACTTCAATCCACAGGGGAAACCTGCTCCACCGCGACCGCGAAGTTCTGCGTCCTTTACGATAGTAACAACTTCATCGGGCGACATAAGCAATGCTTTTTTCAATGTTGCATAACCACCATTGGCAACATACTCATCGAATGAAAGTGTGTGACGCTTCTCTCTTTCAACTGGAATATTTCTTGTTAGAAACTGATTAGTCACCTTCTGTATCCTCTTGCTTGATTTCAATTTCGTCAATCGTTGTTCGGCGCAATGTTACGTTACCTTCTTTTTTTTCTTCGACTGTTCGGTTCATTTCTGTGGTTGTGGTGTCCCTTTTTACAGCATGAATAATGTGGCCAACAAACTCTCCAAGACATCGCATTAAAGGTTTTTTCTTATTCGCAGCCATCATGAGCCGTCACTCAGTTTATCAACGATTTCATCAACCATCGAGATGGAAAGATTGTTGTGTTGCTTTCCGTTAACAAGCGCACACGGTGCATTGTCACAAGAGCCAATGCATTCCATACCCAGTAATGTAAACTTTCCATCAGCCGATGTCTCATGCACATCAACACCTAGTCGACTTTTTAAGTGGTCCATCAGTGCTTGGTGACCACAGACCTCACAAGCAATGGACTGACAAATACCAACTACGTTTTTTCCAAGCGGTTCGCTGGAGTAGTCCTCATAAAAAGAAACAACGTCAGCAACTTGTGCTGGTGTTATACCAAGCACTTTTGCAATTTCAACCATTGCTTCCCAGGGTATGTATCCATAAGTGTGCTGCACTTCGTGCAGTGTTGTCATCAAAGCACCTTGCCCAGTTGCATAACGAGGCATTATTTCCTTAGTGATTTTATCCATTAACTCTGGTGTCAAATATGGTTCGTCACGTTTTTGGAGTTTAGTATTCGCAGATTGTTTTGCAGTCCAAGCCATGTTTTTCCTTACCGATCGAGCTCTGCAGCAATAATATTTAATGAGCCCAAAACAGCAACAAGGTCCGCAAGTTGGTGTCCCTCAAACATTTTTGCAAAAGTTTGGAAGTTGATAAACGAACACGGTCTTGGGGCAACTCGATACGAATTTGGTCCACCATCTGAGACAATAAAGAAACCATATTCACCGTTTGGTCCTTCAATTGCTGCGTAGCATTCGCCAACCGGTGATTCAAAACTACGGTTTGGCATGACCAACTCAAACTGTTGAATCGTTCCTTGAATTGAGTTGTAGACCTCATCTTTTGATGGCATCTTAATACCCGCGCTCGGAAGCACATCAAGTGGTCCATCTGGAATATCATCGATTAGTTGGCGAATAATATGGCATGATTGTTTAATTTCTTCAAGGCGGACGTGATACCTTGCCAGACAATCGCCTGTTGTTGCAATAGGAACATCAAAGTCAACTGCTTTTGCACCCTGACCATCCCAGTTATCCTCAAAGCACAAAAAGGGTTCGTCCTTGCGAAGATCTCGAGTGACACCGCTAGCACGTGCAAGTGGACCGGTCAACGACCAAGCAGTTGCGTCTTCTTTTGAAATAGTTCCAACCCCCTCAACACGATCAATAAAGATACGGTTGGTGTTGAGCAACGTTTCAATATCACCAATTGCTTTTGGCATGCGCACATCAATAAAGTTGTGCACCATCTTTTGAAAAGTTGATTCGCATGGCAAATCATTTTTAAGACCACCAACACGAGTGTAGTCGGGATGAAACCTTTGACCACAAACGTAATCCATAATGTCGTAAATGTGTTCTCGTTCGTTAAAACCATATAGAAAACCCGTGAACGCACCGAGGTCAAGCGCTGCAGCACCCACACAAAGTAGGTGGTTTTGAATTCGACCAAGTTCACAGAGAATTGTTCGCAAGACCTTGCATCTTGGGGTTAAATCGATGTCGAGTAATTTTTCGACTGCATGGTGCCAGGCGATGTCATTAACGATTGGGCTTACATAATCCATACGACTAGCAGTGCAAACAAATTGGTTGAAATTTTGATGTTCACCAAGTTTTTCAAAACCACTGTGTAGGTAACCGATGTGTGGTGTTGCGTTCACAACTCTCTCTCCATCTAGTTCAAGAACTAAACGAAGAGTTGTGTGGGTGGCGGGGTGCTGAGGTCCAAAGTTGAGAATCCATCTATCTTCACACTCTGCACGTCCTTGCAATTCATCTAACGTCTCGATATTTAAATCGTACGCTTCTTCCATAGGTGTAAGTGTGTATGGCATTGGAACACAGCATTATAGTGCTCCCAGACCTAAATATGGCACAATTTTTGTGGTCCGACTCCATTGGAGTTACGTTCCCCAAAAATGGAATCAGAACAAAAGTATTTAAACGCGGAAAATGGCACCCATTTTTTTGCCCATTAAAACGCTTGCGCCAATTAGTGTCACCGCCAATAGAGCCATACCCCAAACACCCATAGCGCTTGCAATGTACGGTCCGTCGCCAAGGCGCTCAAAGAGTGTATAAATCGCCTTAGTAATCGGGTAATGCGACTCTCTTTGCGCCAAAATAAGCGAATCAGAGACCTCCAACATTGCAAAACTAAAAGCAAGTAGTCCACCTGCAATGAGGTTGGCCATAATTAAGGGGATAATAATTGTTCGAACCGCACGAACTCTTCCGGCACCCAAGTTCATTGCTGCTTCTTCTAATTCACCGCTTGTTTGCTCTAGACCAGCAACTGTTGAACGGACCACATACGGAAGTCGGCGGACTCCATACGCAATTACTAACAACAATATCGGATTTGGATTTGCTCCAATCACATCTATCCAACCCTCTAAAGGATCTCCCTCTCCAAAAGGCCACCGAAGAGTCATCGCGACATAACCAAACGCCATGACAAGCCCGGGTACTGCTAGCGGCAACATAGAAAATGCATCGAGCAAAGATCTTCCTTTGATTTTTGTGCGAACGATGATATATCCAATAAGGATTCCAATAAATAAATCCATCACAACAGCAAGCGAGGAGTACAGCAAACTGTTACTGATTGAACCAACCGCAAGTTGGTGGCTTAGAGCTCCTTCGTAATGTTCAAACGTCCAACTCGCTGGCAAAATAGATTTGTACCACGAGCCCTCAACCGCAAGTGAAGTAAATAACACTGAAATATGGGGTAAAACAGCAAGACCGATTACGAAGGAAAACGCTGACATTGCTAGCCACCCCTTTAAAGAGGTAAGTTTTTCAGGAGATGACTGCACCGATGCCTTTGAATACATGGCGTATGCCTTACCTCCAAAAACCATTTTTCCTAGAAGATAAAACAACACAGCCGCAAACAGCATTACCGCAGTCAATGCGTATGGTTGTTGAGAGGTATTCATCTCCTTAATGCCATTAAAAATTTGTACTGGAGTTACTGTTTGATAATCAAACATAAGCGGTGTGCCGAGTTCAGTAAACGACCATATAAATACGATGGTTGCGCCTGCAAAAAGTCCCGGACGAATAAGCGGAAGAACTATTTGTCTAAATCGCTGCCAAGGAGTTGCGCCCATGTTTTCGGCGGCTTCTTCAAGTGCTGGATCGAGATTTGCAAGAGCAGCCGTCGCATTTAAATACAAAATTGGATAGAGGTGAAGTGCCTCAATAAAAACAATTGCCCAGAAACCACCATTTCCAATAAAGTCATAGCCCTCAGAAAAGAAACCAATGTCAACAAGAAGGGTATTGATTGCTCCATATTTCCCAAGAAGGTGGTGCAGTCCGATTGCTCCTACAAATGGAGGAAGAATAAGCGGCACTAAAATCATCGCAGAAAACACTCCCTTAAATGGGAATGTGTATCTTGCTGCAAGAGTAGCCAGTGGTAGCGCTATTATTAAGCAAAGAACGGTTGTCCCAATCGCAATTCCAACTGCATTAAGAAAACCATCGAGAAGAACAGGGTCTTCAAAAACGGTCAAAATATGGTGAATTGTGAACCCTCCGTCCCTGCCTTCAAATCCACCCTGAATCGTAAGCCATATTGGATAAAGAAGAAATGCTGCAAAAAACGCAAACAGGCCAAACATGATTATTTTTGGTGTGAGTGACCTCCTTCGCATTTCCGCAGTGTACACATGGGGTGGGGCCTTGGGGACTGTCACCACAAAAACCATTCTCGTTGTTTAGAACCTGTGTTTTATTCCATTTTCAAGAGGACTGCCAACTGGGGACTTTCCCCGAAAAAGTCAAACTACCAGTATGCAAGAAGGACAAGGATATCAAGAACGTCAACATTGCCATCACCATTAAGATCTTCAGGACAATCTGCGGGGCATGATCCCCAAGCAGCAATCAACATCAAGAGATCATTAACACCAACCATACCGTCGCCATCAATGTCGCCAGGCACTTCATCTGGTTCTGGAAAGAGCCACCCAACGCTAAATACTCTAGATCCACCAACTGCGTCAACTCGGCGTATTTCTAATACATACTCGCCTGAAACTAGGTTCTGAATATACAAATGCTCAACATTATCCACACTACTTTCACTGACTACATTACCGCCGCCAAATACACCAAGTCCATCATCTCCGGTAATATCGAGTAATTGTTTGCCCTGTTGTTTCCATAAAATCAAATCAAAGTCCGCAACAGAATACCCACCAAAATTACTGATTGTTTGTTGGTGCCAAGACAAAACAATTGAAACCTCATCTGCAAGAGATGGAACATTAAATTTAACGTACCTGCTTTGATCACTCCCGAGCACCCATGTCTCCCAAGCAGAATAAGGAGCAACAGCAAGATCAAGTGAACTTGTGCTTGAATCATGTTGTCCACCAGCCATTACCTGCCAAGATCGATCAATATTAGCCGTTCCAACACCAAACATGTTGTCTATTGGTTGGCTTGTTCTTCCACGATTAACTCCTGTTGTCTCTGGATTATTAGTCCAGCCTGACTCATGCTTTCCTCCGGTTAACAAAACGGTCTTAATTGTTTCTGACAACGTGGCAAAGTAATTACCCGAAGTGTTTGGATGTGTTTCTGCGGTCTCAACAATCAGGGATGTAATACCAGAAACTATTCCAGTTGCATTACTTGTTGTACCTTGGACTGCGACAATCAATGGTATTTGGCATCCCGATGTATCGTAACCGGCGGGAATTTGTCCTCCAATATGATCGCCGACAGCGGTTCCTACGGATACACCGTTATATCCAAATGACATCAATGGTTGGTGTTCGCCACTGTTTGCAACACCACATAATATCGAAGCGTTACCATTATCAACTGACCAATCAGCTCGACGAAGTGCTTCGCTGTCAAGTGATTCGCTACCAAAAGATCCAATCCAACTATTATTAAACAAGGAAACGTTTCCAGGAGGATACGAAGGGTTGCTACCTGTTCCTACGTGTAGATAATTACTTTGTACCCAACCACCTGCAGAGTAAACATAAATTGTATCCGTCCCAGGTGCAATACCAGAATTACCTGTGCCGTACATTCGCTTCCCGACATTAGTTGCGTGGTTCGAAACACCGGTAGATCCACTCATAAAATTAAATGTTTTACCAACAAACTCTGCGTGAGAAGTGTCTGGACCATAATGTGCACTTGCTGTAGTTGCTTCAACTTGAGCAACCTCAACACCAGCACCGGTTGGTTCGTTGCCGGTTCCTAACCGTACAATTAAATCATCCAATCCATGATCAGCAGAAACATCCCCAAAGCAAATGCTAGAAACAAGCCCACAAATTGTGGATGTTGCAATTATTTTGTGTAGTAAAAACATCCTTCTCAACTGTAAACATATCAGGAATACGGATTCATTCAAGGTCCAATATGTAATTCTATCTACACTAACCCGAATAACCGGATTAATTGGTATTAATTCGTTCTTGAACACCCGCTAGGAGTATTTTTTCTTGTGCCACATCTCTTGTAATTGGTGTCCAAAAACTTCCGGGAACCTGTTCCCATGGCTCGTCTGTTGGTAAAACGGTAGAGATGGTTTCACTTTGAAGTGACCAAGTATCTCTTCTGATTCCTTGTGTGTACTTTCTATCAACATAAACCCAAACCCGAAGTTCTATAGGTCCTTCATGCATTGTTAAATCAAAACCTGAATCGGAAAGCAAATCAGGGCCAACAAGTTCATCAAGCCCGTCGTTTGTTACTATGATTTCTCGAGTAACCGGAACAAACTCAAAGCGAGCAGTCCTACGTTGCATTGCTAGTGTATTTTCAAGTCCTTGTCGATGGGTCGATGGTTTTGGTTTCCATGGTTCCAAAAAACTACCAGCAATTGCGGGGGCTGTTGTAATGATGCCACCTCGGCGGTCAAGCAAGACCGGCTTCATTCCATCAGCGTCTGCTGCTGCAACTGCTGCGTCAAACGCCGCGGAATACGTTTGCGAATCAAGTACGATTACGTCTGGACCAGTTACCCTGCTTGCGCAACCACCAAGCACAACAAAAGCAAAAGCACCAAAAACAAAAATCAAACTCAAAACCAATTTCTTCACCCCAGCATTCTACCTAAAAAAACTCCCGCGTTTTACGGCGGGGTGTTTTTGATTCTTTAAAAATTTGTACGAAAAAGCGCAGTGTTTTGAGGAATCTCCAAAGAGCAAAATAAAATACCGGTATGGAAGAAAAGAAAAAGATGAGAGTATTTGAAACAGGTCAAATTGAGTCGTCAATCTTGCTTTTACGAGGCAAAAAAGTGTTGTTAAGTGACCAATTAGCGGTTTTTTATGGGGAAGAGCACCGAAGATTAGTTGAGCAAGTAAAGCGAAATATCAGTCGATTTCCAGACGATTTTATGTTTCAGTTATCCGCAGATGAATGGACAAACTTGAAATCGCAAATTGCGATTTCAAGTTTGAGTGGACACGGCGGGAGTAGAACACCTCCTTACGCCTTTACGGAGCACGGCGTTGCGATGCTTTCGAGTGTCCTGCGTTCCGATCGTGCCGTTGAGGTCAATATCGAAATTATCCGAGCGTTTGTGAAGCTTCGTCACTTGTTTGCAGGGCACAAGGAACTTGCAGAGCAAATCATGAAACTTGAAAAGGAAATGCTAGAGCAACGTGAGAAAGGGGAGCAGACGGGTAAGCAAATCCACCAGATATTTGGGCTATTACAACAGTTATTCAACCCGCCATCGCCACCACCCCAACCACAAAAATCAAAAATCGGATTCAGGAGGACTCAATAGAGGTACAATAGGCAATCTATGGCGTGGAATGGACGACATTTTTTGTGTCTTGAAGATTTGTCTCGTGAGGACATGCTTGGTCTCATGGATCGTGCTTCGCACTTTTTAGATGCGGGTGATCGGTATGAACCAGACGCACCGCTTGGTGGAAAAATTATCGCCAACCTCTTTATGGAAAACTCAACTCGAACTCGTTGCAGTTTCACGGTTGCAACCAAACGACTCGGCGGTGATTACATCGACTTACTCGGTGCAACATCAAGCGCATCAAAAGGCGAAACACTTGTTGACACTGCCCTGAACTTAGAAGCAATGGGTGTTGCAGGAATTGTTGTTCGCTGCACCCCTGAACATGGTCCAAGAGAAATTGCGCAACAAGTTGGCATTCCAGTCATCAACGCTGGCTCAGGCACAACATCGCACCCAACCCAAGCGTTACTTGATGCCGTAACTTTAACTCGGTACTTTGGAAACGATGACCTTTCGGGGCAACACATTGCAATCGTTGGCGACATCGCGCACAGCAGAGTCGCTCGTTCAAACGTCATCGGTTTAACCAAACTTGGCGCGAAGGTTACATTGGTTGGTCCCGAAGAATTGTTGCCCAATGATGTAAAGTGTGATACTTCAAGTGACTTCGATTCTGTACTTTCGGAGGTTTCGGGGGTCATGATGCTTCGCGTGCAATTTGAACGAGATGCAACAATCGGCGAAGATTATCGTAAAAGGTTTGGGTTAACGGAAGAACGATTCGCCAATTTTCCTGGGGCCATCATGCATCCGGGTCCTATCAACCGCGGTTTAGAAATAGATGACAACGTTGCAAACATTGAAAGTTCTCCGCACAATTTAATTCTTTCGCAAGTGACAAGCGGTGTTGCAACTCGCATGGCAATTCTTGAACACCTTATTGGATAAGAAGAGAAACAAAAGAGAACAAATGGAATTCAAAACGATTATTGAACCCTTTCGTATTCGTCAGGTGCAACCGATTCACTCGACAACCCGCGATGAACGAGTCGCTGCTCTTGAAAAAGCTGGCAACAACGTGTTTCTTCTCAAAGCAGAAGATGTGTTGATTGATTTGTTGACCGACTCTGGTACAGGAGCAATGTCAAATGAGCAGTGGGCTGGAATGATGCGAAGTGATGAAAGTTACGCAGGTGCTGATTCGTTTTATCGTTTTGAAAAAGCTGTCAAGGATATTACTGGATACAAACATATTATTCCGACGCACCAAGGCCGTGCTGCGGAACGCATTCTCTTTGGCGCGGCAGTAGAAGAAGGACAAGTAGTTCCAAACAACACGCACTTTGACACAACCCGTGCAAACATAGAGTCAAGAAGTGCAACCGCCGTTGACATCCCAACCCCCGGAAGTAGTGATACGCGAAGTATTGCACCTTTCAAGGGTAACATGGATATTGATGAATTAAAATCAATTCTCGACCAGTGGCCAGACAAAGTCCCGTTGGTCATGATGACTATTACAAATAATTCAAACGGTGGGCAACCCGTTAGTTTAGAAAATATTCGCGCAGTAAGTAAACTTTGTAAAGAACGCGGTGTTCCGTTTTTTATTGACGCGTGTCGTTTCGCCGAAAATTCCTGGTTTATTAAATTACGAGAAGAAGGCAACGAAAACCGAACACCAATTGACATCGCTCGTGAGATTTTTTCTCTCGCAGATGGCGCAACGATGAGCGCAAAGAAAGACGGCATGGCAAACATGGGCGGGTTTCTTGCGTTGAATGATGACGCACTTGCAGAGCAATGCCGATCAATGTTAATTTTGACCGAGGGTTTCCCGACTTACGGCGGGCTTGCTGGGTATGACCTTGAAACCGTTGCAACTGGTTTGTACGAAGCACTTCGTGAAGATTATTTAGCGTATCGTATTCGTACGGTCGCGTATGTTGGCGAACGGTTAACAAACATGGGAATACCAATCTTGCAACCGCCCGGTGGGCACGCAATTTACCTTGATGCAAAGGCGTGGATGTCCCATATCCCCCTTGACCAATTCAGAGGGTGGGCGCTTGCAAATACGTTATATATTGAGGGGGGCATTCGCGCGAGTGAAATCGGGAGTGTGATGTTCGGGCAGCAACCAGATGGAAGCGAAAAGTTGGCGGACAAAGAGTTGGTTCGCCTTGCATTTCCGCGTCGCGTCTATACACAAAGTCATATCGATTATGTGGTCGAGGTATTGGAATACATCAACACCATGAAAGATTCCATCAAAGGTGTTCGCATAACAAAGCAACCCGCCGCACTTCGGCACTTCACCGCCGAATTTGAATCGGTGGAGTAATCTCGGACCACGAAGCGGAAACCCTCTGAATACACTTAAAATAGCACGAAAAAAGTCGTTTTTTTGAGTTGCATGCCAGAACTGACATACTATACTGGGTATGTACAGAAATGCAAAAACAATTGTGTGGCTCCATGGCGAGATTAAAACTCCGCCCTTCTCAATGGAGGCGAGAATCAAAACAGGGCATTACCTTCGGCTTCTACAAGAAGGCAAGATTGTGCGCATGCCAAAAGCAAGGCCAATGCCGTCAATTGGGCAAAGGTGTTTAGAGTTAAGGATCAACGACACTAATTGCATCTGGAGAGTTATTTGCGCTATCGATGACGCCAACATCGTTGTCTTAGATATTTTTAGCAAGAAACCGAGAAGTACCCCAAACCATGTCATCAAAAAATGTAAAAAAAGATTAAACGAGTACATAAGCGAGAAATTAGGATGAACAAAGAACGACAAAAAAGATTAGAAAAAGCTGGATGGAAATTCGGAACAGTTGCCGAGTTTTTAAATCTCACCCCTGAAGAAAACGAACTTGTGGAAATTAGAGTAGCGCTTACTGTCTATTTTGAATTCAAACGTAACGAGATGAATCTTACGCAGGATAATCTTGCCAAAAAACTAGGGTCGAGCCAGTCGAGAGTTTCTAAGATTGAAAACTGTGACCCAACAGTTTCGCTTGACCTTCTTCTTGAAAGTTTAGTGCGCATGGGCGTTTCAAGAAAAGAAATTGGCAGGGTTATTGCGGGAGATGCAGCGTAATTTCTTCTGGGACGAACCGTTCGATTCTATCTACACTTCAGAGAGCGGCATATCGGTATCAACAAGGTTTGTATTTTTTGGAAGTTCAACTTCAAGCATGCCAGCGATTCCCGCGTCAGCCATGCGGCGTCGAACGGTTGCCGCGTTAAACATCGTTGACTCCATATCATCAACTAGTGCTTGCAAGTTCATTGCAATTTGACCTTCTGCTTGACTTGCGCCAAGTGGATGAATTGCTTGTTCAAACAGTTGCAATTTGTTGTTGAAGTTTTCAAACGTGCCCGATTTTTCGGCCCAAGTCGCCGCAGGAAGGAACACGTCTGCTCTCTGGGTTAATTCGTTTGCAAGTGTGTCGATTAACACAAGCGTTTGATTGTCAGCAATTTCGGGGGTGTCCCACGCTTCAGGATAATTTCCTGTCACAACAACTGTGTCCGCACTGTCCGCCTGTTTTTTCCATTCACTGTAATCAAGCGAATCACCTAAAGCACGTTGAACACCGCGGGCATTTGGTGCTTTTTCGCTGCGAATAGTAAACCCGCTTTTGAATGTCTTGTCTTCGCCCACGATTGGAACTGGTCCAACTCCAATGATTGCGCCGTTATCAATTGACCGTACAAGCCCGCCAAGTAACCAAGCATCTTCACAACTGAGCATCGGACTAACAAGCAAAGCGATTCTTTTTGATTGCTTGAGTTTGTCGGCGGCAAGAAATTGTGCGTCTTCGTCTATTTCCGTTACGCGTGTTTCATCGTGGACAAACTTCCAGCCATAACGAACTTCATCGGTAATCCAAAACATGTTTACGTCCCAATTTGTTCTTGGTTTTACGCGGTAAATTTGATTGTTGTTGTGTTCGATGTTGATGTTGTCGCCGCTTGAAGTGAGTGGGTCGATAGACGGCGCTTTGCTCAAGAACCAAACACGTTGTTGAAACATAAAGTCCTTGTCGAGCATTGCGCCAACGGGGCAAATGTCAACAACATTTCCGCTTAGTTCATTGTTAATACCTTCGCCAGGAAAAACGTCGATGCATTCTTTTGCTCCGCGCCCGTCAATGTAAAGTTCGCTTGTTCCAGTAATTTCTTGGGTGAACCGAACACAACGCGTGCACATAATGCAACGGTCGCCATAAAGCATCACGTTATCGCCAATATCTTTTTTACTCTGTGTAATTTTTTCAGTATCGCAACGACGTTCCCCGCGACCATACTCGTACGCATAATCTTGCAAGTCACACTCTCCCGCCTGATCGCAAGTTGGGCAATCAATTGGGTGATGATTAAGTAACATCTCCATAACTGCTTTTTGATTCGCAGTTGCTTTTGGTGATGATGTGTAAACGATTTGTCCATCGCCAGCTGGCGTCTGACATGTCGGCAACAGTTTGGGAATCGGCTCAAGCTTGTTGTTGTTCCGGGGGTTTGGCGCCCACACTTCGGCAAGGCAAATTCGACAACTAGCAACAACGCTTAGCGATGGGTGATAGCAATAGTGCGGAATATCTTTGCCGTTGTTATATGCAACTTCAAGGATTGTCTGTCCCTCTTCAAAGTCCATCGGTTTTCTATCTATCGTAATCGTAGGCATAGGGCGAGTATTGTAACTACTG
>JASMLG010000072.1 GCA_030748805.1 Phycisphaerales bacterium | reverse complement strand
AATGGAACCGATCGGCGTGCCTTCATTCGGCAAAGTACAAATATTTGTATAGTTGACCATGCCAACGGTCTGATCACCTGATTCAATGGCATATCCTATGCAGGTTTTTCCATCATTTTCTACTGCGTTCTTCCTCCATTCGAGTCTCTTTTCAGCGGGAAAATTTGGTTCATCTTCAGCTCTAATAATCTCGACCAGATCACCCCACGCACCTACGTCTTGAATGTTGAGACTTGTTTCTCGAATATTGAATGTACTAGAACTAGCATCCATAAAAAGAATAATATCAGAAACTCTCTTTGTCAAAATTTGCTTGAATGATGCTTAGGCATGAATGTCGTATTCTACCTTCTATTCAACAAGAGATTTAGTTGAACTACGGCTCTGCTGAGTACAGAGCAGTAACAAACATCAAAATGCCATCTGAAGTTTGAATTCCAGCTGGGTCTGCAATCTCGCCGTAATTCGTCCATGTAACTGTCCAGTCAACAGCGTTGTCACTTGTTGCAATAAAAACGCCGCCCCAATCTCCATCGGTGGGCTCAAGTGTTCCAAAGAAGCGCAACTGGTCATCAATTATTGATGGATTGCCAAGGAACTTTGTATCTGTATGTCCTTTCACAACAATATCTGATTGTTGTGTGAATGTAATTCCATCTGTAGAAGTTGCGTAAATGGATCCATGGCTAATTCCAGGCCTAGGCGCAAAGAAATGGTATTCTCCATTAAAGAAAATGATAGATGGGTCTAGCAAACCCGATGTAACCAGATCCATTCTCTTCCCAGCCTCCCACTCAAATAAAAGCCCGTCTGTAGAGGTGGCAGAAAATGTTGCAGGATATTTATCTTCATCAATAAGATGGCTTGTGAAATAGAGTCGCCAAGTTCCATCTTCTAGCAAGACCAAACTTGGATCAGCAGGTGTTGAATGTGGAAAATTATCGTTCGCCCATTGTATGGACTGAATTTCACCCCATGTTCCTCCTTCATCGAAAGAAGTTCTTCTTGCTATGAACTGAACAGAAACGTCG
The DNA here is from genome assembly GCA_030748805.1 of Phycisphaerales bacterium. Next base: position 3,347 of record JASMLG010000072.1, on the reverse strand, counting down.
CCGTTTGGAAACCACTGAAACATTTGAACAAGTTCGCCGCTTGGGCCACGAGTAATACATGGCACTCCAGCATTTGAAACGGTAATCGATGGTAGAGTTTGAATTTCATTCTCTCCCCATGCATCAATGAGTTGTAACAAATCAGAAACATTTACAAAGTCGTTGTTGTCAAAGTCGCCAGAGCAGTTAGCGCACGAACCCCATTGCTTAATAAGTTCAAGAAGATCAGCAACGTCGGTTGCTCCGCTCTCATCAATATCAGTTGGAGAGTCAATAAAGAGAGAGGCCTCCAAATCATTATCCCAAGGACCTGTTTGGCCCGCGAACGAAAGCGTTGAAATGATGATGGTAGTTACGAAGAGCATATCTATAAATATGCATAAATTTGCACTCTTTTCAATAGTAATATCCTAGTAACAACAGGATATATGCAGTTTTTTGTGGGAATGCCTGCCAAATGCCAATAAGAACAAGGCAAATGGTTATATTAATATGGGCAACTGGGATGTCTGTAAATAAATCTACATTTATAGAGTCAGAAAACTCTTTATAACGTGGTGTTAAGTGAAATTTTAGGTGCTTATTTATTTGCCCACCCAAAGACGTGCTACAACGATAGTTTAATAAATCAAATAATTTATTTAATGATAAAGAGGCCAAAATGAAAGATTACGATTATTCCGTCCAAGCAAAATACTACGATGTTTTGCTTGGACGGAAAAAAGTTTGATAGAGAAAATAGTTTATTCATTTTGACGATAGCAAAAAAGAAATAGAACGCACGTCTTTTCCCACCCCAATTTACTGCACCTAAAACTCAAAATTCTTTCAGAATTTTTGGGACGTCTTGCTGACTTTCGCTTCGCTCACCCTCACTTAACAGCGATTATCCGGAAAATCCCTTGCAGGAATTTTCCCAAATTGCCTACGCCAACTTCAGATAATCGCGATGTGTTATTTTGTGGTAAGAAGTTTTGAAACAGGGGGCGCGAGGGCGATTCTTATGTGTATGCTCTTATGCTATCTTGATTCAGATAATGTATGTAGTAAATTAGTTTGAATGATGCGAAAGTTCAAAAGTTACTTGATTGAGAAGAACTCAAAGCCCACTTATTGTTTTCTTATTCCATTTCTAAATAAGATAAAACTTAGTGAAGCAAAAATAAGAATTGCAATGAAATATCCAATTCTCCAGGCAAAATGTGTTCCCAGTTCTGCGGAGTGAAGGAATCCGTAGAGTGAGAATAATGTAAGGAAAGACGTAATGAATCCTAATGTTATGAAAGCAATGCGAGTAATCATTTTTCTATTGGATTCCGCCCATATTGATTTTCACCGTCTTGACTTGGGATGATGAAAAATGCAAAAATTAGGACAAGTGGCCCTATCAATGGGATAAGGAACAGAAGCTGCCACCAACCAGTACGGCCAATATCATGAAGCCTTCTTACGCCTACAGCCAAGCATGGGATTATAGTCGCTAGACAATAGATGGCAGATAGAGGTTGAAAAGGCACATCAAAATAGGGTATAGAACCAAATTTAGGCGTGTTCAAAATAATGTCAAGGATACAAAATAATATTGAGAAAATAGTCCAGAACAATTGAAAATACCAATATTCCATTCTTCTTGCACGCCCACTAAACACTGCATAATTCTTTAGTACTTTAATAAAATAACTCATCGCAACTCCTTTGTAATAATTAGCGCATGCATGAACAATTTAACGATCTATAATAACTTCGATTACTTATCAATTGGGATTTCATAAGAATAAGTATATTTACATTGTATGCATATTGCAACTAACTAAAGCAAGTTGAGAGTTTTACTCGCAGGGTCCCCAGTTGGCAACTAACATGAGCAAGTCCGAGACGTTGACATTGCCGTCTTGGTTGATATCCTCGTCGCACCCATTGCACAATCCCCAATTGCTTAAGACCTGAAGAACATCAGAAACATCAACTGTGCCATCAGAGTTCACGTCGCCATTGCATTCTGTTGCTTCAATTCTAAATGTTAATGCTATAGGATTTGCAACAAAGCAAAACGGACCCATCGCTTCGCCACTTTGTCCATCGAACTCTATAACTTGGTGCGAAGACATACTTGTAACGTAAAGGTTGCCATTTGATCCGAACGAAAGGCTCTTTGGATTTGCAACAGAACAAAATGGCCCAATCGCTTCGCCACTCTGTCCATCAAAACGCAGCACTTGATGAGACGAACTGCTACAGACAAACAAATCTCCTGTGGGGCCGAATGTAAGCGCCGTTGGGTTTGCAACAGAACAAAACGGTCCAATGGCTTCTCCAGTTTGCCCGTTAAATTGCAATACTTGATGCGACGAACTGCTAGTAACAAAGAGATCCCCAGGCACTTTGGTTACACTTTTTAGGTTACGAAATGTTAAGGCACTCGGATTTGCAACAGAACAAAACGGTCCCATTGCTTCACCACTCTGTCCGTCAAATCGCAACACTTGGTGCGACGAACTGCTAGTAACAAATAGGTCGCTCAGGGGACCAAATGTGAGCGCAGTTGGATTTGCAACGGAACAAAATGGTCCCATTTCTTCTCCACTCTGTCCGTTAAATCGCAATACTTGATGTGAGGAACTGCTACAAGCGAACAAGTCGCCGGATATTTCTTGCAGGCTTTTAAGTGTTTGGAATGTAATCCCAGTTGGGTTAGCTACAAATGAGAATGGGCCTATTTCATCACCTGTGTCTTCATCAAACTGTAGAACTTGATGTGACGAACCACTGCAAACAAAAAGATTGTCAGCGGCAACTTGACAAGTTGCAAACATCAGCACTATTATCAGGTTGTAGAACCTCATAGACATCAGTTCAATTCTACTTATACGAAACGTGTTCTACAAATGAAATTATCTTTTTTAACAGAAAATCGGCATCCTCATGGGTTCTAGCCTCGTGATGCGATGGGCCTACAGTTTTTCCTTGCCTTTGAATATTTTATGTGTCAAAATAGGACTTGTTATGTTCCACGCCTCACTCATCTCGATATTCGCTTCTATCAGCATCCTTTTCTCAACCAGTTTTCTGCACGCAGGGTGACCTGCTCATCGTGGTTGGCAACTGGGGACCGTGCGAGTAATAGCAGGGGACTCATTCACAACCACCGTCTGCTTTTTTCCTTCCATGATTCTGTGGTAAACTCCCTGTTCACGAAACGAGAGACTGTTGTCAAATTTGTCACAGTTAGTCAGTTTTCCCTCTGGACAGGTGGCCGAGCGGCTGAAGGCACCGGTTTGCTAAACCTGTAGGGGTTATCCTCTTCATACCTTTCGTATCCCCGTCCCGCTCCGCTTTATGAAACGTCC
>JASMLG010000071.1 GCA_030748805.1 Phycisphaerales bacterium | reverse complement strand
CATATTTTTAGTTGTAGGTTGTCAACAAGACAATCCAGTGCATGATCAACCGAGCATTCATTTTACTGAAGTGCCGACAATAATTACTCCAACGGTTTGCGGAGCAGAAACTTCGACTCAGATTATTGAAGTAAACGGTACGGGCCTCGCATTGTTTGATTTTGATAATGATGACGATTTAGATTTGATTGTTGTGAACGCATCGAATGAGCCATGCCGCTTGTATGAAAATGTAAGCGTTGATTCGATTGCGTTTCAGGATGTAACTGAAAAAATGGGATTATCTGTTAAGCGGTGGGGGAATGGTGTTGCTATTGGTGATGTTAATGGTGATGGTTTTGATGACGTTTATATCACGTGCCATGGACCTAACGTGTTGCTTATGAACCGCGAGGGTAATGGATTTGAAGATGTCAGTGATTTAGCAGGTGTTAGTGATGCAAACTGGGGAACAAGTGCACGCTTTGGTGATCTTGATGGGGATGGCGATTTGGACTTGTATGTTTGTAATTATTTGGAGTTTGATTTTGATAAACCCCCTCCAATGGCAAAGTATAAAGGAGAAGATGTACTTGGTGGTCCACACGGTATGGCTCCTCAACAGGATGTTGTCTTTGAAAACTTGGGTGATGGCACTTTTCAAGATGTTACAGATCAGTGGGGTTTTACAAGCGAACCTTCGTTTACTTTGAATGCAGCGATTCTTGACTTTACGGGGGACGGTTTACACGATGTTTTTGTGGGGAATGATTCAATGGCAAACCACCTCTTCGTAAACACTGGTGAAACACCAATCCGTTTTGAAAACAGGGGAGTGCACTCTGGGGTTTCAACTAATGGTGATGGTGCAATGCAAGCGACAATGGGTATTGCGATTGCAGATGTGAGTGGAAACGGACGCCCCGACATTTTTACCACAAATTTTTCGAGTGACACGAATACTCTGCACATCAATGATGAGTCAGGTTTTTATGATGATAGAACAAAACGGTATGGTCTTGGTTTATCAAGCCGTTCACTGCTTGGGTGGACTTGTGGTTTTCACGATTTCGATTTGGATGGCGATGAGGACTTGTTTATTGTGAATGGACACGTGTATCCCAATGCAACAAGAGAAACAATGGATAGCTCTCGGAATCAACCAGTACTAGTGTTACAACGAGAGAGCGATAGATTTACAGATGTAAAACAAGAGGGAGAATATCGCGATCGCGCAGCTGTTTTTGGTGACTTGGACAATGATGGTGATACGGATGTTATTATTGCGCAGCGTTGTGGAGATGTTCGCGTGTTGCGTAATGATTCAACGCACACGGAGCCGTACATAGTTCAACTCAAAGGTAATAGAAAAAATCCAAAAGGTCTCGGCGCAAAACTAGTTATAACCTTCAAAGATGGTACTACAGTAACACGATGGAATACGGGTGGTTTTGGTTTTCAGTCATCAACGTCTATTCAAAAACATCTTTTTCCTAAACCTATATCAGAGGTTAGAGTCACTTGGGCAGATGGAACAGAGCAGACTGTGGGCGATGTTACAAAAGAAGGTGTAGTTGTTATCTCAAAGAGATAAGAAGTGTCCTTGCTGTGGGGAAATTCAGTAATATTTTCGATTTCTAGTGACAGTCACTGTCGCTTGAGGACTCACTCTGGGTGACAGTCACGTCGAAATCCTAAAAACTTGGGTATCCCCTTTGCGTGCATTGGACATGTTGGCAATCAGTAGTACAAGAAGTGTCTCCTTAGCGTGCGTTGGGTATGTTGGCAATCAGTAGTACAAGAAGTGTCCCCTTAGATTACTACGTTAGCACATCTGCCTTTTTGTATTTTTTCCCAAGTATGGCTTTTGAATCAGCGCCCATCCAATTTTCAAGAACGGCTGCATACACTTCACGAAAATCAGTGTTATAAATTAGGTCTCCTTGGTCTAGTTTTGTAAGTGAGGGGTGTTTTCCAAGTAGGCCACTTTGTACGTTATCACCAATTAAGAACATTGGCGCAGCAGTGCCGTGATCGGTTCCGGCTGAACCATTCTGTGCAACTCGACGACCAAATTCACTAAAGACCATTGTTATTACTTTTCCAGTATTGCCTTGTTTTGCCAAGTCATTTTGGAAAGCATTTAATGCACTACCGACTTGACGCATTAGGTTGGCGTGACTGTTGAGTTGATTTGCATGCGTATCGAACCCACCCAAACTTGCGTAGTACACCCGTGTAGGTAAATCGGCACGAATCATCGAACCAATGAGTTGTAGTTGTTTTGAAAGTTCACCGTCTGGATAATTTATGAGTGGTTGTTTGGAAACAGCAGCACGAATTCGGTCTGATGAAACCTGAGCATCAAGGGATGTACGAACAAGGAAATCGAGTTGGGTATCTTTTTCTTTTGCTGCGGTTTCTTTTCGATTAATTTCGTCGTAAGTTTTTTCTAATGATGAGTCCTCGATTCCGCCAGCCCATCGGAATAATTTTTCGGTCTCAAAATTAACTGCCTTTTGCGTTTTTCCGTGTAAGGCAAGAGGTGCTTTGTTGCCGATTGCAATTGAGCCCTTTGGATTTGGTTTACCTGCACAAGTGTTGTCAAAATATTTGCCTAGCCAGCCATATCCTTGACCACTTTGATTGCCAGTGTGCCAAATATCTGTAGAGGTAAAATGGGAACGGTTTGGATTTGGATATCCTACTCCTTGTATAATCGCTGCTTGACCATTGTCCAATAGTTCACGCAATCCAGTTAAGTTTGGGTGCAGTCCAAAACCATCAGCACCGGGAATTTCTAGTGTGTCCGATTGCTTGATAGCGAGTTGTGGGCGGCTATTGAAGTACGATCGATCTCCATAAGGAATCACTGTATTCAAACCATCGTTCCCGCCTGCAAGTTGAATGACTACAAGTGTGTGGTCCTCCGGCACGCCGGGCTGTGATGAAACAAGAGAGCCAACCGGTAACATGATGCCTTCAGCCGATCGTTGCATAAAGAGTGGAACAGTGGTTGCCATGGAAAGAAACGCCATGCCTTGTTGCATAAACAAACGCCTACTATAAGCGTCGTTAGTTCCAGTGGATTGGTTTGATTCATGTTCGTTGTGATGATGTGGCATTTTTTATCCTTAACACAGTTGATATTCTGGCATTGAAGTAATGAGTGTAAGCAATCCAGTTACTGTTTTATTGTTAATTTTGTTGTGCTGTGTCTTCATGAAATCCTCAAGAGATGAAATGCGATCTTTGCTAGGTGACTCGATATTCAGAAGAGAAGCAATGAGATATTTAATAGCTTCTTTAGGATTATTTGTGTGTCCTGAAGCTAACGCCATCGCATCGTAATATGTTCCATCCGATTCCCACGCTTCACCGTCTGGACGCTGCCCAGTTAGTAAGTAAAGAATAGTATTCTGACGCATAAACATTGTTGAAGTATTTATCCAAGTCCGCCCGCCATCCCATCCCTTTACTGATGGTGGGGCAAACAAACGTTGTCCCATGATGTCAGATGCAACTGCTAGAGTTCTGACCATTTTTTTTCTTTGGGGTGGATTCAATGTTCTTGCTGCTTGCACAATAAGTTGAACGGGGCTTTTGATAATTGCATTCATATTAGATTCATCATAAAAATGTTCAGAGAGAAATATAGTTTCAATTACTGGTTTTATTTCCCAGTCCTTTCTCTTGAATAATCGAGAAAGTAAGGTTAAATATCCCTTGGACTCATCAGTTTCTCCATGAGGTAAATCATTCACGAAAAACTTGTACAGTTTTTCAATAACAAATGATGATGCGCTTCGTCTTGTGAAAATCAAATCGACAAAATCATCACCATCAAAGTTTCCTGTACGACCAAATATTTTCTTTGTCCCAGTATCGTGTTGTCTTGTTTGTAGGGCGAATTCATCGTCTTCAACGGTGTAACCAGTGAGAGCTCGTGCTCCTTCTTTGATGTCATCTTCTGTGTAACCTTCTCCTTCACCCAATGTAAACAGTTCCATTAACTCTCTTGCAAGATTTTCGTTCGGTGCTTGCTTGCGGTTTTGATGATTGTTGAGATATTTAATCATAGCTGGATCATGAATGATTCCGCGGACCAAATCCTCTTTGAAGTTCCCCATGGCATTATCGCGGAACATTTGGTTCTGCAAAAACATGTGGTAACTGTTTTCAATTGTTCTGTAACCAGTTGCAAAATGACCATGCCAAAATAATGTAAGTTTTTCTTCAAGAGGTCTAGGCGTTGACACCAATCTCTGGAACCACCATCGTTCCATTTCTGCAATTTGTTTTCGGTCTGCCCGTTGGCGACGTTGTCTTTCATTTCGATACTTTTCCACCATTTCCTCATCGCCGCTTTGTCTGGCTTTTCGAATTGCATCACGCTCACTACGAGTTGCTGGTCGAATGATGTCTTTGTCATAATCAACGAGTGATGGTGGATTTGGGTCAGGTAAATTCTGATAATTAACTATGTAATCGACAGCTTTTTCTAAACCTAGTGTTGCAAGTGATTCTGCTTGTTGAGGAGTTCCCCCGAATCCAGCTCTTTGTAATAGATGTTGCGCTTTTCTCTGGTCAAAGTCATTGGGGTCGAGTTGTTTTAATGAAGAAACGATCATTGATCACTCCAGATAAGTTATTGTGCTTCAAGTTGCAAACGCGTGCCTTTGTTGGTTATTGCTTTTAATACGACGTTTACGAAGTTTATGTTTTAGGCGTATTGCGTTACCAATTACCGTAACATCGCTAAAACCCATGGCTGCTGCAGCAATTAGAGGACCATGAGTACCTAAGACCCCAAAAGCGGCTAACGGGATGGCTGCAACGTTGTACATAAAGGCAAAAACAAGGTTTTGCTTGATAGTTCTAAGAGCATCCTTTGCTATATGAACCGATTCTGAGGTCGCTTCTATGTTATTTGCAGGAATAACGATGGATGCTGATTCCATGGCAACGTTGGTTCCAGACGCAATTGCAACTCCAACGTCAGAAGCCGCAAGAGCCGCAGCATCGTTAATACCATCACCAACCATCATCGTTGGCCTAGGGAGTGAGGAGACGATTATGGTTTTGTCAGCAGGCGATGCTTCTGCGTGCACATTTTCTAGTTTGATACCAACTTCAGTAGCAACTGCTTTTGCTGTTTCATCTCTATCGCCAGAGAGCATATGTACTTCAATTCCGAACGAGTGCAATTCTTGGATTGTACTTTTTGTTTCTGGACGTATTTCGTCAGTAACAGAAATGCGACCGATAGTTTTTCCATTAAGTTCGATTTTGCACGTTGCAGCGTCGTCACGAAGTACCGCTACATTTTTCCCTTCAACTGTTCCACGCACACCGATACCAGCAGTTGCTTCAAACGCCTGCACTGTAGGAACATTGATGTTTTGTTTCTCGGCTTCATTGACAATAGCAGATGCAATTGGATGTTCACTTGGCGCCTCAACTGCTGCGGCATATTTGAGGATATCGTCTTGTGTATTGTTTCCTACTGGTTCAACGGACGCAACGACAGGTTTCCCAAGAGTGAGCGTTCCCGTCTTGTCAAAAATAACAGTGACGGTTTTTCCAGCGAGTTCAAGAGAGCCAGCATCCTTCACGAGAATGCCTCGCAAACTTGATTCGCCCGCTGCGACCATCACAGCCATTGGTGTTGCTAGACCAAGTGCGCATGGACAGGAAATAACAAGAATAGTTACTGCAGAGACAAATCCGGTTTCAATATCACCTGCGATAATCCAACTGATAATGGTAATTGCTGCAATTGCAAGCACGATAGGAACGAAGATGCCCGAAACTTTATCGGCGATTCGTTGTATACTCGCTTTACTTGATTGTGCGTTTGTAACGAGTTGAGCAATCCTTGAAACAGTAGTGTGTTTGCCATCAACGCTTGTTTCAAGAATGAGTTGACCAGTTGTATTCATTGAACCAGCAATCAATACATCTCCAATGTTTTTTTCTACTGGTAGCGGTTCACCCGTAACGATTGACTCGTCTATTTCACTGGCTCCTTCAATAACTTTCCCGTCGATTGGAATTCTGCTGCCGGGTCGAACGAGTAATCGAACACCTTCACCAACTTCACCGGTGGGAACAGTGGTTGTTGTCCCATCTTCGCCAACAACTTCCGCCTTATCTGGTTGCATCTTAAGAAGTTCGCGAATTGCAGATCCAGCTTTTGCAGATGAAGTTGCTTCGAGCCAGTGTCCAATACTAATGATGGCAAGTAATGCCGCTGCTTCCATGAAGTACATTGGGTAGCCAAGATTTTGATTGAATAACTTTTCTGAGAGCAAAATGAAGAGAGAAAAGAAGTATGCAGCGGATGCGCCAATCGTGATGAGGGTGTCCATGTTTGTTTGCAATCGTTTTGCCGCACCAATTGCTGAACTAAAGAATCCGCCACCGACAAGGATCATCGAACTTGTTGAGGCAACGAACATAATCCATGGAATCCAAGGACCGTCGATACCTATAGATTCAGCGCTCCAATGTAGCGCTTCAAATGGTGCCCAGATACAAACCCCTAGAATCGCCCGTCGTTTCCAATTAGAAGCGTTTTTCTTTTGCCTTGTTTCAATCTCGGTTGCAAGTTTGGCTGGATCAATACCTTCGTCAATCACTTTTGAAGGATAACCAGCATTGGTTGCAACTTTGGCAAGTTGATCACCGTCTAGGTTTGTACCAGAAATTGTCGCTCGACCAGTCGCAACAGAAACAGCCGACGATTTTACACCTTCAACTGCGTTTAAGGCCTTTTCTACTGCTGAGCTGCACGCTGCACAGTTCAACTCATCAACCTGAAGTTCAATCTTATCCATAACACACATCTTACATGGGGACACCCACGACATGGTGACGGTCACCAATTAGTGACTGTCACTCCACCGTTTGGGTATAATATGAGAATGCGATGTGACCGTGGAACAACTTTTGTGACAGTCCTGATTTTGATGTGCTGTATTGGTGGATCTGTCACTACAGGCACAATAGCAACTCATCGTGTACTCATTCGGACCGTTTCGCAGCATGGTGGTGTTGTTTTGACTGAGGTCTCATCACTATCTCAAAATTTGGGAGTTCCAACTATATGGAATCCACAAATACTCGACGGCAATCAACTTCCACAAGCCGATATCGAGGACTTACACAATTTGCCACCACCCGACCTTGGCTAATTGTTTTCAGTTCTCGTTTATTTTCACATTTCAAAACAAGTTAAGAGGTGACGCATGGGCGTTCCAGTAGTAAGTACAGTAGGTCGTAAGGTATTTGGTAGTCGCAATGATCGAATGGTCAAGCGATATTTAAAGTTGGTTGAGCAGGTTTCGTCACTTGAGTCGGAAACCAGAATTCTTACAGATGCTGAGTTATATGCAAAAACAGAAGAGTTCCGGAATCGGGTTGCTGACGGTGAAAAAGCAACGGATTTAATTCCAGAGGTCTTCGCAATCGCCCGCGAGGCAATGGATCGATCCGTAGGTATACGGAATATATTCAACCCAGTTCATGAGTTTGATCCATCTCAGTTAGAGGAATCTGCCAGAAAACTTTACGATGAAACAAAAGAAATAATTGAGGCAACCGAAGACCGCAAACCAGACCGCGAATTACTTGGTAGTGTTGAGCCAGTTCCGCCATGGTTATTTGTAGATATTCCTGCTGAACTGTACGAAGCAGTTCGAGAGCTGTATCCACAGTCAAAACCACCGTTTCGCGCTCGCCCCTTTGACGTGCAACTCGTCGGTGCGGTGGTTCTCTATGAAGGTCGAATTGCTGAAATGAAAACAGGAGAGGGTAAGACAATAGTTGCCCCTCTATCTTGTTACCTAGCTGCAATCGAAGGTAAGCAAGTACATGTTGTTACAGTGAATGATTATCTAGTTCAACGTGACCGAGACTGGACTTTTCCATTCTTTAGAATGTTGGGGTTAACTGTTGGAGCAATCCATCCTCAGCACATGCAACACCCACAACTAAAACAATTGGCATATCACTGTGATGTTGTTTATGGAACAACCGCAGAATTCGGATTCGATTACCTTCGAGATAACATGAAGATGACCCCACAAGAGCAAGTTCAAAAACGCCGACAAATTGCAATTGTTGACGAAGTTGACTCGACTCTAATTGATGAAGCAAGAACACCACTAATCATCTCTGGTCTTGCTCATGACGACCAACCACGTTATGAGCTTGCTGATAATCTAGCAAAGCACTTGCTTGAAAAGCAAAAACCATGGGAAAAACTTGATCAAGAAGTGCAATCATGTCTAGTCAAGATAAGTGGTCTTGAAGGTGATATTCGGAATGCGATGGATAAATCGACAATACCTGCGCTCAAAGAGCGTATGGCAGTGGCGAAAAAAGATCTTCCAGAACTTGAACAGAACCGAGATCAGTACACTCAATTCTATGAAATTGAACTTGACAAAAAACGAGCAACGTTAACACACGAAGGAGTTGCTGAAGCTCAGAAAGAAGCAAATATTGGTTCGTTCTATGTTGGCGAAAACATGGATGTACCTCACCTTTTAGAACAGTCGATTCGTGCGCATACTGTCTACCAGCGTGACCGTGATTACATGGTTGCCCCAGATGACAAAGGGGTGATGAGCATTATTATTATTGACCAAAATACAGGTCGAAAGATGGTAGGGCGTCAATGGTCAGATGGGTTGCATCAAGCAATCGAATCAAAAGAAGGCGTAGAAATTAAACAAGAGACGCAAACGATGGCAACAATTACCATTCAGAATTTCTACAAGTTGTACGAGAAACTTGCAGGTATGACTGGTACCGCAGATACTGAAGCAACAGAATTTTATGAAATCTATGGTCTTGATGTTTTGGTTATCCCTACGAACGTTCCAGTTGTTCGTAATGACCACAATGATCTTGTTTTTACATCATCTAAAGATAAAACAAATGCAGCAGTAGAAGAAATATATTCCATGTATCGAGTAGGTCGACCAGTTCTAGCAGGTACAACCAGTGTTGAAAAATCAAAAGAATTAAGTGAACTGCTCAAAGGTAGGTTTAATATCAATCACGAAGTTCTAAATGCCGAACAACACGAGAGAGAATCAGAAATCGTAAAGTTCGCTGGTGAACTTGGCTCAGTAACTGTTGCGACAAATATGGCTGGACGAGGTACAGATATTAAATTGGCGTTATTTACACCTGCTGAATTGATAGAGCATTGGAAACGTACTGACCTTTGCCCTCGTGATGTTACTGCAGACATGGACATTGATGAAGTTGTTCCAAAAATCTATCGTCATATTGCGCCAAAAGAACTCGGACTCCGTAAAGCAGATGTTGAGTCAATGTCTGAGGTTGACATTCGCCGGAAACTGTTAGAGTACTGGTGGGCAACTTGTTGCTGGTGGGTGGATGGCGATAAGGCGCATTCCACAAAGGAAGGCAAATTAATTGATGACATAGATCGAAGTGGAGCTTGCCTGTTGCACAAACTCAGATTCTTTGAAGGTGTTGAAGACATGGGAGGTCTTCATGTGATTGCAACCGAACGTCACGAAGCACGGCGAATTGACAATCAGTTGCGTGGTCGTAGTGGACGGCAAGGTGATAATGGTTCAACACGTTTCTTCTTGAGTTTAGAAGATGACCTGATGAAAATGTTTGCAGGTCCAAGAACGTTGCAACTCTTAAGCAAGATGGGCATGAAGGAAGGTGTTGCGATTGAACACAACATGCTGACCAAGGCATTGACAAAAGCCCAGCGAAAAGTGGAAGAGCGGAATTTTTTAGTTCGTAAGAATATTCTTGAATACGATGAAGTAATGGATCATCAACGGCACGTATTTTACGATTTGCGACAGCAGGTCTTAGAGGGTAGAGAGATTCGCGAACTAATCTTCGATTACATAGAGAAAGCAGTTACTGATTCGGTTTGCAACTATCTTGACCCCTCATATTCTGCGAGTTGTATGTCAGAGTGGATTCGCGAGAATCTGAACGTTGACATAGAAGCAGATAGAATTGTTGGAAAAGATCGCGAGGATCTACATAAATTGATAATTCGTGATTCCCTTGAGGAATCAGTAGAAATTATTCGCGTTACTATCGGTGAGTATCTTCCAGATACAATTGATTTAGGGGAAGGTAAAGTTGCAGAACGCGATGAAACCACTTGGGATTACAAGGGAGCAGTTGATTGGGGAGCTTCTGCATGGAATTGTAATATTACAATTGCTGAAGCAACTGAAATGTCTCGTGAAGAAATTATTGAAAGAATAGAAGACGCTGCTGCAGAAAAAATTCAAGCAATTGACCTCTCACCGCTAGATCCATTTTTAGTCCCGATGCATGCTCAGGAAGAATTAACTAAATGGGCGAAATCAAAATTTGACATTGAGTGTAAGCCAAGTGATTTTGACAATCTTGAGCCAGACGAAGCAGTCGATCTTGTAATGGAGAAAGCGATGGATGTTTATTCCATCAGAGAAAGAGAGTATCCAATCGAGTTTATGATGGATATGACAAACGTAAGGATGCAGCAAGATCCAGCAAAAGCAATTGAAGGATTTTGTAACTGGGTAAAACTCAAGTACGAATTAGATTGGACACCCCAATCATTACCTTCAAACAGTCCTGAAGAGTTGAAAAAGTTCTTAGTCGAAGAAGCCAATAGATGGGACGACGATCGCTACGAGCGTCGTGCTCAGAGGATTGTGGATGAAAGTGATGGCGATATAGATAAGTGGTTACGAGAAAACTGGAACTTCGCATTGCTAGATCAAGAAATTGAACAAGCGAAGGAAGATCCGCTGGCTGTCTCAAGAGCAAAGATCAAACAAATACAGCGTGCAGAATTGGCACAACTTGAACGAACAGTACTGTTGCAAATATTTGATGGTGTTTGGAAAGACCACTTATATCAGATGGATCAAGCAAAAGAGTCAATTGGATTTAGATCATTTAGCCAACTTGATCCTAGGATCGAATATAAACGGGAGGGTGCTCGACTTTTTGATGAAATGTTTGAGCACATTCAAGATAGGGTTAGCGACTTGGTGTTTAAAGCAAAAATGCAAGTGAGTGTGCCAGCACAACAGCAGAAACAACAACAAGAACAGAAACAAAAAGCAACTCAACAACCACATCAAAAGCAAATGTCTTCGAGATCAAAAGCAGCCCAACACTCAACTCGCGCTGCTTCTGAGGTAATTAAGTCAAAAGGTGCTGGGACAATGACTGTTGGACGTAACGAACCATGCCCATGTGGAAGCGGCAAAAAGTACAAAAAATGTTGCGGCAAGAAATAAACGACCCACGGTAATTTCGACCTGACTCCAAACGTCTTTGCTGCGGGGACATTCAGTAGTTTACGGCTTGCGTAAAAACTTGAGTGTCCCCTTTGCGAGCAATAAACTTACCCGCGGGATTGTTTTTAAGAAACGGACTTTGTCCTATCAGCAAAAGCCCAAGTAAGAAGTACGACTACGGGCAAGACCGAGAGCCACGCTTGATTTCCGAGGTAGCCGATTTCAAGCAGGGGAAGTGATAGCAACGCAATGAGTGCAAAGAGTGCAACGCGTATTGGTGTGAAAGTTCGTCTGGTGAGCATGAACGTTGCAACAAGGCCTGGGAAAATTAAACCGTAAAACACAAAGAACCTTAGATAATCATCTTGCCACTGAGGCAGCCAGTTTCCTGAGGGTGAAACACCACCTGCTCGGTGGGCAATCCCAACAGCAATCAAGCATGCAAAAGCAAGAATTACAATGAACAACGGCTTTCGTTTGTCAAGTTCGATGCGAAGACCTTCTTTAATGTGCGCTCCAATTGTGAAGATTGATTGCAGTGCAAAATGCAGCCCGAGTAAAATGCTAAAGTTAAAAATAGTGCTATCTAAATTTGGAGATGCGATTCCTAAATATGCAGTTGTTATTCCAATCATAACAATAAAAGTAAGGCCAAAGATACCAAACGAATGTTTACTCGGTGAACATTGAAGCGCTCGGTGGAATGTTGGATCAAGATATGGGCTTAAGAAAAAACCGAATGTCGTAATAGGCAAGAGCCAAATCGCATCTTGCCATGGCATTTCTCCTTGTGGTACTTCTTTAAAGGGGAGGAATGTAAGCCCAGCAATAACCGAAAATACCCATAGAATGGCTGCAATGATTGGCCATACTTTTGTCGGAAGAAATGCGAGAAATGCACCTGCAAGAAGAATGCAAAACGGAACCCAAAGGGACATAACTCCTAATGAAAAATTATTGAAGTAGACAAGCCCAATCATTGCGATAAAGAAAATGTGAAACGCAACGGTGACGATTGCAAAAAGTGAAATTGCGGTTTTGTATTTTTCAACAAGTTCTTTTGAGCGCTCAGGTGTTCTAAGAACATAACCAAACGCAGTGCAGCCAATAACGTTTGGTATTGAAAAAATCCAAAAACCGAGCCAACCATATCGATGCATCAGAATGACAGGTAAGAACATACCAATACACCATGTCCAACTGCACGAAAGATACAAACCCCAACCAATGGTTTTTAAAACGTTCACTTTTGGTCGCGGGCTTTGCGTCTTGTTGCCCGTTCCTTCATCATCGACTTTGGTGTGCAGTGGAAGGTGATTTCGCATCTGCCAACTCGGACTTCGCGACCTTTTTTATGTAACTTTTGAGTAATGTCCATGATGAATGTAATATTAAACTCTTTACGAGTACTCATTTGATTGTTAAGTTCAGTTCCAACTTGCTCTGCATCGCGAACGTTATAAATTGCTGGACCGTAGCATGGACGTAGAAATTTATAGGACATGTTTTTACAAACAACGGCGTAGTCGCTTCCGCAATGTTTGAATAAAAACATTCCAGCCGCAACTTCGCTGTTCCCAAGCAACGAGGCACCAGCCATAGCGTTATAGAAATTTCTGTTTGATCGTTTAAATGGAAGTACTGCGGTAAAACGGTCACGAGAAATTCGTCGCATGGAGATTCCACTGCGAAAGGCAAATGGCAACCATATTAGTGAACACACTCTATGCCAAAAATTATTTTTGGTACTCAATCGTGTTATATAAGCTTCAACCTTTTCCCAAAAAGACAAGTTCTCCTCTGCCACTGGTTGAGTTTCACATTGTTCCTTTGGCGGTTGTTCCACAGGTGGTGGAGAAGATTGGGTTGAAGAAATACTCATAATGGTGTGCTTGGTTTGAGTGTGTATTCTATGCTACCTTGAATGAACAGTCGACTATTAGCATTTTGTAGTTGGAGCGTACAGCCAAAGAACCCCCAAGAACTCGTTTCTGCCTGCAGAGAGTGTGGGATAGATAGTATTCAACTGGCACTTTTGCCACTGATGCATAATGCTGCTTGGAAGGAATGCGAGTTGGTTCTTAGGGACTCAGGCATCACAGTTATTAGTGGGATGTTTGAGGCATTTGGTGAGGATTACACGTCGCTGGATACAATTGCAAAGACAGGCGGATTGCGACGTGATGAAATGTGGGAGTCGACTATAGAAAATGCCAAGAGAATAGGTGACGTTGCTGCTGAAATGGGGATTTCACTTGTAACATTTCATGCTGGATTTATTCCGAAGGAGCAATGTGGTGAGCGGAGGAAAATGCTCGAACGTTTGAGTGAACTTACAGAAGAGTTTGCAAATAGAGAATTGCTGCTAGGGTTAGAGACAGGTCAAGAACGAGCGGACAGCGTTGTAACAGTTTTGGAAGAACTTTCTTACCCTTCTCTTGGTGTCAACTTCGACCCAGCGAACATGATTTTGTATGGGAAGGGCGATCCGATTGAAGCGATGCAAAAACTTCAACATTGGGTGAAACAAGTACATATTAAGGATGCAAAAGTTACTGAAGTTTCGGGAACATGGGGAACGGAAACCGTTGCTGGGGAAGGCGACGTGGATTGGAAGTTGTTTTTGAAACTTGTGCCTGGGAATTGTAATCTAGTCATCGAACGCGAAGGTGGTGACAATCGAATTGGCGATATTATTCAGGCAAAAGCAATGCTAGAGGAACTAGGCGCATGTTGAAATGTTTCGTTTTACTTTTTTGTTTGTTTGGTTGTGCTGCAAAGCAACAAACATATACGGGCGGAACAGTTGCTGCAGACCACTACTTGGCATCGCAAGCAGGAGTTGATATTCTTGAGCAAGGAGGCAATGCAGTCGATGCAGCAGTTGCAACAAGTTTTGCTTTGAGTGTCGTTCGGCCATTTTCCTGCGGCATTGGCGGTGGCGGGTTTATGTTGATTGATTCACCAGATATGGAACCAGTTGCATTGAATTACCGTGAAACCGCCCCTGGGAAAGTAGACAAACAATTCTTTGAAACGCACAGTAGCCGTGTTGGTGGTACAGCAGTTGGGGTTCCCGGAACTGTTGCTGGTTTGCTTGCTGCACACGATCGCTATGGAGTGTTAACTCGCGAGAAAGTGATGGCACCTGCAATTCGATTGGCAAATGGGACGTACAAAATCGACAAGGCATTTCGGGCAGCTGTTGAGTCACTCAAACCGATTCTTAATAAATATCCTGATTATGCAGATATCGAATTCGATTCTCTTACCGAAAACAAACAGCAGGCAAAAGTGCTCAAATTGATTTCGGAAAAAGGTGCCAGTGGATTTTATCAAGGTGAGGTAGCAGCATCGATAATACAGGCAACGAGTGGACACCTTTCCTTAGATGATTTGGGAAATTATGCGCCTCGATGGGAAACGCCTTTGAAAATAGATATTGGTGGAGGTGATGTACTAGTCGCAATGCCACCACCAAGCAGTGGCGGTGTTGCAATTGCAGAAATAGTTGGATTGCTTTCTCGGTTATGTGCAAAGCAATTTGACGAACCAGTATTTTTTCAATTATTAATTGAGTCCATGAAGCATGCGTTCGCAGATCGCGCTGAGCATTTAGCAGACGCTGCATTCGTTGATGTTCCAGTGCAGGAGTTACTCGATGAAGTGTATCTTGATGAGTTGGCTTCAAGAATTGTGATAGGTGAAACCGCAGACACTTATTCTTATGGTTCTGTTACGCCACCTTCAGATGATGATGGGACAAGCCACCTATGCGTCGTAGATAAAGACGGGATGATGGTTTCTGCAACGGAAACCATTAACACTTCGTTTGGCTCGCTTGTTTTTGTTAGTCCATTTGGATTTATGTTAAATAACGAGATGGATGATTTTTCGTCTCCAAACGGTGCAAATGTATATGGACTTCGGCAATCAGACAAAAACTTACCTGAGCCAGGAAAGCGACCGCTATCAAGTATGTCACCGACAATTGTTGCCCGCGATGGTGTTCCTGTTTTGGCACTCGGTGCTTCTGGTGGTCCTCGGATTATTTCTGGAGTCGTTCAAGTTTTGCTCAACATTCTCTGGTTTGGTGACGAACCAGTAGAAGCGCTAAATCGAGGCAGAGTCCACCATCAATGGCTACCCGATAGGGTTTACGTAGAAGAGAATTATCGTAATTCATCAATAGAATCACATTTGTCTGGGATTGGATATGAAATCAAAACAAGACCAAACATCGGTGTTGTGCAAGTAATTCAAGTAGAAGATGGCTATTTGAAGCCCGCAAGCGACCCAAGAAAGGGTGGAGCGCCAGCGGGCATAAATTGATTTTTCACTTTTAAAACGCTTCACATAACTGCAACTCGTTGTTATTGCTAAAGTTAGGGCGGCCTGCTGGACTTCTGAGAACCAAATTAATTTCACTGTGGAATTAACTTACAGCAATAAAAAAAACTCGCCACTGGCGAGGTTTTTTAAAATTTGTTTTTTGGAGAACTTAGCCGCCGAGAGTGTAGCGGATAAATGCAGTGATACTTGCTCCGTTAGTGAGCAAATCTTGAATCGACTTTGATTCGTCGAGGACGTACTTCTGAGCAAGGAGTGTATTTTCTTGCAAGTGCTTTCTGACCTTGCCTTCAGCCATCTTTTGAGCAATTTCTTCGTTCTTACCTGTATCTTTTGCTTCTTGAATAGCATCAGTGCGAATCTTCTCAATTGTCTCAGAAGGAACGTCATCTGCTGAAATTCCCATCGGATCATGAAAGACAATGTGTTGGCAGATTCCTTTCACAGTCGTATTATCGATATCACCCAAGTATCTAATGAGACATGCTCTCTTGCCATCATGGTGAATATATTGTCCATAATTTCCACCGCTGTATTTAAACCCCCGAGCGTAGTTTGCATTTTCCCCAGTTGTTATACGTAGGTCGTCAACATATTTAGATATCTCATCACTTGCTTCCACTTCACCATCAGTTGCATCAAGGGCTAGATTGGCAATTTTTTCTACCGCTTCTACGAAATTCTCATTTCTAGCAGTGAAGTCGGTCTCAGTTCTCACTTCTACGATTGCTGCGCAGTCATCGTTGATAGCAATACAAATTTGACCTTCACCCGTAGTCCGTTCAGTGCGCTTGTCCATTTTGCCCTTTTTGGTTTCCCTTAACCATTCTTCAGCAGCAGTAGGATCTCCATTAGTTTCGGTTAATGCCTTTTTGCAATCCATCATACCGAGGCCTGTTTTTTGTCTAAGACCCATTACGTCTTTTGCGGTAAAACTCATAGTTATTTCTCCGATAGTTTTACAGTGTTTATGATTTGTCAGAATTAGTAGCTGGTTCTGTTTCTTCTTCTGCTACGGCAGTTGCAGTTGAACCCTCAGGTTCTGCAGCAGGTATTTCCTCATCTGCTTTAAATGTAGTTCGTGAAGATCGCTGTCGATTTTCTTCTTGTGCAGCAGAAGCGCGAGCTTCTTCTGCTGCTTTCTTTTCTAATGCAACCTCTCTTGCATGTCGTCCTTGTAAACCTTCACTTACTGATTCCATAAGAGATGCGATAACTACTTCGATGGAACGTAGAGAATCATCATTTCCAGGAATTGGAAGGTCTACAAGTTCTGGATCCCCATCAGTATCTACTAGTCCAATAGTTGGAATGCGAAGGGCTTTTGCTTCTCGTAGAGCATTTGTTTCATTATTGGCATCAATTACAACCATTACACCTGGCAATTTGCTCATATTTCGAATGCCATCTAAGTTTCTGGTAATTTTTGCTTTCTCTCTCATAAGTTGAGATGTCATCTTCTTCGAATACGTTTCAATTTCACCCGACTCAACTAATTTCTCAAGTTTATTGAGACGCTTGAGCCGTGATCGAATTGTTGCAAAATTAGTTAAAGTTCCACCGAGCCAACGTTCTGTTACCCAAGGCATTCCAGCTTCGCTTGCGTATTTTTGAACCGCTGCCTGTGATTGTCGTTTTGTTCCAACAAAAACAACGTCTTTTCCACCTGAAACTGTCTCTTGAATAAACTTCTTAGCGCGAAGTAAACCCTTTACTGTTTCGCGGATATCAATGATATGAAGTCCGTTACGAACACCCCAGATATAAGGTTTCATCTTTGGATTCCAGTTACTTCGGCGTTGTCCGAAGTGGATGCCAGCTTCGAGGAGATTGCTGACAATGTCGTTTTTCGATTCGCTCATGAATCATTCCTTTACAGCGACACCGGCAAGATGTGTGGGCAACATCTGCACAAGGGCGCTTCACGTTTGTAACCTCTATCTATTGGTTACGGTAGTAAGTGCAACCAGTAGGTGAGCCCACCTCACCAATGGTCGTTGCTCAAAAAGAGAACTGAACGGGGTATTTTATACTAATTCATTCCTTGTTGCAATGCTCAACGCGATAGGTGGAGTCTTGAAATGCGATAGAACCACCGTATAGTGTCGCAATCGCCTTGCCTTTGACGTTCCACCCATCGAATGGGCAATTCCGAGCCGTTGAGCTGAAGGTATTGGCATCAATTTTCCAAGTGAGATTAGGGTCAATAATCGATATGTCAGCAATTCCACCAACCCTCAGCGTGCCTAAGTCGGGTCGGTTGATGAGCGATGCTGGATTGCAAGTCATCATAGTAAGTAGCTTCGGCCACTCGATGACACCATCCTCGATAAGCGCCTTGGCATATAGGGCAAGTGCACAGTCAAGACCGACTATGCCGAAGGATGCGTCGGAAAACGGTTTGTCCTTGGTGTGCATTGGATGTGGAGCATGGTCTGTTGCTAGGATTGTAATTGTTCCATCTGCGATTCCTTCCTTAAGAGCATTGATGTCTTGTTGCTCCCGAAGTGGCGGGTTCATTTTCGCCATAGTTCCAAGGTCACGGCATGCTTCATCAGTCAGCAACAAGTGGTGGGGCGATGCCTCTCCTGAAATTGGCTGCCCGTTTAATTGCGCTTGCCGAATTAAATCAACACTACCACCACTGCTGAGATGTTGGGCATGCCATTTAGCACCTATGGATTCGTTGAGTAGGATGTCGCGAGCAATAATTGATTCTTCTGCTGATCGTGCCCAAGGACCATAGCCAAGTTCTCGTTGGATTTCACCTTCGTTCATGACACCACCGATAGTTGTTTTTGGATCTTGGCAATGTTGCATGAACGGTACGTTGTTTTTTGCACATTCCTTTAAAACAGCGGTCATCATCTCATCGTTTTCGACAACATCACCATCGTCAGTGATTGCGATTGCCCCTGAAGAAACCATTTCTTGGATGGGTGCAATGGTTTCACCTTTTCTGCCAGCGGTTGCACATGCGGTCGGGAGGACTCGGCATTTCCCAATTTGGTTTGCTTGATTGATTGCCGATTTGACCATTTCGGGGGTGTCGATAGGTGGGATAGTGTTTGGCATAGTACAAACAGTCGTAAAGCCGCCGTTAATTGCTGAGGCAATGCCTGTTTCAATGGTTTCCTCATGATTCCCACTGCTGGGCTCGCGAAAATGCACGTGGATATCGATAAGTCCTGGAGAAATGATGCACCCCTCGCAGTCGATAACGTCGCAATTCGACTCACTTATTTTTGAATCGCATATTTGTTCGATGATCCCGTCACGAATTAGAACGTCGCCAACGAAGTCTTGACCGTTATTGATTATTCGTCCATAGCGTAAGAGCATCGTGGTCATGTGGTTATTTTAGCACTCAGAACGTCTTTGCCGGGGGACATCCATACAATTCCACAGCTAGCGGTGGAATCACGGGTGTTCCCTTTGCGTGCGTTGGATATGTTTGCATGTTGACGAAAAGACATCCATACAATTCCACCGCTAGCGGTGGAATCACGGGTGTCCCCTTTGCGGGCGTTGGATATGTTTGCATGTTGGTGTAAAAAAAGCCCCGCCAGAAGGCGGGGCTTTACTGTTTGGTTTAAATCAATAGTGATTTATTTGCCGGACATTGGGCAACCAGCTGGCATCTTGCCATCTTTTTTGCCGCCCATTTTATCGCAGTCCATTTTTGCGCCCTTAGTCATGCTTGCGCATTTTGCAGGATCACAATCTTTCA
The DNA here is from genome assembly GCA_030748805.1 of Phycisphaerales bacterium. The sequence continues at coordinate 15,458 of JASMLG010000071.1, read as the reverse complement.
TATCGCCACATTTTGCTGGGTCACAAGCACCTGCAGCAGCTGGCTTTGCTTTTGCCTTGCTAGCACAGCAACTTTTATCTCCTGCAGCAGCTGGTTTTGCTTTAGCAGCAGCCATTGGACAGTCAGCGGTTCCCATTTTGTCGCAACCCGCTTTTTTCATGCTTGCACATTTTGCAGGATCACAATTTTTCATGTCACCGCAGTTCGCTGGGTCGCATTGTGCTGCTGTTGCACTAGCGTTAACCTTTTCGGTCTTATTGCAGCCAATAACTGCGAAACCGAGAACGGCTACGAGGGTTAAAGTAAGAAGTTGTTTCATTGTCATATTCTCCAAATAGGGGGCGTGAGGGGTAAAAACGAATTGAGTCGTGTATTGTACTCAATTCAGGGACAGAAAACAACGGAATATCTCTATATATCCGCTGTTAGAATAAGAAAGCGTATGACGAGCGAAAACATTGCATCTAAACGGGAAAAACAGCGAAAAAAACTGGCTGGAGTAGCAAAAAATCTACCTGATTCCCCGGGGGTCTATTTAATGCGTATGGAGGATGAATTTCTGCTTTACATCGGAAAAGCGAGGTCTCTCAAAAAAAGAGTTGGGTCATATTTTCTTGAATCAGCCGACTTGGGACCTTGGAAGCAGGGAATGCTTCAAGAGATAGATTATATTGAAATAATCGAATGCGAAACAGAGTGGGAGGCGCTACTCCTTGAGGCTCGACTCATAAAAGATTACAGGCCGAAGTACAACACGCTGCAATTAGATGGAAAAACTTATCCATATTTAGCCGTCACTGTGAAAGATGATTTTCCGGGGGTTTTTATTACACGTTCTCCAAGTGATATCGAATTTAAAGGTGCGAAAATATTTGGTCCGTTCACATCATCTGGTGCATTGAACCGGTCTATTCATATGTTGCAATCGATATTTAAGTTTCGAACTTGCCCTCTTGAAATACGAGAGAATGAACCATCAAACAAATATTTTAGACCATGTTTGTTACACGCAATTCATAAGTGTTCTGCTCCATGTGCAAATAAAACAACTAAAGATGCTTATCGTGAAGATATAAACAGTTTTCTGCGATTCTTAACCTCAAAGCGAAGTGTGATGTTGCGCGAACTTAGGAATCGAATGGAAATTGCGTCAAAAAATAAAGCGTATGAAGAGGCGGCAGAACTTCGTGACCAAGTTGAAGCACTGATAAAACTAGATGACCGTGCCTCAAGTGATGTAGAGTGGCAATCGGAAGTAACTGTTTTTGCCCAAGATCCAACTAAGGGAGTTAGTGCTTTGCAAAAAGCACTTGGTGTTTCTTCCGAACTTCGTTGCATTGAATGTTTTGATATTGCGCATTTGCAAGGCGGCGAAACAGTAGGAGCAAAAGTAAGTTTTGTTGATGGGCGTCCGCACAAAGAGGGCTATAGAAGATACAAAATAAAGACAGCGAAGAACGATGACTACATGTCGATGCGCGAAGTGATTTCTCGTAGGTATCGTGATGCTGGAGAGGGACTTGAACTGTATCCAGATGTCATTGTGATAGATGGCGGCAAGGGGCAACTGTCTGCTGCAATGGAAGCATTTGCACAACTTGACAAGAAGCCACCGCTTGTTATTAGTTTGGCGAAAAAAGAAGAACTTATTTATATGGTTGATAAAGAGTCGCCAATTAAACTTGGACGAAATAACGAAGGGCTTAAGTTAGTCCAAGCAATTCGCGATGAGGCGCATCGGTTTGCACAACACTATCATCACTATTTACGAAATAAGAAAACATTCGGTGAGTCCTGATGGCAATTGTTGAACAAACGAATGAAGGTGTAAAACTGTTTATAAAAGTCGTTCCTAACACCTCGGCAAATGAGTTTGCAGGAAAAATTGGAAATCGAGTAAAAATTCGGGTCAAATCGCCTCCAGAGAGCGGAAAAGCCAATAAGGCGGTAATTGTTATGATCTCCGACCTGCTTGGTTTGAAGAAAAACTCTGTTTCGATACTATCTGGCAATAGAAATTCAAAGAAAACTGTAGGAGTTTTTGGAGTTTCGGTGGATACTGTAAGAAGTAAACTTGGTTTGGACTGAAAAAAGGAAAAAGGATATGGTTACTAGTGTACTGCTCTCATTGTTAGTGGTTTGTGTAGCAGTTGCCCTGAAGACATAAACGGAGATGGCCAAGTTGACGTAACAGACCTTCTGGTTGTGATTGCAGTATTGTAATCGCGGTTGGTGACACCCACGACGTAGTGACTGTCACCACTTGGTGACTGTCACTCCGCACCACTTGGTGACTGTCACTCCTGCAGGGTAGGCAAGGGTTGTAATTGAGAACGATTCTCAGTAGAATGTTGCGTATGAGAGGACTTTTAGCTTTTATTATTATTTTTATGCTGATGCCTATAGGGCACGCTTTGATGGTGGTGTTGAATAATCTGATGCCAGATCATCTTGTGTTAGGTGCGTCACTATTATTCTCATTGGGGCTTGTGTTACTAGTTGTCACTAGGTTTACCTCCTCATCAAGTTGGCAGAGTTTACTTGGCGCACTTGCGGGTGTTTTACTCTGGACTGGCGGTGTCGAATATGGATTTTTGTATGCAGCAAACGATCTCTCGATCGAAAAAGTAGACGGTACAGCGGGGGAATACCGGCTACTTATGCATACGTGGAGTTTGCTCTTATTGTTGATGCTCTATCTCGTTGTGCACGAAGGTGTACGGTGCAATTTGTTTATTTGGCTTAGAAAGAAATTACACCTTAACCGGAAACCAATTGTCAGCGGGAAGGCTGGCAATTATGGACCTCGCACAGCTTTTGAAATGGCGTCAATCCTTTGGTTCTTCTACGTTGTTCTCTTACTCTTGTATGACGAAAAGTTGGTTGGTAAATATCACGCATTGACTTACGCCACGCTTATATTGAGTTTAGCCGGTGGTTGCTATCTTTTCTACAAATTACTTCGCATAAAAGACATTGGTCACGCTATTCGTTATGCGATTCCTACTGTAATCGTACTTTGGAATGTGGTTGAAATCCTTGGAAAGTGGGATTTCTATCAAGAACCATGGCTTACTTTAGATATTCCGATTGTTCTTTCTGTGACAGGGGCATTCATCGCGGGGATGTATTTTGTGCTTCGTGATTTATTATTATCGAAGAACCAATTAAGCAGGTGATGGCACCGCATCTCCAGAAGTCGATTCCCCAGAGTCATTTTCATTAGTGGATTCTGTTGTAATTGATAGATTTGCTTCTTGCTCAAGTAAATCACTTACAGAAGAACGACTAATGGTTTCTCCTCTCATCAATTGTTCAAGTTCTTCTGCTTGAAGTGTTTCGTATTCGAGTAATGCTTCAGCGATTGTCTCGACTTTCTCCCAATTTTCATCTAGGATTCGCTCTGTTTCTGCATAAGCAGAATCAATTAATCGCTTTATTTCCTCGTCTATTATTCGGGCAGTGTCTGGCGAATAATCACGTTCAGCGAAAATCGCTTCCCTATTTGGATCAGGTGAATACATGACGAAACCAAGTCGATCGGACATCCCCCAGTCAAGAATCATATGCCTTGCATAACTTGTAGCCATTTGGATATCCATTGAAGCCCCACTTGAGATGTCATTTGTTTTTCTTCTTTCTGCAATTCGACCACCACATAGAACCCTCATCGATGCTTCAAGGAATTTTCGGTTGTAGAAATAACGATCCTTTTCTGGCAAACTAAATGTTGCCCCACCTGACTGTCCTCGAGGAATAATAGTTACCTTATGGACTGGATCAGCATGGGGAAGTACAAGTTGGACAACAGCATGACCTGCTTCATGGTATGCAGTTGCGACTCTTTCAAGTTCCTCAATCTTTCGACTCTTGCTAGCGCGACCCCATCTAATTTTATCTCTTGCTTCGTCAAGATCAAGTTGTCCAACGAAATCTTTATCTGCTAGGGTTGCAATAATAGCTGCTTCGTTTATTAGCGCTTCAAGATCTGCACCGCTAAACATTGGAGTTCCTCTTGCCACACGCGACAAGTCAACATTTGGGCAAAGTTTTATTTTCTTAGCGTGTACTTCAAGAATTGCCTTTCTACCTTCAACGTCTGGCAGTGGAACATGAACTTGTCGATCGAACCTTCCTGGTCTAGTAAGAGCTGGGTCAAGTACATCAGGACGGTTTGTAGCAGCCATTACAATCACCTGGTCGCTTAATTCAAAGCCATCCATCTCAACTAGAATTGCATTAAGTGTTTGTTCTCGTTCATCATGCCCACCGCTTGAAAACCCGCTTCCCCGCTTACGTCCTACAGCGTCTATTTCATCAAGGAATATGATGCATGGTGATGCATCTTTGGCTTGTTTGAATAAGTCACGAACACGACTTGCGCCAACACCCACAAACATCTCTACGAAGTCAGATCCGGATATTGTAAAGAAAGGTACGTTAGCTTCTCCAGCAATTGCTTTTGCAAGCAATGTTTTTCCGCATCCAGGAGACCCCACAAGTAAAATACCTCTTGGGATTCGTCCTCCAAGACGAGCGAACTTTTTGGGGTTTCTTAAGAACTCAATAATTTCATGAACTTCGGCTTTTGCCTCTTCAACTCCAGCAACGTCTTGGAATGTAACCTTGTTGGAATCTTTGTTTGCGAGTTTGTGCTTGGATTTTCCAAAACTACCAATCATGCCACCAGCTCCGCCCGCCCTGGCAGATCTTGAGATGAAAAAGAAAATCAAGAACAAGATGAAGAGCATTGGAGCCCAACTCATCAGAAGTGTCATGAGTATGCCGCTATCTTTTTCATTATTGAAATCAATTCCAACGGCCTTGAACTCATCTTTATACCAATCATCACCACTTGATGAGATGGGGAAAAATACTTCAGTACCTGCTGGAATATCTATAGATCCGACTGGTGTTTCGCTCCCTGTACTGATTGTTGCAACTAGGCGTGTGTTTTCTATAGTGACGTGATTATCTTCAAACTGTCCCGCCTTGGCTCGATTAATGAAATCATACCAACTAGTAATTTCTCGCCCGCTACCTGAGCCATTGATTACCCCCCACATCATTATTAACACGAAACATATAAGCATCCAACTTAAAATGCCTCTTGAGAACTTTGGCTTCTGTTGGGGTGTTTGATTTTTCTGATTGCCGGTTGGATTAGCCATTATTGTGGTGTGCCTGTTTTATATTTGATGACGTAAGTTTGCTACATAATATCCGCATAAGTGTTATTCGTCATAATGTGACTATTACCAAGATGCTTGCATTTGATCGACTATATCGGATGCCAACTGTTGTACAACTGCGAATTGCCCCATTTCGATTGGTTCTGAGGATGGACGTGATGGGATGAATAGCGAACTGCTTGAAAAATTATTCCGTCCAACAATTCTACCTCCACTATTCATATTTAGCCACTCAAAGTCGATAACAGTTTTGATTAGAACTTCGTTATCTAAACCAGTATTGCTCGATTGGCTTAATGTCTGCAAATCTACGGATTTAATTGTTCCGGTTAATAGAGTGTCTGCATATTGTTCCCCGACAACTCGGTAAGATGTTCTGGTTTGTATCTCTTTGATAAGTGCGTCAGTAAGCATGAATTCCAGATTGCGGTTCAAGGTGTTGTTTTCAAAAATCGGGATTGCAACGGATTGAAATTGTTTTGAATAAAGTGAGGACGATGAATAGCCAACCGTAGGATCACTAGCACAACAGCTAAGTATTAAAGTAATAGTAATTAATAGTAGTCGAGTCACTGTTTATCCTCAGGTATTTCAATAGAAGTAATTATTTTTCCCAGCAACACTTCTTGGTGAACATCATAAAAATCGTTGATGTCCTTCAACACGATTGGAGGTAGCATCGGTAGGATTTTTGGAATCAGTCTCTCTAGTGCTTCAATTGTTGCTGTGGTATTTCCGTGTTTTATTATTAATTGCCTAATAGTGTATTCAGCTGCAATTGGATTATTTACTCGTAGGTACCATTGAGCAGTTTTCAGCATTTTCTGCCCTAGTGACTCATCAATTCTCGTTATTAGGCCTGATGTGATTATCTGAGAAGCGAGAATTGGATTCCTGCTTTTTAACCGAACAAGTTTGCTTCTAGCATCAACTAGTCCAGAATCGTCAAAAGCAGAATCTCTATAGGTTGCAAGTTGTGTTCGTATAGACATAACTTTTGCCTTGTTCAAGTTAAGAGAGTTGGGATAGTTCGCAACAAATATGTCATACATGTCATTGGCAAGTAACATTTCTGATGTGCGAAAATATAGGTCAGCAAGTTCCATTGCTGCTTTTTCAGCAAGTGGACTATCGGGAAGACGCTGTTGAGCTCGTATTAACAGTTCAATTGCCTCATCGGTAGCGTCTGAAATTCTCATCCCCCATTGCAATTTTCGAGTTCCATGTGCGAACATGGTAGCAATTTCGACTTCCTTTTCGATTGCTGGAATTTCTTCAGAAGTTCCAGCGTAAACTCTCGCAACAATTTCATAATCAAATAGCGATTCATAGTAATACTTTTGGGCAAATAACGAATCGCCATGAATCATATGTGCTTTCGGAATTAGTTCCCAATAATACTTGTTTCTTTCTATCCAATTTGATGAAAGTCGCATGGCCTCTTGGTAATTACCCTCTGCTAATTGTTTCGCTGCAGCAGCAAGTTGAGCTTCTGGGGAATTTGGTTTTGGGGCATTCTCCAAAACCCAATCATCCGACTTGATATCCAAATCATAGGTTTCTTGAGCTACGGTGATTGAACTAATACAAATGACGGTAAAAAAAATGGCAAGTTTTAGCATTTGTACATCATAATAACGCTAGAGCAATCTAGTAGCCGATGGTGAGGTTAAGTTGCGCCCACTGTGGGCGATACATAAATGGGCAAGGATGCCTTAATTATGGAGCCAAGGACGGCCAAGATGCGCTCAAAAGCGCTCAAATGTTGTAGTTATGCTATTGCGGGTGGGTTATTGCGTGCCTCTTATGCCACAAACCAGACAGATTTATTGACTTCTAGTCAAAAGGCATTTTCAATGAACACCGATGCTTGGAGTGCAATCTTGGTTCTTGGGCTGCTTGTGGGTCTTATTAATTTGATTGCTAGAGCGAGTAATCAGATGCTTCTCGGAGTAGAAATACCTAAACAGTTAATATCTCAGACCGCAGCCCATGGATCCATAGCTTTCTTTTTAGTTGTTCTTTCAATGACCCCACTCCCAACAGCACCATTATTACTTTTGGCTGTACTTTTTTGTGCGCTGTCTTGGAATAGTTACCAGCACTCTCAATTCAACGAAGAAGAATCGTCTGTAGAAGAAATGGGAGGAAAGGAATCTGTTACTTCATCTGCAAGAGAATCAATCATAAAACTTGAACTTGGATGTTCATTGTTGTCACTCGCATCAACAGATTTGGAAGGAAACATAATTGAAAAAATTTCATCACTAAGAGCGTCTGTTTTAGATGATCTTGGATTACATGTCCCATCGATATGTATTAAGGATAATGTAAAATTATCTGCAAATTCGTATCGGATTTATTTACGTGGTGGGATTGTGGGTGATGGAGTTGTATATCCAGATAGATTTATGATAGTAACAAGCGATAGCGAATCTTTGGATATTGATGGAATTACTGAGAGAGAGCCGGTATTCGGGTTATCTGCAATTTGGGTGACAGAAGAAGTACGTGATTCCATGGGTGAGTTATTCATTCAGGCAATGAGTCCAGTATCTGTTGTTATGACACATTTATGTAAAGTTGTGGAAAAACATGCTTCGGAAATGATTTCCCGCGAAGATGTTTCAAAGATGGTGGAAGAAATAACTCATGATTATCCCAGATTAATAAATAGGGTGATGGGAAAGACGCTTACTATCTCTCGATTGCACCACATTCTAAAATCATTACTTGAAGAGCAGGTTTCGATAAAAGATCTTTCAAGTATTATCGAATCAGCTTCTGATTGCAGTGAATTGTCTTTAGAGGAATGTGTCGAGAACGTGAGATCAACTCTTAGAAGACAAATATGTGCGAATGTATCTACACATGACTTTGATGGTAAGCAAGTGATTCGATGTGTAGTTTTACCAGAGGATTTAGAGCGGGCGTTGTATGAAAAGAATGTTTCTAAAGAGAAAATTTTAACTGCTCTACAACATGCCGCACTTCCGTTAATTTCAGATGGCTTACCAATTGTTGTCGTGTCTTCAAGCAAATACCGCAGGCAGGTTAGAGAACAAGTTGCTAGCAATATAAGGGACGTAGTTGTATTAAGCAAAAGCGAAATAGTTCCAGAAGTTGATTTGAAGGTGGTTGGCCAACTTGAACCAGTTGGTTTAATTAACAATAAGATGAATGGAGTTGGAGGTGAGGATAAACAGCAAACCATTGCATATGCAAAATCAATACTTCAGAAACCGGAAAGGTGTTCTGTTACAGATAGAATTGAAAGCGGGATTGCAGAAATCAGAACTCTTGTAAGAGAGGTACTCGAAAACGAATTTGAAGATAAATTATCTCCACTACTTTCTAAGTCGTATGATTGTTTGCTTGAGAAGGGGATTGAGCCGAATCTTGCATCCAATATAGTCCATTCATTAAGTGTTGATTATCAGTTTAGCGAAGATGAATTTAACTCATACTTGTTTGATGAATTGCTAAAGAGATTACCAAGAACTATAGCACCTCCAAAACAAGATTCATTTGAAAGGAACGTAATCGCTCTAGTAGGCCCAACTGGGGCTGGTAAGACAACTACGATTGCAAAATTGGCTGCTAGATTTCGATTACAACAAGGAAGAAGCGTTGCGTTAATTACTGCTGATACATACAGAGTAGCTGCAATAGACCAATTGCGACAATATGCTGACTTGTTTGATGCACAACTTGAAATTGCTGGAACTGTAGTACAGATGAAAGAGGCAATTGCTTCGTGTTCAGAAAAGGACATTGTTCTTATAGATACCTCAGGACGAAGTGCTCGTGATGGTGATCGTATCCACGAAACAGCAGACATCTTAGAAGCTGCAAATCCAACTCAGACACACCTAGTCATTTCAGCAGCATCATCGATTTCGGCTTCAAAACGGGCATTGGAAAGCTTTTCCAAAACAAGATATGACCGTATGATTATTACTAAATTAGATGAAGTAGTTACGATCGGTGAGATTGTATCTACCTTGTGTGATATAGAAAAACCAATAAGTTGGTTTACAGATGGGCAAGACGTTGCATCACATCTTGACCTTGCTAAATCAACTAGATTGATTGAGATGCTTCTAAGTCACGGCCGATAACTGTTTCTGGTTATTCAAGTTATGACGATTGTTCCTATGGGTCGATTTGTGGTTGAGTTAACGCAAAATGGCTTTTTTTGGATTGAATACTATCTTTTTCTCGGACCAAATTTCAAAAAAGCCACATTTAGAAAGTCCAAAACGATATTTGATTCGAGGTTTATTTGAACAGAATGAATATGAATGTGACTTTCATTAGGAGTCGCAGTGCGACAAATTTACTAATCATGACAAACAAAACCCACACCAACTCCTCAAAAGACATAGATGCGCGGTATAGTTCCCGAAACATCGATGCCAAGGATCGGCAGGATGGAAAAGTTGGAACACACGTGTGTTCTGAAACGGTGATAGGGTCAAGGAGTCGACCGATGCCAAGTGCAACAGTTAAGAGTAACAGTAAATTGAAACTCAAAGGCAAAGTGCCAAAGGGTCTCGATGTCAAAGTGGAAACAGCGAACGGAGAAATGGTTCTTCTCGATATATGGTTGACATATAAGGATGAACCGACTCTAGAGTTTCGAAATGTTTTGATGGAACATTATCTGAAACTGGTTCGTTATACCGCAGAACGAGTACATCAGAAACTTCCTTCAGAAGTAGATGTTGATGATTTATATTCTGCAGGTCTATTTGGTCTGATGCAAGCGATTGATGCTTATGACTTAGAGCGTGGATTTAAGTTTGAAACATATTGCACTCAGCGTATTCGCGGTGCTATCTATGACGAACTAAGAGCGATGGACTGGGTTCCTCGATTAGTGCGTTCCCGAAGTACTAAGGTTGACAGAGCAAGGAAATCAATCGAAATGGAAACTGGTCTTAAAGCCACTGAAAGCCAAATTATCAAAGAACTTGAAGTTGACAAGGATGAGTTTGAAAAAATCGAACGTGACTCTAGACCAGTGATGATGACGTCATTGAATCGAAAGGCGTACGATTCGGACTCATCAAAAGAAGTTCAAGAAATAGACGTAATAAAAGATCAACGGCAAGAAAACCCAGTTATCGAATTGCAAAAAAAGGATTTGCAATTACTCTTGACAAAGGGATTGACCAGAGCAGAACGTTTGATTGTTGTTCTTTATTATTACGAAGAAATGACAATGAAAGAAATAGGGTTAACTTTGGATCTATCAGAGTCACGAGTAAGCCAGATGCACTCATCTATTCTTGCACGACTCAAGTCACAGATGCAATACCGTTCAAAAGAATTTTAATTAAAACATATTCCCAACTTAAAAAGACCGCTACGAATGTCGCGGTCTTTTTTAATGTTAGTTGCAATCACCCAAGTCATTTAGAAATTCTGGACAATCAAAAAAGATTGGATTTCCGCTCCATTCAAATGTGCCATTATCACAATAGCCGTCACCAAGCCATGAAATTGGAGCGCAGTTTCCGTTGCGGTCAGCAATCTCTCCAAAGGGGCATTGTGGATTACACAATACTTCTTCGCACAAAGAACCGTACCCATACCAGTGGCCATCAACTGTTGTGAAACCGTGTGCACCGTCAGAAATTGGCAATGCATCTTCGCAATTATCGCTTAGGATTTCCCAGCAAACCCTTGTGTTACAAGCAATAACCCGATTGTTATTGCTGTCGATGCATACGTGTTGTGGAACGTTACTCGCCCCAAGCACCGATGACGGCAAGTAAGTCAACCACATCGACCATAGAGTCACCGTTGATATCTTCGTTGCAGTCCTTGCAGGGTCCCCAAGCACCGACGACAGCAAGCAAATCCACAACATCGACATTCCCATCACCATTTACATCTTCTGGCAATGTTTCACCCATTGGAGTAAGTAAGTAAGGTCTCTTTGTGCCATCTGGGTATTCGGCTACTGCTGCAAGTTGACCCGAACTATTAATATCGCGGATATTTACGATAGTAATATCTAGATCAGGAACGATGAAATCGTTTACGTCATACATGGTTCCATCCATATAGATAAAACCATGTGAGGTACCATCAGCCATCAGTGATTTGCCCACAACAACGTTGGAATCGTTAATTGACCAAGCATAACTTTCATTTCCACCAAGAGTTCCTAGGTCGACCATTCCCCCATCTTGAGACCAAGTAAAAGCATGGAAATATGTGTCATCAACCTTTGATTGTCCAACGATTACTCTATTGTTATTGACATCGAATGCTTCAGCAGCACTTCCACCTAGGTCACCGATATCTGTCATCAACTTGAGATTACCATTTGGGATAGCGAAAGCACGAAATTTTCCGTCTTTATTTCTTGTCCAACCAACGACATCATTTAAATCATTGATTGCATACGCGCGACTTTCATTCCCACCGAATGTTGGGATTTCGTCCCAAACGTCATCGTGTTTAATAAAACCGCGAAGATCGTATGGAACACCACCTGCCATTCCTACAATCCAGCCATTGTTGTTTATGTCTTGCGCTCGACTAAAATCTGCCGTTGCCCATGCAGGGGCACCTAGATCGTTCATCTGTTCGCCATCCCAAAGGAAAGCGTGAATCGAAAGTCCGCCATTACTTGAGTAACCTACAACATCACCAAAATCATTGATGCCGTATGCCCAGCAGTTACCTCCATTTGGATAATTGAGAGGAACGATATGCACAATCTCGTTCTCGTTCCATACAAAACCATGTTGGCTCATACCATTTGGAGCATCGCCATATCCAGCAACCCAACCGGATTCGTTCATTGCCCATGCGTAGCACTGACCGTCACTTATACAACCAAGATCCTCAGCATCTAACGATTGCGGCGTGATAATTAAACTAGCAATAATCAGAGAAGTAAACATAAAGAAACTCCTTTCTCTAGAAGCAGCACCGTTGCCACTATGAGAAAAAGCGATAAAAATCCTATTCTCCCGCAACTAGCATGACACAATATCGCCAATATTGCAACAAAAATAAATCAACCCCGAGTTCACACGCCGATTAAGAGCATTTAATTAACCGCGGGTTAATTAACAAGCACTTCGGCGGTGGTTTTTTCGAGAACTTCGTCAATTGAGACGTCTGGGGCGAGTTCGGTGATTTCAAAACGTCGTTTTTCTTCGTTCATCACCATTACACATAAATCGGTGATAATCATGTCGATGCACCTAAGACCAGTTAGCGGTAGGGTGCACTCAGGAATAAGTTTTGGATCACCCTTGCGAGTGACGTGATCCATGATGACCACAACCTTGTTTACACCAGCAACGAGATCCATTGCGCCACCCATTCCCTTAATCATCTTTCCTGGAATCATCCAGTTTGCGATATCGCCTTCTTGTGAAATTTCCATTGCCCCGAGAATCGCAAGGTCAACATGCCCGCCGCGAATCATCTCAAACGATTCAGCAGAGGAAAAATAACTCGCTCCTGGAACGGCGGTTACTGTTTGTTTACCCGCGTTAATGAGGTCGGCATCAACATTATCTTCAGTCGGAAACTCACCCATTCCTAGTAGCCCATTCTCGGACTGTAGCCAAACAGTCATTCCTTCTGGAACATAGTTAGCGACAAGTGTTGGCATGCCAATCCCTAAATTCACATAAAAGCCGTCTCTGAGTTCATGTGCGGCACGCTTTGCAATTCCGTTTCGATCAAGTGGCATAATGGAATAATACCACCTCTTGCTGTGTTAGAATACAGGGATGACAACTACTACACTCACATCACTTATTGAGCACCCTTGGGTCGTCGATCCATCTGATGCTACCGACCGTCACACCATTTCCTACAACCCAGCAACGGGTGAGCCAATTGCTGCAGTAAGGAAGCAGACGAACGATGAATACAACGACCAAGTCGCACGTTCCAATGCAATTTTTAAGGAATGGAGAATGTTACCAGCCCCAAAGCGTGGCGAAATTGTTCGAAGAATTGGTAACGCTTTTCGTGAATATGAGAGGCCACTTGGCGAACTTGTTGCCATGGAAGCGGGAAAAATCATCGCTGAAGGTATTGGCGAAGTTGTTGAATGTATCGACATCGCCGACTTTGCAGTTGGGCTGTCTCGTCAGCTTTATGGCTTGACCATCGCATCTGAAAGACCACGCCATGCAATGATGGAACAATGGCAACCACTTGGAACAATCGGAATTATTTCCGCGTTTAACTTCCCTGTTGCTGTCTGGGCTTGGAACTCAATGCTTGCTGCAGTTTGTGGCGACACGATGATTTGGAAACCAAGCAGCACAACCCCACTCACTGCAATTGCAATGACAAACGTAGCACACGAAATCATGCGAAACCAAGATATCTTCACTCCCGAAAATGGAGATCCTTGCGATGTGTTTGGTTTGGTCTTCGGCTCACGCGAAGAGGTTGGCGAACCGCTTCTTGCTGATCGAAGAATTCCACTCATCAGTGCAACGGGTTCATGCAAAATGGGACGCCGCGTCGGTGAAGTTGTTGGTGGTCGCCTTGCAAAATCATTACTAGAACTTGGCGGAAACAACGCAATCATTATTATGGACGATGCTGACTTAGATATGGTCATAAGAGGCACACTCTTTGGTGCAGTTGGAACAGCAGGGCAGCGTTGTACGTCAACTAGACGTTTGCTTTGCCACGAATCGGTCGTAGACCAAGTAACTAACGGTTTGCTTAAGGCATACGAACAAGTTCAAATCGGCAATCCTCTTGATGATTCCACTTTGATGGGTCCACTTATTACCGAGTATGCAGTCGAAGATATGCGCAACGCACTTGTACAAGCAAAAGAAGAGGGCTGTGAAATTCTTTGCGGTGGCATTGAAGGCATCGAACGATGGGCTGATCGTCCGGGTAACTTCGTTGAGCCAACAATTGTGAAAGTTCCTGTTGGAACACAACCAGAAGTAACTAAAGACGAAACCTTTGCTCCAATTCTTTACATCTTTACGATAAGCGATTTAGATGAAGCACTCGAAATGCATAACAACGTTGATCAAGGCTTGAGTAGCGCTATCTTTACAAACTCTATGCGGAGTGCAGGAAGATTCTTGTCACCTGAGGGTTCGGACTGCGGAATTGCAAATGTCAACATCGGCACAAGTGGTGCTGAAATTGGTGGTGCGTTTGGTGGCGAAAAAGATACAGGTGGTGGTCGCGAGTCCGGCTCCGACTCTTGGAAGGTATATATGCGACGCCAAACTTGCACAAGTAACTGGAGCGATGAAATGCCACTGGCACAAGGTATTGAATTCGGTTAATGCTACTCAAGCGTCCCGCAACGATACACCAACAAGATGGTTTGTTCGTTCCTGACGGAGTGGGCATGGAAGAAGTTGATCGTCGTTGGGAACAACTTTGCAATAGCAACCCCGCGTGTTTTGATGGGACGTTGTTGCATGTTCTCGGAGCGCAGCGAAATGGATGTGGTGGAGCAAATGTTCATGTAATACCATGTTCGTATCGTTTTTTTGCAGTACAAGATGCAACGTATGATTTGGGTGTACGGACACTTGGTGTGAAGGGAATTACAGAATTCGAAGGAGCATATCTCTTTGGAAAACGAAGTGGTTTAGTTCGACAATATCCAGATGAATGGGAGTTTGCTCCCGCTGGATGTGTTTCCCCTGAAAATTCCCCAGAGAGAACTATCGAAAAAGAGTTGCTCGAAGAAACGGGGCTTGATCTAGCAGCACCACCAATAGCAATTGCTATGATTTTTGATGAATTTGCAAGAACGTGGGAACTTATTTTCAAACTAACATCATCCACTGCTTCAGTAAATGGAAACGATGAATATCAAAAATTGGAGTGGCTTGGGTTAGATAATCCACCTGAGTCAATGACACCAATTACAGAAGTGATGTTGAGATTTATTTAATTTCCAGATATTTTGAAATGCTCTTTAAATCATTGACGATTTGTGGAGTTACATTCAAAGTAAAGGAAGCGCCTTTTTCGCAGCGAACTGTCCTTGTCGCTCTTGGGCGATCAAACCAAACACGACCAGCGCGAATTGTGTATTTGATGTCCTTTTGTTTACGACGGCGTTGGAGCATCGAAAGGTCCTTCTTGGCGTGTGGCTGCATCCACATTAAGCGCTCAATCGTCTTGCGAGAAGCAGGGCGAGTTGGGGCTTTAATAATGGTGCATGTCACTTCGGTGTTAGGAACAATTTTGTCTGCTGTATCTTTTGCCATCATGGACTCCGTTTCGAGC
>JASMLG010000070.1 GCA_030748805.1 Phycisphaerales bacterium | reverse complement strand
TGACTCGCCGCTAGTTCTGAAAAAAGAAGATATGCCCAAATTTGAACGATCTAATCGAGACAATCCAGCGGAGCGTCGTGGCAGGGGAGAACGTCGGGGTCGTAAAGAACGAAAAAAGAAGAGCGAGCCAATAACCCAAGGCATGGAGCGATTTCACATTTTGGTTGGAAAAGCGCATGGTGTGAAGCCAGCAAAAATTGTGCACGCTATTTCAGATGTGACAGGTTTGACTGATAAAGATATTGGTCGCATAGAGTTACATGACCAATTTAGTTTTATCGAATTGCCTTCCGGAATGCCTAAAGAGTTATTTAACGATTTGAAACACACCAAGGTCTCTGGTGAAAAATTGGCTATTTCAATTGTGAAGAATACTGCGTCTAAACCGAAATTTTCCAAAAAAACAGGAAAATCTAAGGGTGCTGGCGGCAAGAAAAAACGTAAGCCAAATCGCTAAAGTGACTGTCACGTGACAGTCACGGGACACCCACAGGACACCCAAGTGACAGTCACTCAGTTACAATGCTCTTATGACTCAAAATACGAAGAATAGTCCCGTTTCGCTCAGCATGATGATGTTCTTGCAGTACGCTGTCTGGGGCGTTTGGCTTCCGTACTTGGCAAACTATTTGACAGGAACTGTTGCAGATGGAGGTCTTAATTTTACGGGCGCGCAAGTCGGTTGGATTCTTGGTCTCGCTGGTTCGATTGGTGCAGTAACTGCGCCGTTTCTTGCAGGGCAAATTGCAGATCGGTTTATCGACGCTTCGAAGTATTTAGGCATTCTGCTTATACTCGGTGGCATAGCCAAATTCGCAACGTTCTACGCAACAAGTTACAACTCATTTCTCATCTTATCTATTGTTTTCTCAGTGATGTACATGCCAACCTTGGCGCTGACAAACTCAATTGCTTTTGCACATTTGAAAAACCCAGAAGGAAGTTTCCCGCGAGTTCGTGTTTGGGGCACCATCGGTTGGATTGTCGCATCAACGGCGTTCCCTCTTGTTTGGTTACAAACAGACATCTCAATGACATGGGTTCCGTGGTTTTTTGAGGGAACTCCAAAAGAGGGCGGTGTTGGACTTATTGCAACTTGCTTGCAGGTATCCGGCGTGATAAGCATTCTCTATGGCATTTGGGCAATCTTATTGTTGCCGTCAACACCACCAACTCGAAATGTTGAACACCCACTTGCATTCCTTGGTGCATTTAAAAAATTTATGCGCCCCGATCTTGCAGTATTAGCGCTCGCTGCACTTTTAATTTCCATGGTGCACCAAATTTACTTTATTCGTACAGGACCGTTCCTTGAAGATATCGGTTTTCCTCTAGCAAACATTGGTGGCATGATGGCTATTGGACAAATTTTTGAGATAGGCATCCTCGCGATTCTTGGCTTGATGATTGCTCGTTTGGGTTTTAAATGGACAATTGCCGTTGGATGTTTGGCATATGTATTGCGATGGGTAATGTTTGCCTTAGCTGACAACAGTGCAGAAGATTTGGTTTATGTAGGTATTGCATTGCACGGGTTCTGTTATGCATGTTTCTTTGCTGCTTCGTTTATCTACGTAGAACGCGTTGCAACAAGTGACATACGCCATTCAATGCAAACGGTCTTTGGCATAATTATCCTTGGTGTTGGACCAATTATTGCTGGCTTTTACAATGGTTCACTCGATGGGGTTGATGGCTGGGCAAACATCTGGTGGATTCAAGCAGGTGTTACTGCTGTTCCATTGCTGTTGATTATCTTACTTTTTAATTCTCAATCTAGTTCTCTTGAGCACGATTAAACTCTACTTATGAGTTGTTTATCGGTTGAGTTTGGTTGAACCGGGCTCGGGAACTGGTGTCATAGCAAGTTCAGTGAAAGCATATTTTTTTGGACCAAGGTGTGTTGTGCTTTCAAGTGCATCCTCGTAGGTAACTTTCTGTCCTGTGTACGCAGCTTCCCTTCCAAGAATTGCCATCATCGTTGATTGCGCCATGAAGTCGCCATGATTGATCGTATCTCTTTCACCACGAATTGCTTCTTGCATTTCATCGTGTTCAATTTGGTACATATTTGGATTATCGCCTTCGTACGTCCAATTTGAAGAACCAGAAAAAACAGGAGCGCCTGTCCATCCATTCACAACGCAATTACCAGTTGAACCAGTAATAAAATCATTGTTATCGTTGAAACAAAATGGCATTTGTCTGCAATGTAAATGTGCTCTTCGTCCATTTTCATATTCGAAAACAACACCAAAGTGGTCGTAGATGTTGCCCGTCTCTGCACCTTCATGCATTTGCCTGCCACCTACTGCGGTTGCGTTTTTCGGTGGCTCATTTTGCATGCACCAATTGATTTTATCAATCGAATGGCATGCTTGTTCAACAATGTGGTCACCACTTAGCCAATCAAAGTGTACCCAGTTTCGCATTTGCCATTCCATGTCACTCCATTGCGGTTTTCGTGGTTTTGTCCAAAGCGGTGTGGTGTAGTACGAAGCAAAAATGGACTGGACGTCACCTATCGCACCATCTTTAATTTGTTTATACGTTGCACGAAGTGGATAACTTGCACGCCAACAAAAACCAGAGACAAGATTTGTGTTATTTGCTTTTGCGATTTTTGCTGATTCCATCACACTTCTAACACCTGCTCCATCAACAGCCATAGGTTTTTCGCAGAAGACATGTTTCTTTGCCTTCACTGCTGCTGCGATGTGCGCAGGTCTAAAATGCGGTGGAGTCGTCAAGATGACCATGTCAACACCCGAATCAATTACCTTTTGGTATGCATCAAATCCAATAAATTGCCTTTGGTGCGGTACTTCAGCACGCTTGCCTTTTTCTCCAACAAGAGCTTGGTGGCTACTAACAAGACGATCTTGAAAGACATCACCCATCGCCCAGATTACTGCGGACTCATTTGCTTGAAGCGCTTGGTTTGCCGCACCTGTTCCACGGCCGCCGCATCCAATAAATCCAATTTTAACTGGCTCACGTTTTTCTTGAACTGCCCAGCTTGGAAGTGTTGTTGTGCTAATTGCAGCGACCGCACTTGCTGATTTTACGAAGTCGCGTCTTGTTACTTTATTCATTTTCTTCTCCATCTTTTGTAACTATACGCATGCCAACAAAGTCGGCATCTGCTAGCCACCAAGGGCTTCGTGGCAATTGTGGATCGGTCTCGTTCCACCCACTAATTGGGGTTAAGAGGGATTTGGAACCTAACTCATCCTGTGTTGTGCGAAAACTTCCTCCGATGACGCGTGGACCATCTTTAGTTAGCACCCATTCACCGACATTTCCTTGCATGTCGAAAATACCTAACTTGTTTGGTTCACTCGTTGCAACGGGGTGTGTTTTTTTCTCAGAGTTCGCTTTGCTCCAAGAGGTTCCGCCTTTTGCATTGGCAACCTTCCATTGTTCAATGGTCGGGAGTGTATATTTTTTCCCCGTTTTTGAAGACAACCAATTCACAAAGGAGTCGGCTGCCTTGGCTGACATCGAGATAGCAGGGTATCCGCTTCGACCGTACCCTCTATCAACAAGAGCATAAGCAGGGGTTGGACCCGTTACCGCGTCCACACCAGCGTCTAAATTTTTACGGCTATTTATAAATTGCAAGAAGGTGTCATACACGTCCCAAGTAATCTCAGTTCGTGAAATCCAAAATGTTTCGTCTCCATTTTTTACTGGAACCATCGTAAAAGAAATGTCTAGGTCTTTAAACTCTTCAATAAATGGTTTTGGCTCTGTAAAAAACGAAAAC
>JASMLG010000069.1 GCA_030748805.1 Phycisphaerales bacterium | reverse complement strand
GGGAATACAGTAACGCTTTCGGGGACAAATTCCATCATGCCATTTATGGAAGGGTATACACGGTTAATCCTTGATGGACCATCTGGCCCAATACCAAGCGCTGGAGAATGGAAATACATGGCGGGCGATCCGCCAAGTGCTGATACTGCAGTGGTGTCTGGCCCAGTTGAAAGTTCATCTGGGCAAAGTTTGCCCTATACCTATACTGAAATTGCGATGGACTTCAGGGCACCAGCAATGACGGACACTTCGCCTGAGCGAATCATTCTTATGTTTAGTGCGGAGAAATCGGGTTTGCTTCCGTTTTTTGGCTGGGGAACACCCGGAGATTACTATTCCTTTATTGATAATTTTTATGCAAGTGCTCAAGCAACATCTGATGCTACGACCGTTTACATGGGTGCAAGCGGTGGGTTGCCAGTGCCGCAAAACCACTTTGCCATATATGACCTTAAACAAATTTGTGATAATTGGGGTATTGACACGTACGGTGTACTCACGTGTACTGGCGACGGAACGCAAGACGGGCAAGTGAATACTGCAGATATGTTGCACGCGATAAGTTTTTGGGGGAGTGCGGAGCCAGCGGCAGATCACGACAGCAATGGTGTGGTGAATGTGCAAGACTTATTGATTATTGTGCATAACTGGGGCGATTGTCCGTAGTTGACTGACGACATAGTGTCACTCAAGAAATTGAAGTTCTCAGAAAATACTTGACATTCTTTTTTTCTTAGGTATGATGGATGTTGCATTTCGAGGAGGTTATGTATGTATAAATCACGGGTAGGAATACAATCAAGAGTCATTTCTCGTTCAGCGGTACGTTTTTTTCACAGTATTGAGATGAGAGTGAAGATGTGGGAAGATTGCGTAGAACACGACAACAGAAAAGCAAAATTGAGCAAATGTACACCCCATCCACAGGGGGTGAGTTCTACGAACCCCCTGTGGATGGGGGAATAAACAAGCAGCCAATTTGGCAAGGAGTCGACATGTCTACAACAACTATTCAAATTCAAATCATAGAAGGATAAAGTTATGAAGGTTACAGAAGCAAAAACAATTTTAGAATCACTTTTAGAGAACAAACATCCAGTTACAGAAGCCTGTTTACATACAGAGTCTGTTCTTGCAGATAACCTGATTCGTCAAGCATTTCAAACTTTTCTTGAGTATGAATACGATGATGAAGATTCACAAGCTGCTATCAAGGAAAAGCGAGAGCATAATCTTGAAGTGGGGAATCCTGTTAATCATGGGGTAACATGGTCTGCATGTGACTCTTCAAGGCTTAAGGGTATGTATTCTACAGAGTCAGATCTTGAACAACTCGCGAGTGAGTTTGGTCGTTCAATCCGTTCTATCGAATGCGAATTGTATCGACAGGGGCTTACTGCAGTGAATCCATTAGATCCACAAAGAGATGATCCTCAACAAATTAGGATGCTGGAGCTCAGGCGTGATAGTTACAGAATTACTCAAGAAATGGGTGGTACGTACGTGCCTCGTCAGGAATGGATATAGCAACAAATGGTTATTTGAAAATTTTTACCTTCGGTAACAAAAAAAGTTTTTGAAACCCCTTGACAGGGAGTAGCGTTTCGGTGATAGTGGAAATGAGTTGGTCATCGGGACCAGATACATTTGAATAAAAAATTGGTGAGTATTGTCAGGGCGGACGATTTGTCTGTGTAGTACCTGTACTAAGCACGATATCGGATGTCGCTTGCTAATAATTTGTGGTGTCTAGTGGTAAGAATTTTGTTATGCAAACGTCAAAGGAGGACGCGTATGGAACAAAAACGTGAACGAGTTTCGGTAGGAATTGCACCAGATGACCTTGGTGTAGGAGAGTTTGTGGCTATTATTGAGCCAAAGACTAAGCAAAAGCTCCGAATGATGATGGGGCGGGATGAGGATGGCGATCCAATCATGATGCCTCATCCAGAACAGCCCAGACAGTGTACGGCTGGAGTTCCGCACAAAGTGCTTGGGATTTCATGGCCATGGGCGGTGTTTGGGGTGTTGATGCCCGGCGGTAAAGTGGATGGACCGATTATCCATGACCTTCGGAAAATCAAGTGCATGCGACTTGATGATAGTTACGTGAACGCTATTCATGCGTTTCAAAAACCAGAAGTTGATTCAAAAGCTGAAGAACCAGAAATGCCATTTTGAACAGAAAGGAAATAGAACAATATGAATAAAAAGTTACAAGACTTAGTGGCAACACAATACGAAGCAGCAGGCTTCAAAACACTAGCGGGTGAAATCCGCAAAAGCAATGGGGTGGCAGGTGTCCGAAAGGTCGCCTTAAAAGTCATCAGCAAGCTTTGTGCCTTAGATCCATCGGGGTTCGGGCAAGACATTCAAGACATCAGTAGCAAAGGAGACAGCACAAATGGTAAAAGCAAACGAAACAACAAATAAATCAACAGATATCACAACGATTCTGGATCGATCTGGATCGATGGGGCGGCTTCACGAGCAGGTCATCCGAAGTTTCAACGATTTCCTTACAGAGCAGAAAGCAGTTGAAGGTGAAGCGAAAATTTCATTGATTCAATTTGATGATCAGTATGAGGTGAACTACGAAGGCGTCGATATTCAAGACGCAGCGGAATTGAATGCAGTTACGTACGAACCGCGTGGTATGACAGCACTCAACGATGCAATTGGCCGCACCATCCTCGCTATGAAAAAACGGCTGAAAGATACGAAAGATAATGTGGTCGTTGTTATCACAAC
>JASMLG010000068.1 GCA_030748805.1 Phycisphaerales bacterium | reverse complement strand
AAGAATTGCTGCGTGGTTTTCTGGGTAAACAGGCATGATGCCTGCTGCGAGCAACGCTTCAGCAGGAGCAAAGGCAGAGCAGTGAGCAATTGGCATACCGCATTCTCGTACCCAATCGTAGAAGCCAAAAATGTCAAATGTTGTTTTAAATTTCATAATAATTAACCGTTTCTCTTTCGTGTGTAAATCATGACGTACCCATTACAACCAGCAATAGCGCATGTTTTACATGCATCCCCAAAATCGGCTTCAGTAAGTTCTTTTGAAAACACTTCAAAACCAAGGGATTCGTAAAGTTCGACTGCTTCTTTTGCGCGGTCTGGATCTGCAAGTTGCCTACGCTGCCAGCCCTCTGCGAGAAGTTTCGGATCTGGCTGCACTGAAATACTTTCTATCGAAGTTGGGTCGCCACAGTTTGGCGATGCACCATTTTTAGGAGAACCGGGATCTCCATTAACTGTCAAATTCACATCGTTCATCAGGCTGTCGCCGCTTGGCGTTCCTCTGCTAGTTTTGCAAGTCGAACGTGCCCTAAAATTGCTGCGCCAAGCGCAGTTGTGTACATACACATTTCACCGTCTGGAACATTAACGACATTATCTAACTGCTTTTCAACTTCTCCTGGCACAGTGCTAAAGCGCATTATGCCACCAATGAGGGTGAATTCTTCTTCGGCTTTAACGCGTTTCATAAGCTGCACGCAGCGAACTACAAGTGATTCAATCGCACCCTGCATAATGTCCGCTGGTGGCGTTCCAAGTGAGAGTTGGTTAATGACTTCGGACTCTGCGAATACCGCACATACGCCTGAAATTTCTGCAGGATCTTTTGCTGTACTTAACAATGGTCCAATTTCTTCGGTTGTGTAGCCCATGTATCGAGCTGTCTTTTCAAGGAAAGCCCCAGTACCCGCCGCGCACTTGTCGTTCAATCGGAAGTTTTTCACCTTTGCATTTTCTTCAAGACGAATGGCTTTCATTGTCTGCCCACCAACATCAAGAATTGTCCTTGTTCCGGGGAATAACCGCGCAGCGCCCCTTGCGCTTGCTGTTAAGTCAGTAACAAAAATATCTTTCACGGGGCATAGATGCCTACCGATTCCAGTTGATACCGTATAGTCAACATCTGATTCGTTCAAGCCCGCACTCTCAATACAAGCTCTCCACGAGTCCTCCGAAACAACATCAAGTTTAAATCCAGTATTCCTTGCGTCTTTTGCAAGGATATTACCTTGGTCATCGAGTGCAATTGATTTGGTGTAGGTTGAACCGACATCGATTCCAATTGTAATTGTCATTTTGCCACCTCTTCAGTTTTTTCGTGTGGTTGCCTTGAAGCCATAATGCGATCCATCGCAAAGAGCGCTGCACCAAGCGCACCCATGTAATGCGAATCATCGCTGATATTCACTTTCGTTCCAAGGCGCTCTTCAAGCGCTTTTACCATCGCAACATTCTTTGTTACACCACCTGTAAAAGTAATTTCTTCTTCAATGCCAACTCGGCGCATCAAGCCACCAGAACGAGTAGCGATTGATGTATGAACGCCCCAGAGGATATCCTCTACTTTTTTGCCTTTTCCAAGCCAAGACAAAACTTCTGATTCAGCAAAAACAGTGCAAGTTGTGCTAATTTTTACTGGTTTATTAAATGTTAATGCTTTTGGACCAAGTTCGTCAAGGGTCATTTCTAACGCTTCTGCTGCAGCACCGAGAAAACGGCCAGTCCCTGCAGCACATTTGTCGTTCATACAAAAGTCCTCGATCTCGCCATTTTCACTAATGCGAATTGCTTTTGTATCTTGCCCACCCATGTCAACGACTGTTCGTGTTTTGGGGAACATGTGTACTGCACCGCGTCCGTGACAACTTATTTCAGTAATTTGTTCGTTGCCAAACGTTACTTTGTAACGACCATAACCAGTACCAATGACATATTCAACTTCTTCGTTGCCAATGTTATTTTGTTTCAAGGCAAGTTGAAAGACCTCTTCTGCTGCTGCAATAACATTTGATCCAGTTTCAATGAGTGCTACGCCTACAATTTCGCGATCTTCATTGATGATAGTTGCTTTTGTTTGTGTTGACCCAACGTCAACGCCTGCTGCATAAGCCATGAGTTAACCCTCCTTGCCGGCAATTGCCGCCTGTTGTTTCCGTGACGCTAACCCTTCGAAGAAGGCATCGATTCTATTTTTCATCTGTGCTTCTGAAATAACCCGCGAGTCCATCATGTCGGATTCGACAAACAAACTTGGAATGTCCTTTTTGCCAGAGAAATATCCACGACTGTCTGCCAAG
Organism: Phycisphaerales bacterium; assembly: GCA_030748805.1. The sequence goes on along the minus strand of JASMLG010000068.1, from coordinate 3,582 downwards.
CCAGTCGAAACCGTTCTGCAACTCTTAATTGGGTGATACACAATGCCATCAACATTGAATTCATCAACCATATCAAGCAGCATCCGATCTTGATGGAACATACTGTCCATCGCATCACGAACACTAATAAGTAGACCCTCAGCCAAACTCTTTATTGGATCTTTAAGATCATATTCAAAACCAAGGTTTGTGCCCCCCGAAGCAAACCAAAGATACGTTGAATTGATAAACGAACCGCCCCAATCGGTAAAGAGTTCGTTGAACTTTCTAAAGATTGGATAGCAAGGCACTCCAATAAAGACAAGCCGCCATTCTTCTTCAGTTAAACCTCCGATACCGTGTTCCGCCTTGTATTGCATTTCTTCAACAAGGTCGTCAAAGTAATCGCCGCCCTCTTTTGTACCGCGGAAACCATTTGCAACACCAAGGAAAATTGTTCCATCGGTAAGCGCATTAAAGGGTGCTGGCATCGACTTATTTGCTTCGATGACTTTCTTCCAACCAACGCTCATGCGGTTTGCGTGGCCTAGAATTTCTCGGAACTTATCAATGTCAAATTTTTTGCCTGTTACTTTTTCACATGTTTTAATAAGTTCGTGAATTTGTTTTTCTACGTAACGTCGGTCATTTTCAAAGTCGGGATCGCCTGGCCACGTTTGAGTGTCTGCTTGACGTGTTCCGGGTACATCGATAGTCACAACTGGGCAATCGTGCATCCGTTCCCAAATTTCGGCCCATTTAATGTACGTGTTACATGCATTTGTTAAGACAGCAATGCTTGGCTTTGGGATGCGACCCATTGGATGCTCACCGCCGTTGATTTGCACTGCAACATCTGCCTTTACATACCCGCAGATGTCTGGCGAATAGCCGTAGTCCTCTGCTGTTGCAAGATAGTCGCCAGCAACACGACGAACCGCCGTTTGCAAAGAGTTAATTTCTGGGAACACGACTGGTAAATCAAATGTTTTTAGGATTTCGTTTAACGAACCCATCACAAATACGTACGCTGACTGTTGCCCTGCTTCTGCAGTTTGTGAAAGTTCTGTAAACCAATCTCGAAACAATGCCGCCCCGTCTCGGTTTCCACGTCCTACTAATTGATCACTTGCTGTTGTCATAGTATTTAGTATCTCCTCACCTTAGGCAAACAAAATGTTTTCTAGGAATGTTTCAATTTGTAGTTCAAGTTGGTCAAAAGAGTTCATATTCTCTTCAAACTCACTTACAAAGTATGGGATGCCCTCTGCGTCCAACGCATGCGAGTATGCAACCTGTTCTTCTAATCCCGGCTCGCACATTTTCGCAGCAGAAACAATAATCGCATCTGCGTTCGCATTTTTAAATCTCTCAATCAACATGTCTTCCTTCAACTTGCGAAGGTCATGTTGTACTGGGCTGTAACTTGACTGTTCAACGTAGGAGTAAGCCAAGTTCGTCATTGGGTTGTCTGTAGCAACATCTTCAAGAATGTACCGCATGCCAATTAAGAAGTCATCGTCCACAACGTAACACGTTCGTCCAAGCATGCGAATCAAATCCAGTGGTGGCTGTTCACAGAACGCGCCTTCATACACGATTCTTATTCGGTCTTCTTTGCGGCTATCACGCTGACGAATCATTGGCAAGACAGTTTGAAGAATAGCATTGTGTTCTTCACGCGGAATGAAACCACCAACTACAACTAGAGCATACGCTTCGTCGGCTGAAACGAGCCACGGTGTTTCCCGCTTAATCTGGTACAGTTCACGCATCAATGCACGGTTTTCGTTAAAGATATCGATTGAGTTTTTCAACGCATCTTCAGTAACTGTTGTGCCTGTGACACCTTCAATAACTTTAGTGATTCGTTTGTACTCGTCTGTTAACCAAGAAACCGATTCTTCAGAGTTTGGATTTTGCGGCAAGTACAAAATTTGGCATGGATAATCGTAGTTACGACCAAAAATAGCAGCCAAGTTACGCGCTGCATCGCAAATTGGATGCGACACAAACATGTCGAGTTCAAATGCGCCACTCAAACACGCTTCCAAAGTTGTTTTAATAATGGAGCAAAGATAGGAACCAAAGTGCGAGTCCGCATGGTTTGGGTCAAGTGGAAAACCGCACATTTTTACTGGCAACATGCCAGCGGCGTGCGCTATTTCTTCGGGGAAGTAGACCTGAAAGTGACCAAGTACTTTGCCGCCATTTTCTCTCCATTTTTTGATGGTTGGGTACGTTTCGTCTTCGATGAGTTCTCTACAGTGATAAAGAATTTCATCGAGTGGTTCGTTTTTCCAATCGTCAAAGACCGTGAATGCCATTACTTTTCCTCCTTTGGATATTCGAAGCCGGGCAAATCAACGCCATGCGTCGAATAATCCATCTTCGGCGGTCTTGCGCGTCGATCAAGCAGTTTAACAAGCCCAGATCGAATGTACGGATTCTTCATTGGATTGAACACCTCGCCCGTCTCATGAGCAAGTGCCTCATCATCAATCCCTCTTTCTAATTGTTTCTTAAATAATGCTCTTGAGTACGGTGCATCTTTCGCCATTTGTCGAGTGAGTTCGTATCCACGTCGAAGTGCTTCAAGTTCACAATCAAATATGCCATTTGAAAGCGAAACCTGATATGCCCTATCGGCTGTCATGCCTTGGTCGAAGACCTCAAGGGTAACTGAGTCGCCCATACCAAGTCGCTTTAGTTCACCAGCTGCTGCAAAACCCGGAAGAATTGCGTAATCAAGTTCTGGTTGGTTGTATGTATTCTTTTGTTGCCACTTGGAAGTCCGTTCAAGAGCATCCCAGACAAAACCATACGCTCGAACATCAAATCTTTGATCAAGGAAATAAGTGAACTCACAACCACCGCCCCACTTTTCGCCAAAAACACCAACCGTTGCAACGGGTGATTGTTGGATTTGCCTAAACAAATGCACTGCGTTCTTGCTTGATGCAGCAGCAACTTCTTCTGAAAGTGGAACGTAGCCAGTTTCTGCATCGAACCAACCATAATTAAATTCTTTTGCATCGGCTCCGAACATTTTCATGCCATCGCCACCTGCAGTAACTAAAACGCCACCGCACTTTCCATCTTTGTGCCAGTTTAGCACTCGTGACCAAGCATCAGCAAGTTGGTCAATGACTGCCTTATTAAATACGTTGCCTCGCATAGGGTTATTGAAAATAATTGAAGCAACTCGGTCCTTGCCGTTTGGTTCGCAAAGTTTTAGGTCAAGATAGTTGGCATCTTGTTCGCCGGTTGCAAAGTTTGTCTCGGAAACAGTTGTACCGTAATATTTGCCGTAACCAAGGAGTTGCGTAAGTCCTTTCTTTCGCATCGTGTGTAACAAACATGGTTTACCTTTGCGGGGGCCGCAAGTTCCATCGGTATCAAGCATTTCAACGGTGTACTGGTCGCTATCGTTTTCATCACGACCTCGTTTAATCAAGTCGAGTAATCCGTCGATGCCAAGTTCACGAATCATCGCATCAACAAGTTCGATGATTCCGACTTTGAAACGAAGCCCTGCGCGTGTACAAGTATTCACTTGCCCTGCGGTTGCAAAACCATCTTGCACCATATCAAGGCAGTACA
>JASMLG010000067.1 GCA_030748805.1 Phycisphaerales bacterium | reverse complement strand
GAATCCTCGCGAACAGCTCGAAGCGAGTCTCGGATGAAATCAATCATGCCATAGATGATGCCACAGACGGCACCCGAGACGATGAAGGTTCGCTCGTTGCTTGACTGTCCCAAAATCCATGAAAGAAACCACCCAAGCAGTCCGCCAGCAATAATCATCGAGACAAAGGTGAACCCCATTGCCGATAGCCGCCAGAGCCGCTTTGTTTGTTCATCTTTTGCCATCGCGGTATTGTACGGAGTCTGACCCAGTTAGGTCAGACCACGTATAATCTTGCATCTATGAGTAAGGATTACATTGTTGACGTAACACCCAAGCCGATGGCTGCATCGGATTACTTTTTTGTTCCTGCGGTACTCCGCGGACTTGGAACGACAATGCGGCACTGTCTTGGAAATATGGGTAGAGGTGGTACGAATAAGAAAAATGTTTGGGTTGTAAAATACCCAGAACAAAAACGAGATGATCGTGATGTTCTTGAGGGTGGTCAAGAACGTTCTTTGTTCCGCGGGGTTCATCGACTGAATCGTGATGAACAAGGTAGAGAACGCTGTGTTGCGTGTTTTATGTGTTCAACAGCGTGCCCTGCCAACTGTATTAGCATTGTCGCTGAAGAAGCACCATGGGACGATCGAGAGAAGCGCCCACGTAGTTTTGAAATTGATGAATTAAAGTGTATTTTCTGCGGCATGTGCGAGGAAGCATGTCCATGCGATGCAATTGAACTTACACCACGATATGAAATTGTAGGTACATCAAGAGAAGAAATGATTTTTGACAAAGAAAAATTACTGACGATTTTTGACAATACTATCGAAGATAAACCTATGTAATTCTTGTTTATGGTGAGTTCCGATACATCCAAAATAGGATGTACACCGTGAGAACAAAAACTGAAAGTATGAATTGGAAGACTGCCCATTGCAGTCGTTTTGTCGTTGAACGTGAATATTCCCCATGAGAAGAAGTCCATTCTAATTTTGCATCCTTCCCACACTCTGGGCATTTAGGAGAGTTTGGGTTCAGATACGAAAGGTCATATCCACAAGAACATTCCCACCCCTCCTCTTCGCGAAATGGGAATTTGAATCCCGCTGCAAGCATGAAGCAAAAAGCGGCGACCAAAAAAAAAGTATTCTGAAAAACCCCAAAAACAAACGTAATACAACCAGCAAAAACAAAAGCCCTTGAAACAAATTGTTTATTCATGTGCTTCGCCAGAATCGTGGAACGAATAGCACAAGCACTGCAAAAACTTCAAGCCGACCAATTGCCATCAAGACACACAAAAAAAGTTTTGAAGTATCACTGAACCAGGCATAATTTTCAATAGCACCAACTTTTGCAAGTCCCGGGCCAACAGTACAGATAGTTGCAACCGATGCGGCCGCAGCGGTTGTCACGCTGCAGTCGGGGTTACCAGATTCCAACAACATAATTGCTCCCGAACCAATTACCAGCAGTACCGACACACCGAGTACGTATGCAATCGTTGCTAATTTCATTTCTGGATCAATAGCAGTTTTACCTACTTTTAATGGTCTAACCACATTTGGGCGAAACGCTCTTTCAAGTTCGCTGATCATAACTTTACAAGCAACCCAAACTCGAATCACTTTAATCCCACCACCTGTCGATCCAGCGCACCCACCTACAAACATCAATAACAGAATGACTGCCTTTGCAACAAATGGCCACGTGTTAAAGTTTGCTGTAGTAAAACCAGTTGATGTTTGTTGTGACACGACAGTAAACACCGATTGCGTCGCTACTTCACTCATAGTTCCCTGCTCAATTGCTCCAGTTGTTGTAACAATTGGTTGCCCACTCCCTAAAAGGGAGAACATAACAACGACTGAGCCTGCCGTTAACAAGAATATGTAAAACCGGAACTCTGGGTCTTTCCATATAACTTTGAGTTTCCCTTTAACAGCAGCGTAATACAAGCCAAAGTTTACGCCAGCAAGAACCATAAACACAATAGTGATAATGTCTATTGTTCTTGAGTTGTAGGCACCAATGCTTGCATTATGTGTACTGAAACCACCAGTTGCTAGAGTTGTGAACGCATGGCAGCTAGCATCGAACCAGCCCATCCCCGCGATTTTGTACGCAACAATCTCAATTCCAGTGAGGCATACATAGATAAGCCATAGAATTCTTGCTGTTTCTCTGATGTGTGGTCTAACGCCTTCCGGCTCAGGCCCTGGCGATTCAACTTTAAAAAGTTTTTTGCCTCCTACCCCAAGACTTGGAAGCACAGCAACAAACAATACGACTATTCCAATACCGCCAAGCCACTGTGTCATCGCCCTCCAAAAAAGTAGGGGCTCAGGAACAGTAGAAATATCTGTAAGAATTGTTGCTCCGGTTGTTGTGAGGCCGCTCATGGCTTCGAAGAAACAATTCACTATGGAGTAAAATTGGTGTTCAGTTTTGTCTGACATTCTCCCCCAGAGTACATATGGTAGACCCGCAACAACCGCACCAATGAGCCAGCTTGATGAAACAAGAAGCAACGCTTCTCGACGCCCCATACTTCCTGTACCACCCTTGCTTCTTCCGATTTTTCCAATTCCATAAAAGAGTGAACCCACAAAGGTGCCAACACCAGTTGTGTAGAGGAGTGCAAGCACACCTTCACCTGAAAAACCAGTTGCAAGTGCAGACCAAATCCAGATAGCAAAAATAATGGCGCTTAAAACAAGAATGAGCAAACCAAGTTGTTTAATTATTAACCTGTAATTCATGTGTTACCTCACTGCAAAGAGTGTGCGTAACTCGTTTTCGTATTCACCACGAACAACAACAAAAACAACATCACGTTCTTCAAGTATCTCAGTAGCACTTGGAACAACTCCGTTATGTTCGTCATGCTCAAGAACAATCACCATGCAGTTTGGCATAAGTGATAACTCAGAAAGCGGTTTTCCAGCAACAGGTGCATCTTTGCCAACGCGAATTCGGAAGATTCCTAGATCCCCTCCTGCTAGGGACGCAACCTTTGTCATCTGCTTTCGTGCCAATCTCTTCCGGATTTCTTCAACAGCCAATTCACGTGGGCTGAAGGTATGGGTAAGCCCCATTGCTTTGACAAAGGGAGCATAATCCTTCTTCGAGACAACTGGGTATGTCTCCTTGACACCCAAACCTGCCGCCCAGGCACAACTGAGGATATTGTGCTCATCATTTGTGAGTGCCACAAAAGCGTCAGAATTTTCAATATGCTCATCTGTAAAAACATTTGGATCTGTTGGATCGGATTGAATGACAGTGACCCAAGGGAGTTTTTCAGCGAGTTCGTTTGCTCTTTCTGTTTCGGTTTCAAAGAGGCGAATTGAGAACCCACGGTTTTTCAGTGTTCGGCAAAGCCAGACCGCTACAGGTGATCCACCCATTATGACGACGCTTCGTCTACCGGCATCCTTCGTTCTAAACACCCTGCGAGCATCGTGAAATACATCTGAGTTTGCGACGAGTAATACTTCATCACCTTCATCGACGGTACTTATCCCGCTTGGTAAATACGTGTCGCCGTTTCGAGTAATAGCGGCAAGACGTGCACCACCAGGAAGTTCTACATCAGACAAACGCCGCCCAATTCCGGAAGCACCTTTACTCACTTGGAATTGTTGTACTTCAATTGTGTGCCCAACAAATCGCTCAACCTTCATCGCTGCAGGGTTTCGCAAGTGGGATGCGATTGCTCGAGCGGCGGAGTACGCTGGACAAATCAGACTGTCTATTGAAAAAATCTTTGAATAATCTAAAGGGTCTCGATTGAGATACATGCTATGAGTGACTGTTGCAAAAGTTCTATCAGCACCCATATATGAAGCTGTTGATGCGCAGAGAAGATTGACTTCGTCATCTTCTGTTACTGCGATGACGACATCAGCGTCTGCGACACC
>JASMLG010000066.1 GCA_030748805.1 Phycisphaerales bacterium | reverse complement strand
CCTTGGGTTATTGGCTCGCTCTTCTTTTTTCGTTCTTTACGACCCCGACGTTCTCCCCTGCCACGACGCTCCGCTGGATTGTCTCGATTAGATCGTTCAAATTTGGGCATATCTTCTTTTTTCAGAACTAGCGGCGAGTCGCCCTGTGCCATGCTTGCGAGTGCAACCGCAATCTCAACTGGTGGTACATCATGTTCGATTGAATACGATTCCACAATTTCTGCAAAGAATGCGTTGTTTTCTCCGTTAGCAAGCGTGTCAGTAATTTTTTGTTTGAATTTTTCAACGCGTACTTCATTTACTAACGAGTGACTCGGTAAATCCATCCGTTCAATTTTTTGTCTTGTTGCCTTTTCAATCGAACGAAGCATTCGTTTTTCTCTTGGAGAGATAAACAAAATTGCATCACCATCTCTACCAGCACGAGCAGTTCGACCAATGCGGTGAACGTATGTTTCCGTGTCATAAGGAACATCGTAATTTATAACATGACTTATACGAGGAACATCTAGACCACGTGCTGCAACATCTGTTGCAATTAAAATATCTAGTTTGCCCTCTTTGAGTTTATTAACTGTCACCTCGCGTAAGTTTTGAGGCATATCACCATTTAACGCTTGCGCCGCAAAACCTCGCGCTTCAAGACGATCTGCAAGTTGAGTCGTCATGATTTTTGTGCGTGCAAAAACAAGAATCCCGTCTGTATCTTCAACTTCGAGGATGCGGGTAAGCGCATCAAGTTTGTGCATACCGCTCACCATCCAATATCTCTGGCGAACTGTTTCGACCGTAGCGCTTTTGTCTTGGATTTTAATTAGTGCGGGGTCATTTAAATATTGCTTTGCAATTTTTGCTATCTGTTTTGGCATCGTTGCAGAAAACAGCGCTGTTTGATGTTCATAAGGAATTTGTTCGAGTACCCACTCGACATCATCAATGAAACCCATGCGTAACATCTCATCCGCTTCATCAAGAACAAGACATTGCAAATTGTCGAGATTGATGCTCCCCTTTCGCATGTGGTCCATAACGCGTCCGGGTGTCCCAACAACAACATGCACCCCTCTATCTAGGGCTCTAAACTGCACGCGATAGTCCTGCCCTCCATAAATCGGAACAACATGAAAGCCATTTAATTTTCCAGCATATTTTTGAAATGCTTCAGAAACCTGAATAGCAAGTTCTCTTGTTGGAGCAAGTACCAATATCTGCGGGCTTCGTTGTTTTATATTCAGTCGCGAAAGCAATGGCAACGCAAAAGCGGCTGTCTTTCCTGAACCAGTTTGTGCTTGTCCAAGAATGTCGCGACCATCAAGAAGTGGGGGAATTGATTCTGATTGTATTGGCGACGGTGATTCATAGCCAAGTTCTGCTACTGTTTTGAGTAACTTAGAATTCAACCCGAATGCTTCAAAGGGAGATTTGTGATTTTCTTCTGTTGACATAATTAAAAGGCGAATCGGTCATTCTACCAGAATCCTTACTTCGAAACCCAAAGTAAACCACCTTTTATATGTTCCAAAAATGCATTCTCATCAAAACTTGATTTTGTATGACCACGTCCTGTGTAAAAAGAACGCCCTTTTTCAATTTCTCTGCACCAAGCAAATGGATGACCATGCACCTTCAACAAAACGGTTGCCTTCTCTGGAACGCGATCGTAGACATACCATTCGTCCGTACATACCCATTGGTTTGGCAAGTGGCTCGTTGAAGGATGATTGTTATCGAGAACATCAATTGTTGCTTCTGCAACTGGTGGATGTGAAACAAACCATGCTCCGAGCAAGGTTTCGCCATACCAAGGCCAATCGTATTCAGTGTCTGCTGCCGAATGAATACCTACAAACCCACCACCAGATTCAACGAACTCGCGCAAGCATTGTTGTTCTTGTTCATTCAAAATGTTTCCAGTGGTGTTTAGAAATACAACAACATCATAATTTTTATTGCAAAGTCCCGAACTATCTTCAGTTGCAATTACTTCAAAACCTAAATCATCAGCAATAGCAGAAATTGCATTAACACCTGTTTCAATTGAGTCGTGTCTGAAGCCAGCGGTTTCAGAAAGAACCAAAATTGTCTTTTGTGTTGAACATCCCGTAAGAAGTAAAAAAAGAATTAAACTTCGCACCATGACCGTGAATCCCTACTTCGTAAGACGGCATCAATAAACTTCATGCTTGCAAGACCTTCTTGTTCATCGATTACGTCTATATCTTTTCCTTGAATCTTGTCAGCACAATCAAAGTAGATATTTCCAAATGCTTCAACAAAGCCCGCGGGATGGCCTGAAGGTGCGCGATTTGTATCACAGTGGAAAATTGTTTCGATTCCGTCTGGTGCAGTAAACTTCAGAGCATCGCAAGTTTCATGCGTCCAAGATAGAGAGCCCTTATCACCCCAAACTCGAATGGAAACACTGTTTCTCTCTCCTGTGCAAACTTGTGAACACACTAAATCTCCTACAACACCATCCTCCATTTTGAGTTGCACGCAAGCGTGGTCGTCTACTTTCCTATCTTTGACAATCGAATGTACATCGCCACGAACTTGTTCGATAGAAAGTCCAGTTGTAAAGCGTGCAAGTTGTTCGGCGTGACTGCCAATGTCTCCAAGTGCACCCGCACCGCTCTTCCGGGGGTCAGTTCGCCACAACGCTTGTTTTTGACCGTCATTTTCAATTGGGTCTGCAAGCCAACCCTGACGGTAATCGACACTCACCGTTCGTACCCTGCCAATTTCACCAGAAGCAATACGTTGCCTCATTTGCCTTACCATTGGGTATCCAGTGTAAGTGTACGTCATTGCAAAAACAGAATTTGAACTCGCTGCAACTTTTGCAAGTGCAACTGCTTCCTCAAGTGTTCTAGTCATTGGCTTATCGAGCATGACATGAAAGCCAAACTCGATTGCCTTCGTTGCAATTTCAGCATGTGAATCGTTTGGTGTAACAATCACAATGCAATCGACATTATCTTTTTCTTTATCGAAGAGTTCTTGCCAAGAGGTGTAGCCACGAATGCCAAGTTCGTCTGCGCTTTGCATCGCTCGGTCTGCATCGGTGGAAAGAGCACCTGCAACAAGTTCAAATCGGTCATCTAACCTCATTGCCATCC
>JASMLG010000065.1 GCA_030748805.1 Phycisphaerales bacterium | reverse complement strand
GTACTTTTCACGCCCCTTATCGGGGTGCTTTTCATCATTCAGTCACCTTACTGATTCACTATCGGTCGTTGAGGAGTACTTAGCCTTACGGGGTGGACCCCGTTATGTTCACACAGAGTTTCACGAGCTCCGTGCTACTCGTAAAGATGCTTCAATACGCTGTTGTTCCCGTACAGGACTATCACCTTCTCTGGTGTACCTTTCCAGGTACTTCAAGGTATCACAAACATAAATTCACATCGGGCTGTTCCGCTTTCGCTCGCCGCTACTTACGGAGTCGCTTTTGCTTTCCTTTCCTACAGTTACTGAGATGTTTCAGTTCACTGCGTTCGCCCCCATACCGTATGCATTCGGGTATGGGTAGCCCGCAGAACGGGCTGGGTTTCCCCATTCGGAGATTCTTAGATCACTGCCTGTTTACCGGCTCCCTAAGACTTATCGCAAGTTACTACGTCCTTCATCGCCTCTCAACGCCAAGACATCCACCATATGCCCTTAACGACCTGGTCATGCCGACCCGACTTCGAAGAAATGTGACAGTCACTTTTCGCAACGCCTTGCGGTGTTGCTCTTGTGTGACAGTCACGATCAAAGTGGCCAACGTGCCATGATTAGGTTTGCAAGGGTCCTAATCAGTCCATTCCACAAGAGGATTCCTGCAGAAATTGTTTCAATGTAAATCAAAGAAACGTGGATGGTCAAACGATTCATATAACGAATATTTTCAGATCGCTCTCAAAATTGCTCAAGTAAAGTCACACACAAATGTGTGCTTCTTTAATTAAAAAATTCGGTGAATGCAGTTTCCCGCTCTTGTTAAGACAACATCATCCGGGGATGGTTGACGCTGTCCTTTACTAATTGAATAGAAAACAAGAATGGTTTTTTGCATTTACTACTACTATCATGAACTTGTCAAAGAGCGCGCGGACCAACGTCCACACCGCCGAATGGCTTTCCATAACGGCGAGCCGGAGATTTTACCTTAACCGTTGCTACCGTCAACGCCCTAGAAGGGTGATTTTAAGGTTTTTTGCTTATTAACCTTCAAATCAAGTTGTAAACAGGTTAATTAAAACCCACCACCACCACCACCCTTTGGTCCACTTGGCTTTGGATTAGGGCGACCAGAATCATTGTCTTCTTCTTTATCTTCATCATCTGCAGTAGATTCTTGCTCTTGCTTGACTTGTTTTTCCAATTGACGAAGTTTGAACGATTTTGCCTCAATCTCTGGGCGGTATATCTCCTTTTCGCCGCTTAGAATGTTTTGAAGGCGAACAACCTCCCCAGATGTATCTTCCATGACATCTAAAACAAACCACTCTGAATCTACTCCAGCAGATGTTACCAATGGTTGTCCTACTGGAACTGTCACAGAGTTCTTGTTCCAAGTGCCATCAGTGAATTCGAATAAATCAACTGAGACGTGCCCAAGGTCAAAAAGATCTTTTGATATTCCACCACCTTGTTTGTTGGATCCGGTTACAAACCACTGTTTTGATTTCTGCTTTTCAATCTCCCCTGTCCACTTACTTGAAACTGAAGGAACTGTCACCTCATTAGCAAGTGACTTTTGTTCTGGATACAAACTTGGTTTATGACCAAAGAAGGGATTTGCTAATTTGATTGTCATTCTGTAACGATATGTTTCGCCAGTTTGGGCAGTCAAATCATGACCCCATACCCAAACATCACCATCCATAACAACTTCAGTTACATCTTCCTGACCTTGTTCGAAAGAGCCCAATTCTTCTTCAAGCAATTCCATATCATCGAGATAATCGATTAACCTTCCTTCTGCCCTTGCTAGTTGTTTTTCTAGTCGCTCCTTATTCCCATCATTACCACCACCACCGATTGGACCGCCCCTGCCTCCACCTCTTCCAGCTTCATCTATTTGTTCTTTTATTTTTTCAATAAGTTTTTCTTGTTTCTCTATTTTTCCTTGAAGCCGATCTATCCTTTTTTTAACGTCTGAGGTTTCATCATCTTCTTTGATAGACTCTTCTAACTGTGTAAAACCTTCCCAAATCCAAGGTGACTCGATGTTCTTGGGAGTGATTCCTTTTAATGCATAAAAATCTGGATTTGCAATTTGTGATTGTTTTCCGTTACGTAGGTTCTGAATTATCGAATCCCTCTCCATTGAGTCAACCGAGGCATCAGCAATTTTTGCTCTGTAGGATAAATGTCCAGGTAAAACAGAAACTACTTCAGCAGGTGTCCACACATCGTCATTAAGTGTTTGCCTTTCAATTACAACATCAAAAATATCAATACCGTTGTTGAACCATTGGTCAGGAATGGGGGCGGCTTCACCTTCTCCGGTTTTGAAAGATTGCAGCACTACATCCACATCAAATTTAGCAGCTACTTGAATCCAAGAAGTATCGTTAGGCGGACCGTCTACGACTGAACTAAGTTCAGGGACCCTATCCATCTCTAATTGGTCGACGGTTCCAAACCATTGGTGCATTCGAATATCTTCTGGTGCTGCAATAGTTGGTTGAACATACATCCTTAATTCAGAAATGACATTTTGATTCACATCAATATCTGAAGTCATATCTATATTTGGAAAAATAACTCGCTGATTTGGAGATGTTGATTTAGCAAGCATCGAGGAGAATCTGCTAGAAAGTGGTTCCGGTGGAACAATTTCAATTGGAGACGGTTGATTATCACTTAGCTTTGGTTTCAAGTCATTAGCAGCTTTAATTAACTCTTCGTCTACAGTTGAAGTTGTAAACGTTTTTCTACCTACTTTTGATTCTATTTTTGAGCCGAAAGTACTCCAAGCAAACCATGCCATAACAGCAATTGCGACTGCAAGTACTACGTACTCAATGTATTGTTCCCAAGCACTTGTGCCTTTGGTTTTCATGTGATTTTATTCCTAACTGTTGAACGATTATTCATCTACGTTGATTCCTAGAGATTTCTTAATCGAGTTTGGCATAAATTCAGTTGTCCACGATCGTAGCCAAACAATCTCAAGAATTACCGTCAATTCAGAAACCGAAGCAGCACCGTAATCAAAGCCATCTCCTAGGGCTAAAAACTTATCTTCTGGCTGAAGATCAATATCAATTACTGTATAAAAGTTGTAACTTGCTAGACCATCTAACACATAAGGAATTCTCTGACTATCTACTACCATAGAGAGTTGTACTTGAAGCAAGTCATACATCTGTCCGCTTGTCCGACCTGTAAATGACGGTGACAATTGTCCTGAATCGTTTCCACGTGAAGGTTTCCCTGAGCCACTTGGAGAAGGTTTGGGCTTGGGTTTTGGACGACCGCCAGGTCCAAATGGACTAGGACCAGGTCTAGGTGGTCCCGATTTTGGCGGTCCACTAGCACCTGATCCACCACTTTTCCCACCGCTGCTACCCCCTCTGCCACTAGCATCTGATTCATCCTCTACTTCAGGTAAACCAAGAACTTCCATGCTTATGATTCTCTTGATTGGAGAGGTCAATACGGACTGGTTATCATTGATTACCCCAATAGATCCGACTATGTCTGCAACTGCCCAAAAACGCCACTGCCAATTGAATAACTCGCCAATACTAGGCATTGCTGTCAAATCAAAACTTGGAATATTCAAAGTGGACTCGTCAAAATAAATACTTATGTCTTCAGATTGTGATCGCAATCGAGAAATACGTTGCTTTGATAAATACTTTTCTAAAGAGGATCGCTGTTCAGAAGTCAGGTCAGCGTCGTGCCTTGTACTCAAATTCGTTTCCATATACCGAACTCTTAGGTCTTCAAGATAAGTAGCGAGTTCCTCATTAGATAAAGGTACTCCAGCGTTTACATAACCCAGAAGAGCTTTATATTCGGACTCTAATTGTTTGTAAAATCTTTGAGGAAGTGTCTCTTTTTGTGCCTGAGTAGGGGCTGGAAACAACTCACCTGAAAAAATTACTTCATAATTTTTATGGTTTAAATCATTTGCAAGTTTAACTACTTCTTGTGCATCACCTATTAACGAATTTGAAACTTCTGTGTAATCTTTTACAAGTGCTTGGTTCACAACGACTGTTGTTGTTTCAGTACTTCCTGGAAGAGTGATGGTGGTATTTGTCAATTTATCAAGTTGTGCAAAATATGAAGAACGTTTTTTCAGGTTTGACTGAACTTCTTCGTTCCACGTAGCAGCAACTCGTGGTAAACCAATGATTACCCCAATACATACAACTGCAAGTATGACTAAAACAATATTTGATTTACACCAAGCCAGAATTTTTTGGATATCTAAATCCATTCCTTTTTTCTTACTCACTGGGCACCTCCGTTATCAGAGTTGCTAGCAATTTGCCTCGGTTGTGGCAATATCTCAACTTCAAATGTAACCACAGCTTTGTACCACTCCTCGCCTTCTGGATGTAATTTTGGCTCTGTATGTTCTGGTAATGGTGCTAACACGTTTAATGACGATGGAGTAACTTGTTCGAATGGAATAACTGGATCCGTACCATTGCCTGAGTCAGGGCTATTTCCACCACCAGATGGTCCACCTCGTCCTCCACCCATAGGCGGGCTTCCACCGCCACCGATTGGTCCGCCACCACCACCACCGATTGGTCTTCCACCTCCGCGAGGTGATCCACTTGAAGGAGAATCAACAGTGTTCTCAGATTCATGAAATGTTTCGAGTAATGATGGGTTACAACTTATCGATTGTGCGACAATCCTGTAGGGGACATTTTTTCTATCGCCCTCGGGTTCTGAATTCTCACGTAGCCATGTTGCGACGTGTTCTGTCAAGAAATTAACTGGATCTCGGTGACTTAGATCAACGTACATTTTTACTTCTATTTTGTTTGGGGATTTTTCATCTCCTAATAGAAGTTCTCCGCTTAATAACTGCAAATTAATGAGCGGTCTACTGCTAATGTCAGGGTATAAATTCAAAAAATCAGAGATGCTCATTGAGCGATTCTGCGGACCAGCTGAGGCAAGTGCTTCTGCAGAATCATGAACTATATATGGCCAAATATCACGATAATCTAAGAGAGACAACAATTGAACCGCTTCGTTTCCTATTCGACCACTCTCCTCTGCTTGAGAAAATTCTCTCGATAATTTCTCGCCATGATCTATTACCCTTTTTACTTCAGAAGGCACACCGTCTGTTCCGAGTTGTCTACCTTGTAAGAACGGCCCAAGAATTGAGAGCGCGCTACCAAGTACAATAATACATGCAGCTGCAACAAACCACTTTGTTTTTGAGTGCCACATCTGTTCTCGTAGAACAGCAGCAGGAACTAGATTGATATTAATTTGACCACGACCAATTCCCTGCAATGCTAGTCCATAAGCAGTACCCATATTTACACAATACTCAGCAAATGAAGCAGCTTCTTTTCCTTCAACGTCAATTCTCTTAAATTCATCTAGACGTGTAACGTTTACTTGTAGTTGTTGACCAATAAATTTACGAAGACCAGGTATTTTAAAGGTAGAACCAATTCCAACCATTGTGTCAAGTTCACCTGACGATGAAGCGTAACTTAGAGAACGTTGTAACTCTTGCAGTAAGTCAGCAAAGACTGACCTCATCGCTTGCATTATTTGTTTAGCATATTTACTGCTTGCTGCCTCTTTCTTCAAACGCTCTGCTTTTGCATACGAAATCTTAAATGAGGAAGCAATTGCCTCAGTAAAATGAGTCCCACCGAGCGGGAATGTTCTAATCCAACACCTATCCCCAGTAGCAATTATGACGTCTGTTGCTTGAGTACCAATATCTATAAATACAATTGGTTTTTCTACATCTCTTAATTTCAAGTCGTAATTCATTGCATTAAACAATGCAACTGGGCTTAATGTAAGTGTTTCGGGACTCAACCCAACTTGACTGTAAACATCTAACCGTTCGTTAACTCTATCTCGGGTTATAGCAAAAATACCTACTTCGACTTCGGGAGTTGCTTCTTCACGAAATGCTTCATAATCCCACTCAACGTCTTCTATTGGAAAAGGAATTTGTTGGACTGCTTCGAACTTTACTATTTCAGGCAATGCCTTTGGTTCAACAGGAGGTAACTTTGCAAACCTTGCGAAGGCAGAGTGTCCTGGAACTGAAATTACTAGATGCTCACCCTCAAGGTTTTTTTCACTAATAAATTGTCCCAAACTCATTCGGGTTACTTCAGCAATGTCTATGTCTGGAGTTGAGAGAACTTTGCGATGAGGGGTGACAGAAAAATCAGTTACTTGAACTTCATCACCATCGCGCTCAAGGCGAATTGCCTTAATCGCATATTGTCCTATTTCTATGCCCCATGCAGCTGAGGGATGTGTCATTTTTGATTTTTTCCTTAATTCCAAGACATGATCAATCACCTAACTTAGGCGTTGATGGCACGATGATACACGATGAGTGGCATTCATACCGAGAAGAAATGACATCAAAATGGTACGCAATGAAATCATTTTCATGTTGCAAATTTCATTTTTTATTTACAGGTCGTGTACGATGTGCAAATGGCTAATAAACCAAGTAATAGCGATTTAGAAAGAGAAATCTACGATGCAATCGGGAAGGGATCTTTTGACGACATTTATCAAGAACAAGTTAAGCCCCAAGGTTCCGGTAGATCTACCAAAAAAGGCGTAATTGCAGCCATTCATGGACGAAATGTGCTAGTTGAATTTGGACCAAAAGAACAAGGTTTCTGCCCTAAAACTCACTTTGAAGAATTGCCACAAGTTGGGGATTCAATTGAGTTTATAGTCGAAAGGCAAGACAAGGATGGGATGTTAGTTTTATCAAGAAAAGGAGCAGTTCAAAAGGCATCATGGGATGCTCTTGACCAAGGTCAAGTGGTTGAATCGCGTTGTACTGGTACAAACAAAGGCGGCCTAGAGATGGAAGTGGCTGGTCACAAAGCATTTATGCCCTCTGGTCAGGTAGCAATACACCATATTCCTGACTTGGAAGTCATGATTGGTGAGAAAATGGCTTGTGAAGTGATTGAACTCGACAAAAGGTCAAATCGCATCGTCCTAAGCAGAAAAAAAGTCCTAATGGAAGAACAAGCAGTTGCCAGAGATGAACTTCTCAGTTCCATAAGTGTCGGAGATACTTTTAACGCCACAATTACTTCTGTACAACCATACGGGGCTTTTGCTGATATCGGTGGACTTGAAGGGCTAATTCACAAGTCGGAGATGACTTGGGAGAGAAATACAGATCCACATAAATTTGTAAAAGTTGGCGATGTAGTTCGCATACAAGTACTTGAAATCGACACTGAAAATGAAAAGCCTAAAATTGCATTTGGAATGAAACAGTTAATCGAAGATCCCTTTGTGTCATCAATTGCTGCAATCGAAGTTGGCGAAATGGTTTCGGGAACAGTAACTCGCTTAACTGACTTTGGATGTTTCGTTGATCTTGGATCTGGAACTGAAGGACTAATTCACATCTCTGAACTTTCTGACCAACGAATCAAGTCACCAAAAGATATAGTTAAGGAAGAACAAGTTGTCACCGTTAAAGTTCTCTCTGTTGATCCTGCAACTAGAAGGATTGGATTATCTTTAAAGCAAGCAATTGGTGATGATGATGCACAACCAACAAGAGAAGATGATGCAGAAATCAGAAAATTAAGAGCCAAGTTTGGCGATGGTCCACTTAAAGGTGGAATAGGATGACTTGCGACCAAACTATTGGAATAACTATGGGAGACCCATCAGGAATTGGACCCCAAATTATTGTTAAAACACTGCAAAATACTGCACTTTTCGATAAAACAAAGTTTGTAATTTATGGTTCAAATCAATCACTCACCTTAGTCGCAGATAAATGCAAACTGCAAACACATTGGGATAGAGTTGACATAACCTCGTCCAGAGCAAAACAAAATATATCTTCTAATGTTATTGTTCTTGATGATTGTGAATTCGATTTACACAACCTCAGAAATGAACCTAGCAAACTTGGGGGTATAGTTTCAAAGAGATGGGTCGAACGAGCTATTGAGGATTCCCTAAAACCAAAAAATGACCCAAGGCATTTGGACGCTGTAGTAACCGCTCCAATTTGTAAAGAAAGTTGGGCACTGGCTGGTTACAAATGGGCAGGCCACACAGAACTTTTTGCAGCAAGAACGAAGTCAAAACGGTTTGCGATGATGTTCGTATCCAAAAAGCTTAAAGTTGTTCTTGCAACGTGCCACATACCATTAATGGATATAAGAAATGAGTTAACAATAGGTAAGATTCACGATGCAATTGACTTGGCTGTAACTGGATGCAAACAATTAGGAATCAAAAACCCAAAAGTAGCTGTTACAGGACTGAACCCACACGCTGGCGAAAACGGATTACTTGGAGATGAAGAAAACCGGCTCATAGAACCTGCAATTCGACTTGCAAATAACACTGGTCAAAAAGTATACGGACCTTTCCCCGCTGATACATTATTTACAAAAGCAGATAATTACGACGTAATAGTTACGATGTACCATGATCAAGGTCTTTTACCTGTCAAACTCTTAAGTGCAAATTCAGCAGTCAACTGGACACTTGGGCTACCTATAATTCGGACAAGCCCAGATCATGGAACTGCATTTGATATTGCTTCTACTGATAAAGCGAATCCTAATTCCATTATTCACGCTATTGAACTAGCGTGTTCACTTTCAACTTCAACGCGAATGATAAAATCACAACTATGACAACGACTATGTACTCAATGGAAGAACTCGTCTCACTTTGTAAACGCAGAGGTTTTATATTCCCCGCAAGTGAAATCTACGGAGGAATCAACGGGTTCTGGGATTACGGACCACTTGGAACAGAACTTAAAAACAATTTGCGTGATGCTTGGTGGCACGATATGGTGCACTGTCCACCGATTGGACCAGATGGGGAACCACTGAGTATTGTCGGTGTTGATTCTTCCATTATTCAAAACCCAAAGGTCTGGGAGGCCTCAGGACATGTTGGTGGATTCAACGATCCGATGGTTGATTGCCGTGAAACAAAATCGCGATACCGAGCGGATCATCTTGAAGTCATTGCAAACAAAAACGGCGAAGGAAGAATGTACGCCTATATCGAAGGTGACGAGGACTCAGAAGAACGTGCAAGGAAGTTACTTGCTAAATATGAAAAAGTTGAGTCACTTGACGAAGGATATGAAACAAAACTTTTAACTGATATACCAATTGAAACTTTTGAACGAATCGTCGGTCCTGACACAAAAGAAACTGGAACACTAACAGAGCCCCGCCAATTTAGTTTGATGTTTGATACAACAGTAGGCGCAACTGGTGGCGAAGACAACAAAGCGTATTTGCGCCCTGAAACTGCTCAAGGTATTTTCTTGAACTTTATGAACGTCGTCGATACTATGCGAGTCAAAGTTCCATTTGGTATTGCGCAAATTGGCAAAGCATTTCGCAACGAAGTAACCCCTCGAAATTTTATTTTCCGTTCACGAGAATTTGAACAGATGGAAATTGAGTGGTTCTGTCATGAAGACGAAGCAGAGCAATGGTACGAATTTTGGTGCGACTACCGTAAAGAGTGGTGGCAAAAAATGGGGCTTACTACAGAGAACTTGCAAATGCGACAACACGATTCAGATGAACTCGCACATTACGCCAAAGACGGTTGCGGCACGTTTGACATCGAATACAAATTTCCATTTACTGACCCTGACTATGGCGAACTTGAGGGTGTTGCGCACCGTGGCAACTACGACCTTTCACGGCATACTGAGTTTAGTGGCAAGAAAATTAATTACTTTGACCAAGAAAAAAATGAACGGTACACACCTCATGTTATTGAACCATCCGCAGGCCTTAGCCGAGGCACCCTTGCTCTTTTGTGTGAAGCGTACACACCTGACGATCGCCCTTCGAAGGTCTTTATGAAATTCAACCCACGTATTGCGCCAATCAAAGCGGCAATTTTTCCACTCGTCAATAAAAACGGGATGCCCGAAATTGCAACGAAACTCCATGAAGAAATGCGCAAAAAACATGTTGTGCAGTACGACGCAAAGCAATCTATCGGCAAACGATACGCTAGGATGGACGAAGCGGGAACGCCCTTCTGTTTTGTTGTTGATGGCGATACGATCGAGGACAACACACTTACTGTTCGCGATCGAGACACTGCAAGCCAAGAACGCATCAACGTTGACCAAGCGGTTGCGTATCTAGACGACAAACTGAATTGAGCGACGGGTCTTGAAGTGAAATAAAAGACGTACGGTGATTGTTTTCACTTTCCCATTTGTTTGATTTTTTTGAAACACAAAAGCAAAATTAATCCACATGCGCTATTAACTGATATTGCAGTTGCAAGTGCGACTCCAAAATCACTCCAAAATTCTCCAAGTTCAACCATTCCGGCAATACCAACTACCGCTGCGCAAACCATAATGAGGAGGACCTGCTTGTTACAGCCCAGGAACTGATAGAGTGATCGTCCAATATACATTAATGTACACGAACCAAAACCCAATACATAGACAACAAGGGTCCAGTACCCAGCTGTGTATTCTTCACCATACAAACCTAAAAAGAATTTCCCGCCAATAATAAGAACTGCACCAAGAACAAAGACCGGAACAAATGTCGTTCGAATCCAACCAACTAGGAGTGTCTTAATTTGCGATTGATTTTCTGCAGCAACAGCTTGGGCAAATAGTGGCCGATACAACCGCGCTAAACCCCCTCCAAGTAATAAGAGAATGAACGAGATTCTTCCCGCAGCGCTTAATATTGCCGCGGCTTCAGCATCCGCATGGATCCAACCCAATACAACAACTCCGCATCGGTGAATTGTAATTACAGAGAGCCCTACAAAAGCAATAGACAGCCCGCTCCGTATCCACTCGGAATTAGAATAAGAACGTTTGCCGTGTTTAATATGTTCTGGCTCGACAGATCTAGATAATAACCAGAGCAGATACAATACGATCATAGCACTAATTGCGAAAACTCCTGCGACATCCAAAACGCCTAATCTATCCCCAAAAACGACCGCAAACACTCCTAAGGTTAAAAGAGAAACGATATTCCAACCCCAACCATATACTGCACCTGATCGAGCAGGTGCACCATGCGCAGAACACGTGAATCCAAAAAAACCTGCTAGAGCAAACAACGGCAATAGAGCCATCACCACAATGAAACTCTCTATACGCACCGCAGTATGTCTGTGGATCGTAGAGTGGTATCCTACTAAGACCACAAAACAAATTATCGATGCTCCCAAGATAAACAGTGGGGCATTTCTCCGAAGTCCTCTAGATAATTCCCAATTCCCTTCTATATAACTTTGGGAATAAATTTTTGTCACCATCGTTCCCATTCCTAAAGATGAAATCATCACTACAATGTTTAACACAGAATACGATGCTGAAAATTCGCCAAATTCGGACATGCTCATCATTCGAGCCAATAGAATCCATAAGAAAATACCAATCCCCCCACTCACGACGGATTGAATCATCATCGTTGCTGATTTTTTAAGCGAAGGTACACATATAGCAGTTGAATCGTTCACGGCGGCAGTGTAATTAATTAACCAACTCGTTGGAACCCAAACTGTGGTTTGACTTTTACTGGTTTTCCATCAACTTCAAGAAGTGGATATGCAAGAAAATTAATCGGTCCTGATTTGGGACTTGGCGTAACAACTAAATCACGACCTCGGCTAAACTCAACTCGGTTCGCTGGATTGTGGCCAAAGTAATAGGTTGCAAGCGCAGCGTATTTGTCTGCCTCACTAATATCTACTGGCCACCATTTCCCTTCAGCGTAAAACTCTGCCCAGCAATGGTATCCATTGACTCCACCATCATCACGACTTGAAGGT
>JASMLG010000064.1 GCA_030748805.1 Phycisphaerales bacterium | reverse complement strand
TGGTGGGGTGGCGATGGGGGGATTGACTTATTTCCAGATGCTCCAAATCCCGACGGATTTGGTGGTCAAGAGGTTTACTTGGGCTCTTATGGATACGGACAGTTCTGGGAAGACGATGGAGTAGGAACAAATGGCTCGTTTGGCAATGGAGTCAAAGTAGCTGTTCTTGATTGGTCCGCTCACCTAACACAGAGATCCATTGTTGATGAGTTTGGGAGTACCGTTAACTTAGGTGGTGTACACGAAGAGTTTATAGATCTTAATACTGGGCTTTTGAAAATCAATTTAGAGGGTACTGCCACGGGACACGACCCCTTAACCCTTATGTACGATGAAAACTTGCCTTTTGGATATTCTGCAGATCATGGAACAGCGGTTCTTGGAGTTCTTGGAGCAAATTGGGGTCCAGCATCTGCTCCAGGTGTAGCCCCATCTACTCGTTTAGTTGGAAATGTTGGTGTTTTGGGAATGGTTCCAGACGCTGAGATATCTTTCTTCCCACTCGCAACTGTAGACGTACCAGATCGTCAGGACCAAGCATGGATGAATGCACTTGATACTTTAGATGCTGGAGATGTAATCTGTGCAGCGTACCGTCCAGTTGCAATTTCAGCTGGACAACCAAATATAAACTTTTGGGAAGATAGAGATGTATACATGGAATTTGCTGATAATCTTGGAATTACTACTGTTATCAGAGGTGGTGACCTAGGTATTGACCTCGCAAATCTAAGTTTCCCAGTTGAAGATCGAAATGTTATTGTTGCAACAGCTGTCTCTCCAGGTTCCCCATTCAAAAGATATTGCGATGGAACAAGAGGGTCTAACTACAGTAATGGTACTGTACAGGATTATGCTTTCGCAACCGCATCAGGTTGGGGAACAGGAGTTATTACGTGCGGTAAAGGACAACTACGTGATAACTACGTTGGATATAATACAATTTCTTACGCAGGAGCCACACCGTATTCATCACCTGCTTCAGACCCACATATTGTGCACGCTCAAGCATATACAAACCAATTCGGATACACAGGTAGCGCTGCGGCACAAGTCGCAGGTGGCGTAGCCCAGCTACAGGGATTTTCAAGACAGGTCTTTAATATGCCAATTGGTAGCCAAATCACTCGCCAGCTAATTGCTAGTGGTAAGTTTGAAGGTAGAAATCGAGATGGAACCCCAATTCTCACTCTTGCCCCTGACGTTACTACAGAAACCGGTGTTAGTTCTAGTTGCGAAGTTGTTGAAAACACGTTGGACTGGGACTTTTGCGTCGATGCGAGTGCTAACTTAACCGGAAACTTAATTGACCCAAGAACAGCAATGGTTAATGCTGTGCTTAATCCAATTTTTGCAACTCCAAACATCGATGATGTTCTCGTATTACGAGGTGATCACATGATGGGAAATAGATTGTCAATTGCTAACAGGGATGGGCATCTATTAGGTGTTAGACCGATTCTTACTGAAGCCCATACTCCATATTCAGTACCTTCGAGTGTTCCTGGTGGTTCAGTCAGATATAGAGCTAACGGTTACACAACTGACTTATATGTCTCCGGAGAGTTTCAAAATGGACTCCCTGCCAACAATACTATAACTGTAGATGTGACTTTCTATCCTGTACAACAGAGGTCTTTCCTCAAAGTAGAGATGTGGGATCAGTATCAAGGAAAATGGGTTCAGGCAGCTGGCACTACTGTTATAGATCAAGGAACTGAGGATGTACAAATTGATGTTGAGAGGGCAATGAAATACATCAACCCTTCAAACTTTGAATATCACCTACGACTCATTACACTTCAAACAGGCACAATTGGACCAAATATTCAGTTTCCAATTTACTACGATCAAGTACTTGTAACAGTCGGCTTGCTTCAAAATCCTGATCCTTAATGGACGGTCTTCATAACCTGCAATCACAATTTCATTGACAACAAGTATCTCGTATAAGGTCACTGGAATACTGTTGCAGTCAATCTTTACGTTTTCGTCTAATCATTTTGACTTGATTGCCCACTTCGTTTAAGTGAACTGAGTCCATGAATGCTTTTATCATGGCGAGACCCCTTCCCGATGGTAGTGTTAAATTCTCTTCAGCAGTGGGGTCTGGTATAGTTTCGGGGTCATATCCACACCCCTGATCTATCACTGTAATTTCAACTGTTTCGTCATCAACTTTCCATGAAACATTGATTTCAAAGTCCTCATCGCCATGATGACCATGGAGTACGGCATTTGCTAGAGCTTCTTCCAAAGCAACTCTTACCGAAAACTTGTCATGCTCAGAGTATTGATTCTCATGCATCGATTGGAGAATACACTCTTGAATATCATCAAAGTGGTCCCGTGTTCCCTGAATTGTCCGAACACTTGGCTTGCAATGTTCATGGTCTGAGTTCATCTATCCTCCACCAAGAGTGATGATTCAGTCCTACCTCAGTGAACCCATTGCTTCACCAATGGATTCGTGAATATCAAACGCTTTGTCCAACTTTGTAATACGAAAGACATCGTTGATTGGACCTTTAATACAAGCAAGAACCAACTTGCCCTTTTTATCTGCGACTTTGGTATTCAAAGTAATTAGCATCCCTAATGCCGAAGAAGATAGAGCATTAACATTATTGAAGTTAAGAACAATCTTTGGTAATCCCTTACGTTCAACTACTGCTGTTAACTCATCCCCAATCCTACGTATGCATACTTCATCTAGGATATTGCTCTCAACAAACTCTACACTTGTAACGCCATCTCTTTCAAATATTTGCAGTAGTGATGATTCTGCCATTTGTACTTGCCTTTAATGTTACCTTAAGAATGAATCACTTGCACCAGCATCAAGAATTCTGCGGCTAAAGAGCATTTCTTCATTCTCTTGTTGAATAATAATCTCTGGGCGGAGCAATATCAATAATGTTGTTTCTTCACGTGAAGTTGACTTATTTGTAAAGAAGCGATTGATATATGGAATTTTTGAAAGGATTGGAACACCAACTTCAGTTTCATATTCTCGCACAGTTCGTTGACCACCAAGTAATGCTGTCCCTTTGTCTGGAACTGAAACTGTTGTCTTAATTCGGTGATTTAAATAAGAAGGCAAGTCCACTGTCGAACTGATTGATACCGCCCCACCACCGCCATCGCTGCCACCTGCTGCAGCCGCTGAGAAATTAGCAGATGAATCAAAACTGACTTCTTGAACATTAAAGTCGACTTCCATCGTCACATATCGACGATCAGATGAGATAACGCCTTTTATTTCAAAGGCGAAACCAGCGTCTGCTAACCCAATTACTGGCTGGTAACCAATTGCACCTGCATTTGAATTCAAGGTTAGTGATTGTACGTAAGATATTCTTCTTACAACATTAATCCACGTTCTCTGACCATTGTGCATGGTAAGTCGAGGTGAAGTAAGAACAGTATTTCGTTGGTCTGCCTGTGTTGCCTCAATTAAAAGGTCAACCTGTACATCATCAAGGAATTGCAAACCAAATCCAAGTGCAGGATTGGATCCTGCAATCAGTGAACCAAAACTCGAATAATTGCCAATTGCATCTATCAACTGGTTGTGGTTTTGAACGATGCCAAGTGGGCTAATCCCATCGGTATGCCCAACTGGAGTTCCTGGATCATTAATAAATACATAAGTAACTTGAGTTGGATCTGCGGGATCTATTTGTCCATCTAAATCGCCCCAAGGGATGTTTGTTCCAGGCCATGATGGGACAGTATTGCCATCTGCATCTACGACTGGTCCGGAATAAATGACTGGGTTTTGTAATTGTCCGGTTCCTGGAACAAAAAAGTCACTAAGATTCGCATTCGGATCAGCATTTCTAAGTTGACCAAACAAATCATTGTTAGTATTGAAATACATATCTAGGTCAAAACCTATTTGTTCAAACCAATCTGTTGCGATCTGTAAAAACCGCGATTCAACGTTGAATTGAAGAGCGCGAACCTCTCTTAGTTTTGCAAGAAGTGATGTTATTTGTCTATGTACTGCAGGAGTTTGTTTAATTATAAAGTTGCCATTCAAAAAATCAATCTGATGTTGTTCGTCGTCCCAGTCCCACGCACCAGAAACGCTTGTAATGTACTTTTCAATGAGATCCTGAAGCTGTTCCATCAACTCCTCATCCGTCAATCCTTCTTCTTCTTCACCAGGTTGGATGGTACCACCACCACCCCCACTTCCGCCACCGCTACCGCCAGAGCCACCTCCACCAGAGCCGCCGCTGCCACCGCCACCGAATCCGCCACCGCTACCGCCGCCAGAGCCACCACCACCGCTACCGCCGCCGCCACCGCCGCCGCCGCCGCCGCCAACTGCTAATTCTGGTGATTCGAAATCTCTGATTTCAAAGAGAAGGTCAGTGACGTTGTAAACCTCGATATACGTATGATCTTTTAAGGCCTCCTCAGTAGATATTTCTAATACCCCATCTCTAATTTCGTACCAAAACGGATCTCTTGGGGAATCGCCATCACTAAATGCATTAAGGTATGAAAGCACCCTTTCAAGAACACGAATCATTGGAACGTCACCAATTTTTAAACTTTCTATGACAAATGATTCGTCTATGTCACTATTTTCATCTGTTATACGTTGCCAATCAACAAAGAAGTCATCTTCAAGACCGGCATCTCTTTCAATCTCTTCAAAAATATCTTTTAAGGTGTATTGATCATCAAAAACATGGGTGCTACCAGTCGTTTTTTCCATTGCATTTTTTATTCTGCCGTTTTCGAATGTCTCGTTGAATCCAGATCCAGCACCATGTCTTCTGTTAGTTAAGTCCTCCCAGTCACTCGGATAGGTCATAATTGCACTCATGGAACGATCGCCAGGGCCTGAAATGTTAGGTCTTGGAGCAATTAGAGATGCTTCGTTTTCTACAAGTAACTCACTAAAACGAAATTCTTTTTCTCGTTCATTCAGTGACATTTCACGATAAATTTGAGTTGCCCTCAATGCATCTCTTAGCGCTAAAGCTCCTGCATTGTGTTCATCAATAAAAAGAATTTCATTAACGATGTCGAGTGCCTGAGCATACTTTTGCTCTCTTTGTAATTGACGAACTCGCTTCATGTTTTCAGTTATGAGCGTTGCTCTTTTTTGCTGTTCAGAAGTCAATCTCAATGCTTGGTCGTTACTTCGTTCTTGTGCTTGCTCTAGGAGTCGCTGCTGTTGCCATTGTTCATATTGTTGAGTGATTTGAGCGAGAAGTGTCCTTGCATTTTCTAAGCGTTGCTTGAATTCTTCAGCAGAAAACAGGCGACGATCATCTCGTTCAAGTCGTACAATTGCTCTTTCTATTTCTCTACGTGCGTTGTCGTAATCCTCTCTTAGCAGGCGATTGTTTGCAGAACCTATAGCAGCATCAAACATTGCTCTGGCTGCTTCGCGTTCCATGTTGATTTGTTTTTGGTATGAATCAAGAAGTTGTCCTTGGTCTAACATGGAATATGCGTGTTGGAGACCCTGCAAAATAGTAGGTTCATTTGGAAGGTAACTATTTGCTTCTAAATATTTAGTTGCTGCATCACGCCATTTTCCTGCATTCGCTGCAGCGCGTGCTTCTTCAATAAGTGCATGCCCTAGAGCCAATTCCATTTGGCGCGCTTCCTCAGCCATTTGTTTATTAAGTTCATCCTCAGATATCGGTGGAGCTTCTTCAACTACTAGCTCAGGTTCTTCTTCGTCAGAAATCACGACTTCGTCATCTTCTTCAACAACAACTTCTTCTGTATCTTCACCGGTTTCTTCAGTATCGGGGATGACAACTTCATCATCTTCCTCGATTACTGGTTCTTCTTCTGGTGTTTGCGGTTCACTCCCACCATCTTGAGCAAAAGTAGAAACAGAAAAAACACAAAATGTGATTACCAATATCAGTGTCAACTGGTTGAACACGTTCAGCCGATCAATAAGACGATTCATAGAAACTCTCCAAAGTAAGCGTAACAATGCAATTCCCACAATGGGATTGCAAACACCGTGGCAGTAAAGATATGCAAAGCCAGGCCCCCCTCTGCGAACACGCTCCCGAAACCTAAATATATACCCCCGTTAAGAGGGATAGGGTACTAAGACACGCCAATACTCGCAAGCAGTTTTGATGGTCTAGGGCTAGTTTTAGCACTTCTTTTTTGATTATTATGCTAATGTTCCAGATTGCATCATTTGGACAAATCGAACAAAAAGATAGCATGAGTCATGAGGTCCAGGCGAGGCCTCTGGATGGAACTGAACTCCCATAATCGGCATAGAAGCATGTCTAAAGCCTGCAACGGTTCCGTCGTTTAAATGCCTATGTGTAACGATACAGCCAGCGTCCACTAGGGACTGCTCGTCTACGCAAAAACCGTGATTTTGGCTTGTAATCTCCACTATTCCGGTCTCAAGATCTCTAATTGGGTGATTTGCACCCCTGTGGCCAAATGGCAATTTCCAAGTTTTTGCCCCAAGAGCAAGGGCGAGCATTTGATGTCCTAGGCAAATTCCAAATGTAGGGAACTCTTTTGCTACTTCACCTAGGGTTTTAATTGTGGTTTTGACTGCTTCTGGGTCGCCCGGACCGTTTGAAATAAACAATCCATCAGGTGTATAAGATCGAATCTCATCAGCAGATATAGTATTGGGCACAGATCTCACATCACACCCAACAGAAGTTAAGTGTCTGTAAATACTGTGTTTAACCCCACAGTCAATTGCTACAACCTTTAGAGTTCTGCCATTATGTATTTCATGAGTATTCCATTGATTTAAGTCACCAGTCCATTCCAATTCACTGGAACATGATGCCGTTGATGCTAAATCCTGACCAACCATTTTTGGGCTTGAAACTGCAATTTGAACCAAATCCGAGTCAGTAATCGAACTATCTGTTGTAATTGCTCCTCTTAGGGTACCCTCAGAGCGAATCCTTCTCACCAGAGCCCTAGTATCCACCCCATCCATTGCAGGAATGGAAGTTTTTTTCAACCACCCCGCTAAATCATTGTCTGATCTATAGTTAGACGTAGTTCTTGATAATTCTTTTACTATAAAAGCGGTGATTTGTGGTTTGTTTGATTCAATATCTTCTACATTTACCCCATAGTTCCCGATTTCAGGAGCAGTCATAATTAGGATTTGACCAGAGTAACTTGGATCTGTAATCGCCTCTTGATATCCACACATCGCCGTATTGAAAACAACCTCACCTGTAACTGGCTCAAGTGCATCTGCTCCAAATGAGCGTCCTTGTACAACAGTCCCATCTTCAAGTGCTAACCTACAAACTGCATGATCCATCGTTACATTCTAGCACAACCAACTACCATCAAGTGACAGCCACCAAGTGGTGACTGTCACCACTTGGTGGCTGTCACTTTTACTTTTCTTTTTATTCTAGGTGTAGGGAAAAAACAAGTATTAGGTATTTTGACTTGATGTAAGCATTTCTAGTCAACAAACCGTATGCTTTCAAATTATGGTTGGGTTATTTGATGAACCATCAGTTGCGTTCGCGCAGGTCGCAGTCGAGAGAGCGGTTGATATCTTTCCCGAAGGGCTAACTTATGGAATACCTAAGCGTTTGTTTCCTATCTCTTTTGGTCAACTAGTAACTGTTCCTCTTGGAAAAGGCAACACCCCAACAAAAGCGTGGGTTCTTGAGATCAACGACACTTCCCCGGTCTTACCAAAAGGACAAGAAGCAAAACAAATAATAGATAAGGATCGTGACACGATTGCCCTTCCAGAAGAACTTGTAAATCTTGCAAAATGGATGAGTGATTATTACTTCACACCAATCGGACCTACTCTTGCAACAATGCTACCTGGACCAGTTCGACATGGAACTGGTCTTGTCACAAGACAATTAGTTGACATTTCAGATAGTCCACCAACCGATGTTCATATTACTAATAAACAGCAATCAGTTCTTGATTGTATTTCATCGATACCTCAAAATGAACGTCCCATCGAACCCCGCAAACTAATGAAATTGGCTGGATTAGGAAGTAAAGGACCAATAGATCGACTTGTTAAACACGGGAAACTAACTTGTCATCATGTAACAAGAGTTGAGGCGACTTGGTTTAAACAATCCCTTGATACTTCAACGCCAGCAAACCTTACTCAAGAACAACATAAAATAATTGAATCAATCGGAAGTGAAATACAAAATGGATATTCCTCTCACTTATTATTCGGTGTTACTGGTTCTGGAAAAACCGAAATATATATTCGTATAATCGAACAAGCAATTGAAAACGGTGGAACTGCTCTTGTTCTAGTCCCTGAGATTTCACTAACTCCTCAAACCGCAGCTCGCTTGATGGGAAGGTTCCCCAACAAACGTATTGCAATTCTACACTCAGCGCTAACTAAATCACAACGACACCAACAGTGGTCTCTTGTAGCTGATGGCAATGCAGACATTGTTTTAGGAGCGCGAAGTGCAGTTTTCGCTCCAATTCCCAAAAAGCAACTACGATTAATCATTGTTGATGAAGAACATGACAGTTCATTCAAACAAGACCAAGCCCCTAGATATCATGGTCGAGATGTAGCAATAAGAAGAGCGTGGATGAATGACTGTCCAATTATTTTGGGCTCAGCCACACCATCTATGGAGTCATGGTGGAATGCCACAAAGCGCAATGTATCGAAATTGCATGTATTAACAAAACGCGCACCGGGTTTAGTATCACCATCTATTGAAATCGTGAACATGCACAAAGAGCGAGTAAATGGAGAAATAGGATATCCAATATTAAGTTCGCTCCTAGAAACGGAAATTCACAAGACGATAGCAACTGATGGACAAGTTCTTTTGCTTTTGAATCGTCGCGGTTTTGCTCCTTGGATTGTCTGTGCCAATAGGACTTGTGGATGGATTCTCAAATGTGAACATTGCGACTCATCTATGGTTTATCATCGCCGGAAGCCGCTTGAACAAGCGGGATTCGTTCGATGCCACCACTGTGGGGTTGAGCAACGAGTTCCAAACAAATGTCCTGATTGTGGGAAAAAAGTAATACAACTTGGAGTTGGAACTCAAAAAGTAGAAGCCGAACTACATGAAACATTACAAATACCCGCTGAACAAATAGCACGTCTTGATTCAGATACAACTAGAAAATCTAGTGACCTTCACGACATGCTCGACAAGTTTAGAGATGGAACAATTAAAATTCTTCTAGGAACACAAATGATTGCTAAGGGGCTTGATTTCCCAAATGTAAAACTTGTAGGAGTAATTGATGCAGACACAGCAATTGATTTGCCTGACTTCAGAGCATCAGAAAGAACTTACCAACTTGTTTCACAGGTATGCGGGAGATGCGGCAGAGGAGAAGGAGTTGCCACTGCGGTGATACAAACATTTAATCCAAACTCTCCTCCAATCTTGCTAGCAAGTAAAGGAGAGTATGAACAATTTGCAAATAATGAAATTGAGTTCAGGCAACTATCTCAATTACCACCAGCGACAAGAATGGCGCGCTTCATAATCAAGGATCAAAAGTTTGATCACGCGGCTGGTCGAGCAGATTCACTCTCTAGCAGACTGAAATCAATCGCAACAGATAGCGTTGTTGTTTCTGAAGCAGCTGCATGTGTATTGCCACGAATTGCGGATCGCTTTCGTTTCGATGTTACAGTTATTTCTCCAACTTCAAAATCAATTCAAGCATTTCTATCAAAAGTAAGAAAGACCGTTAAACAAGATCGTAATCTTGCAGTAGATATAGACCCCATCTCTATGCTATGAACGGAGTTAGAGAATAATCTTAAAAACCTAATTTGTGATAGTATTTACGGTTTTAGAGCATAGAAAACAGGATTTGCTACCAGATGCAGCCCGAAAATCAATCCACTGCGGCAAAGACCCCAGCAACGATTGCACCATCAATAAACTCTTGGAATTCTGAGTATCTAGATAACCTTAGAAGGTCTTGGAAAGACAATCCACTATCTGTCTCGCAAGAATGGAGAGATTTTTTTAGTGGTTTTGAACTCGGAAATGCAACCTCCGACTGCATAAGAGAAGATCAAGTTAATGTCGACTCTCTTATTTATCACTATAGATCAGCAGGGCATTACGCAGCCGACTTAGATCCTCTTGGGATCGCTCCAAGAACTGACAAACAACTACGACTTTCGGCTTTCAACTTATCAGAATCTCAACTTGATGACATGTTTGATCCGGGTCACCTTGAAATGCAAAACCCATCAAAACTTCGAGATATTATCAATCGACTTGATGAGACATATTGCAAACATATTGGAGTTGAATATCTTCACATAGAAAATACAGAACAACGAAGATGGCTACAACAACAGATGGAACCAATTTCAAATAAGCCGTCCTTCGATTCATCAACTAAGTGTCAAATACTTCGAAAACTTATCGAAACAACTGCGCTTGAACATTTTTGCGCAACTAGATACATAGGAAAAAAGAGATTCAGTATTGAAGGCAGTGAATCACTAATCCCTATGATTCGAGAATTAATAAACAGAGCAGGTGACCACAATGTTGAAGTTGTAACTATTGGTATGGCTCATCGGGGTCGTATAAATGTTCTTGTAAACATACTCAATAAAACATACGACCAACTGTTCACTGAATTCGAAGAGAGTTGGGCTGAAGATTACGTAGGTGGTGGCGGAGATGTCAAATATCACCTTGGATTCAGTTCCGACGTAATTACAGATAACAACAAACCCGTTCACGTTACCCTTGCATCAAATCCTTCACATCTTGAATTTGGACATTCTGTTGTACTCGGGAAAACAAGAGCAAGACAACGCATACAACATAACGAAAACCGCGAGTTGTGTATTCCACTAATTATTCATGGAGACGCAAGTTTTCCTGGCCAAGGAATAGTTGCAGAGATGTTCAACATGGCTCATCTAGATGGATACACCGTTGGCGGAACTGTCCACTTCATCGTGAATAACCAAATCGGTTTCACTACAAATCCAAGAGACAGTTACAGTGGAAAGTATTGCACAGATATTGCAAAAATGGTTAGCGCACCAATCTTTCATGTTAATGGCGACGACCCTGAAGCATGTGTTCACGCAGTGAGAATGGCCGTTGAATATCGACAAACTTTTCACAACGATGTTGTTATTGATTTATGGAGTTATAGAAAACATGGGCATAACGAATCCGACGAACCATCTTATACACAACCACTAATGTATAAAACTATCCGTAAGATGAAATCCGTCACTGATAAGTATGCTGACAATTTGATTGCACAAGGAGTTATTACTCCTGAAAAACGCAAAGTAATAACTGAAGAAGTTCGCTCAACTTTAAACGAATCCCAACAGAGAACTGTTGAACATCCAGTTGCACCGATGATTCCGCCATATCGTCAAACAACCGTCTGGGAAGGTCTTCGCGGAGATCCAACTCAAAGAAAGGCGAACACAGCTGTCTCCTCAGAACTTATTTCAAAAATAGTTAATGCTTTAAGTCAAATACCTGAGAACTTTTCTTATCACCCCAAACTGAAAAACTTGTTATCAAATAGAAAAAACATTGCCTTAAATAATTCTAAGATTGACTGGGGATTGGGTGAACTTCTAGCATACGGGACTTTACTTGAAGAAGGCAGTCCTGTACGTCTTACAGGACAAGATGTAGAAAGGGGAACATTTAGCCATAGGCATGCGGTAATTGTAGATACCGAAACAGATGAAACGATGATACCGCTAAATAGCATTAGCGACGACCAAGCCCTGATGTGTGTCCACAATAGCCCATTGACCGAAAGTGCATGCTTAGGATTTGAATATGGATACTCGCTTGGTGACCCTCAGATGTTAGTTGTGTGGGAAGCACAATTTGGTGACTTCGCAAATGGAGCTCAAGTTATTATTGATCAATTTATTGCTTCAGCCGAAGTAAAGTGGAAACGTGCGTCTGGGCTAGTGATGTTACTTCCACATGGATATGAGGGGCAAGGACCTGAACACTCATCAGCCCGACTAGAACGTTTTCTTGCGCTTTGTGCAAATCACAATATGTCTGTTATTTTCCCAACGACACCAGCTCAAATTTTTCATGCACTTAGAAGACAAATAAAATGGAACTTTAGAAAACCCTTGGTTGTGATGTCTCCAAAAAGTTTACTCCGACATTCTGAAGCAACTTCTTTAATTACCGAATTAACCGAAGATGGCTTTAGAACTGTTATCGATGAACCAAACAACAACCCTTCAATTATTAAACGTGTCATATTCTGCTCTGGGAAAATTTACTATGACTTAATCGACTTCAGAAGAAGGGCTGATAAAGGCAACACAATTGCTATCGTTAGAATTGAAGAACTTTACCCTTTTCCAGAAATCACATTGAATGCAATATTAAATCGTTACCCTGTATCCGAATTCATGTTTGTCCAAGAAGAACCAGAAAATATGGGAGCGTGGAGATACATAGATGCAGCATTTAGAGATAATTTAGATATACAACTCACTCGTGTTTGCAGGAGACCGTGTTCTTCTCCCGCAGTTGCATCAAATAAAATGCACAATATTGAACAAAGACGTATCCTAATCGAAGCTATAGGATTACCAACAACATAATGACAACACAAATTACAATTCCAACACTTGGAGAATCCATTACAGAAGTTGTATTGGGTCAATGGCTATCCAAAGATGGACAGTGGGTTGAAATGGACAATCCACTTGTAGAAGTTGAGTCAGACAAAGTAACCCAAGAACTACCCGCCCCAATATCTGGTGTTCTTACAATAACCAAACACTCTGGTGAAGAGTGCAAAATTGGTGACACAATCGGAACGATTGACGATAACACAGAGAAACCGATTGATGAAACAACTGCAACTCTTGATGTTACGACAGAAACTGTTGCTTCGGCTGCTCAAACACGAAAGGCAACTCCACTTGCTCACAAGGTTGCCGACGACTTAGGGGTTTCTCTTGA
Organism: Phycisphaerales bacterium; assembly: GCA_030748805.1. The sequence continues at coordinate 28,418 of JASMLG010000064.1, read as the reverse complement.
AGACATCGATGGGTCAGGGCCATCTGGACGAATTACGAAATCAGACGTTTTAAGCGCAGACAAGACACCGCCAGATTCTATAACAGAAATTGCCAATCCAACAGGAGTTTTTAGCAGAGGAACTCGCAGAGAGAAGATGTCTGTTCTTCGCAAACGAATTGCTGAAAGGTTAGTAGAAGCTCAACATTCTGCGGCAATGCTTACAACCTTTAATGAAGCTGATATGAGCAAGGTAATTTCTTTGAGGAAATTGCACAAAGAAGAATTCAACGATCGTTATGGTGTTAACCTTGGTTTTATGTCATTTTTTACAAAGGCATGTGTCTCTGCTCTTAATGCATGGCCAATAGTCAACGCTTCTTTAATAGAAAACGAAATTGAATATCATGAATACGTTGATATGTCAGTCGCAGTTGGCACAGACAGAGGTCTGGTTGTACCGATAATTCGTGATGCAAACAGAATGTCATTCGCTGAAGTAGAACTAACTATTAAAAACCTTGCAGAAAAGGCAAGGGATGGCACATTGTCAATAGACGATATGACCGGAGGTACTTTCACGATTAGTAATGGAGGTGTCTATGGATCAATGATGTCAACACCAATACTAAACCCACCGCAAAGCGGCATTCTCGGACTACACAGAATTCAAAACAGACCAGTCGAAGACCCTGATAACCCAGGTCAGATAGTTCTAAGACCAATGATGTACCTTGCACTGAGTTATGATCATCGACTTGTCGATGGAGAAGGAGCAGTTGGTTTTTTGGTTCATGTGAAAAATTGCATTGAAGATCCTGAACGGCTACTACTCGGACTATAAACATGAGCGAATTTGGACACTTTCCAGTTTTATCAAAGGAGGTCATAGACCTCCTTAATCCAAAAAAAGAAGAAGTTTTAGTCGACCTCACTGCTGGAAGAGGAGGACACTCGTATGAACTTGCCAAGTTAGCAGGTAAGAAAACAACAGTTGTTCTATTTGATTTAGACGAATTAAATCTGAAATATGCATCAGATCGAGTCAAGAAACTAGGTGTAACAGTTATTCCAATTCACTCAAATTTTACAGGTGTTGCTTCAGAGTTAGAAAAGTTATCCTTAAAAGCAGATTGTGTACTTGCTGATCTGGGCTTTGCTTCAAACCAAATGGATAATCCTGCTAGGGGGCTAAGTTTTATGGAAGACGGTCCTCTTGATATGCGTTTAGATCACAGTTCAGGTGAAACTGCAGCCGACTTACTCAAAAGTTCATCAGAAAAAGATATTGCTGACATCATCTACCAATTTGGCGAAGAACCATTCTCTAGACGAATTGCTAGAAAAATTGTACATGAGAGGGAAAAAGAGCCGATTTTAACTACGGTTCATCTAGCACAAATAGTGCGTGAAGCTTACGGACCACGAGCTCGGACATCCCGCATGAATCCAGCAACGCGAACCTTTATGGCGTTGCGAATCGCGGTAAATGGCGAACTCGCGGCTCTAGATGCATTACTCGCTGAAATCAAGATGGGCTGCCGTAAGGTCACCGTAGGCGGTTGGCTAAATCATGGTGCTCGAATTGCAGTGATAAGTTTTCACTCGCTTGAAGATCGACGTGTAAAACAGTCCTTCGTTGCCCTTGAAAAAGATGGTTTGGCTACAAGGTTGACTAGAAAGCCACTCCGAGCTTCTGAAGAAGAGATCGCTCTGAATACGCGCTCTCGCTCAGCCAAACTTCGCGCAGTTGAACTACTGTAAGAAGCACTGTGAATGAAGGAACTGATTGGTTACATTTATGACTCGTGAAAACAAACTCTCTATTGTCATCGCATTTGGATTACTAATCTTTGTAGGAATGTTAGTCGCAGATCACTTTTCAATTGCATCACATCGAGAAGTTGCTGCCCTAGGATCAAATGTCCCAACCCCCCCGCTTGTAGGCACAACTGTTCTTGTCGATGGACCACCTCCACATGCCAAAGATGAACCCACATTAAACCAATCTGGCGATTACATTCACCTTGTACAACAAGGTGAAACATTAAGAGCAATTTGCAGAAATTTCTATGGTGATTCTGGGCTAGCATCTTCAGTTGCAATCTGGAATGGTCTTTCAAACCCTAACGACATTGAAGTAGGTTCCAGAATTGCTTTGCCAAACCGAAAGTCACTTGTTTCTTCAGTCGTCCCCGTTCAACAGATAGAACAGAGTGAAAAACCCCTAATCAAAGAACAAATCATAAATAACGTTGGAACTTACAAGGTCAAATCTGGTGATACACTTTCTGAAATTGCTCAAAAAATTATGGGTACAACAAAAATGACCCAAGTTCTCATTAATTTCAACAAGGATGTTATGCCAAACCCAGATCGAATTAGACCTGGAATGATTTTGAAATACCCCAAGTAGCATGTCAAGAAAACTTATTTTTACCGTCTTGTGTATTACATTCGCAGCTCTTGTTTTGCTTTCGATTCGCCAAGCGCAGATTAATACTGTTAATGAGATGACACAGTTGCACCGAGAAATTGATACATGCAACTCAGCCATTGATGCTTTATCAATAAAAATTGAAATCGCCTGTTCTCCAAATATCAAAAAATCAGTACTTACAACAGTAGAAAAAACCAATGGGACAAAATGAATCTGCTAAAAAAAGAGTCCTTGTCGTATCTATTCTGGCAACTGTTTTTGTCACAGTAATGTTGTCTGGGGGAATATACAAAGTATTAGATTTATCAATTTCTCCCCCTAAAAAACTTCTAATTCACTCAGTGCCTGTAAACAGCACATCAAGACAATTAGCAAAACGCGGGAAAATACTTGACCGACGCGGCAGAGTACTCGCCGCAAGCATGATTGGATACACACTTTTTGTAGATCCATCACTCACTGAAGACCCAGAAAATATTGCTCTTATATTAGGCGAATTCTTGGACGTGACGCCAGCAGAAATTGAACGATTAATTCGCTCAAAACCAAAAAACAAATATGTTGTTATTCAGAAAATACTTAGTGATAAACAATATGAAATTGCTAAACAATTAAAAATCAGAGCAATTGGCATGGAGCAAACACTTGTTCGTGAATATCCTCATGGAGATATTGGTGGCGCTTTAATTGGGTTTGTAGGTACAGAACATTCCGGTCTTGCTGGAATTGAAAATGAATATAATGAACCCCTAACTGGTGACTCTGGAACATTTATCCGTAAACGTGATTCGTCAAGGAAAACGATCTGGGTTTCACCCGAACATTTCAAGCCCGCGACAAATGGCGAAGATATACAACTCTCGATAGATGTAGTAATACAAGATATTGCTACAAACAGATTAAGCGAGGAAGTGAAACGGTGTAATGCGGGTGGTGGTCGAGTTATTGTTGCAAACCCATCTACGGGTGAAATCCTAGCAATGGTAGACATCTTAAACCCTCGAGATGGCTGGTCACAACAACCGACCGATCCAAATAGAGACATAAATATTCGACTAGGTAGAAACAGGTGCGTTACAGATCCGTATGAGCCGGGCTCAACATTCAAACCGTTTATCTGGTCTATAGCCACAGAGTTAGGAATTGCAACAATTGATGAGATATTACCTACACCTATAAGCCAACCACACAAGACAAGTTTTGGACGGGTTATCCGAGATGCTCATTACTATGGACCATCTTCTTGGAAGAAAGTTCTTGTCAAATCAATGAACAGTGGAATGGCAATCGTTGCCGAACGACTTTCTCATGCTCAACTTCAAGATGCTGTTAGAAAATTTGGCTTTGGAGAGAAAACACACATTGGAATTGGTGGAGAGACAAAAGGGATTGTCACATCTAAATCAAATTGGAGCGATTACACTCAGACATCCGTTTCAATGGGGCACGAAATTGCTGTCACTCCACTTCAAATGGTACAAGGATTCTCAGCATTCGCAAGAGATGGAACTGTTCCCCAATTACAGTTCACCGTTGCAAAACAAGATGATGTAGAAATTGTCAGAAATGCTATTACAAAAAAAACTGCTGCACTCACAAGACAAATAATGGGCAAGGTCATGACTGAGGGCACTGGAAGGAAAGCACAAAGCAAGCAGTATGAACTATTTGGAAAATCAGGAACTGCTCAACTACCAAAAATTGATGGCAAGGGATACTTTGAAGATAGATATATTGCAAGTTTTATCGCAGGAGCTCCTTTGAATAACCCAGAAATAGTTGTGCTATGTGTCATAGATGACCCTGACAAATCAATTGCGCACTATGGAGGAATAGTGGCTGGTCCAGTAGTTCGGGACATTATTGACGAGACCCTCAATTATCTCGGTGTTGAGTCATCAACAGATTACCTTGCAACTGTTGAATAATTCCAAATCTATATACGCCAAGAAATTGGTTTTCCAGTAGCTCCCGTTGCTTCTTTGACTAACATAACAACTACAAAACTTGCTAAAGCAAACGAAAACATCAATATGCCGGGTGTAATAAGCCCAAGAGCAAATAGCCATGAAGCAGCATAGATGCATTCCCACAAAGCACCGTATCTGCGTATTTTCTCTGCTGCAAGAAGTGGAGTTCTTGCCCTCGCAAGTTTCCATCGAATAGTCACTGCATATCCAGCAATTGCAGCAAGTGGCCAAAGTAAAGCAAATACATTCATACCATCAGGTAACAGCGTTCCATTCTTAACTAGTGGACCTCCGCAAAGAACAACTGCCCAGAACATCCAGCCAAGGAAAACTCCTAACCAACCTCTTGTAGATAGTCGTGGTCGTTTATCCTCAAGGTGGTACATAGCAATTGAACACACCATCGCATGTGTCATTACTATTAAAATTGGTAGAGTAAAAGTCAATTCAATATTTGCAATCAACATATTTGAGGCATAAATCAATCCAACGCTCACAAGACCTACAGCAGGAACATGTTTTCCAACTACGTTATAGAACAAAATCGCTGCTGCAGTTAGCAATCCCATTCGAACTGGCCAAGCGCCTAGAAAAGATGCCGCAAGCAGAGACAGCAGCAATGAACTAACCATTAAGACAACTGCTTGAGCAATTGGTATCCAGCCACTTGGAATCGGTCTAGTTGGATGAAAAGTAGCATCGTGTCTAGCGTCTACAGTATCGTTCAGGGTGGCAGCGAAACCACAAAGACCAATTGCGACAACCGCCGTAGCAAACAAAGCTGGAAACCAAGGTATCTGGTAAACACTTGTTGCAACGTAGCCAGAATCATACTTTGTAATAATTAATACAAGCCAAATATCTGCAATTGCGCCAATTGCGATACTAAACCTAGTCAGTTTTAGAGCCGCAATCATCTTTCTAGCAGGTAGTGACATATGTACATCGTAGCGATGCATGGCAACGTTGCCATCTCTCGCGTAACATACGCAATCTAATGCGTTCAAAAACCACATATAACGTGTCTGCTAGTGGACTTAAAGTAACAATTGTCGTGAGTTCCTATCATGGGGAAATATCAGACAATCTTTGTTTAGGTGCCCAGAGTGCTTTTTCTGCTGCTGGAGGTAATAAAGATGACTGCCAAATCATCCGAGCTGCAGGCGCTTGGGAAGTTCCTATCATTGCAAAAGTCATAGCGAATGAGAATTCCTGCGATGCAATTGTTGCACTAGGATGCATCATTACTGGGGAAACTACTCACGATCAGGTTATAGGAAATGCAATTGCAAATGGTCTAATGAAAACCGCTCTTAAGTGGGGACATCCAATATCGATGGGAATACTTACGTGTCAAAACATCGAACAAGCAAATGAACGAGCGGGTGGAACTTACGGAAACAAAGGGACAGAAGCAATGAACGCAGCAATTGCAACAGCAGTTGAACTCAAGGGGCGACACTAACTATGAAAGGTAGTCGGTTGTTCAGGCAACATATTTTGCAACTTCTCTGTCAGTTCGATTCGGGAAATGAAGACAACGCACAAATCACTGATGACATTTTCGATGAGGAAAATTCCTATACGAACATGCCACAATCAAAGACATACTCATTGGCTAAAGAAATATGGGAAGACAAATTATCTTCTGACGAACAGATAGAATCACTAACTCCCGAATGGCCAATTCATAGGCAACCACTTATCGACCGAAATATATTGCGGCTAGCAAGATTTGAGATTATTACTGGTATGACACCTCCAAAAGTTGCAATTGATGAAGCGATCGAGCTTGCTAGACAGTTTTCTACCGAAAACTCAACTTCGTTCGTAAATGGCGTATTAGATTCACTTCTTAACCAAAATGTAATTGATGTTTCTAAGGAAGACAATTCATAATGGGACTGTTTCGTGCAACAATAAGTGCGTTACGTGGGGGTTTAACAAAAACTCGCTCTGTAATGGCTTCTCCTCTTGCAGCAATGCGTGGAAGAACCATCGATGCCCAAACAATTAATGAACTAGAACATTTATTGCTTTCTTCTGATGTTGGAGTTACAACAACAGATGTAATTGTCAATGATTTAAGAGATGCTGTTTCGAAAGGTGCACTCAAATCAAATAACATAATCGAGTTACTACATGAACATCTGGTTACTCGACTTGAAGGTAAGGATAGAACTATCGCGACTGCTGAAACACCTCCTACAGCGATTCTAGTTGTGGGCGTAAACGGTGTTGGCAAGACCACAAGTGTTGCAAAAATCGCTCTCGCTCTAAAAGAAGACGGCAAATCTGTTCTTCTAGCAGCAGCAGATACATTCCGAGCTGGAGCAGTTTCACAACTTACCACTTGGGCAAATCGTTTGGACATAGATATCGTTAAGGGCGAACAAGGTTCCGACCCCGCTGCAGTAACTTTCGATGCCGCAAACTCTGCAATTTCGAGAAATTCTGATGTCTTATTAATTGATACTGCCGGCCGGCTACACACACAAGATCCACTGATGAGGCAACTTGAGAAGATCAAGGATGTAACAACAAAAAAAATTGATGGCTCTCCTCACGAAGTTCTGTTGGTATTAGATGCGACTCAGGGGCAAAATACTCTCGCTCAAGCGAAAAAATTTGCAGAGATAATGGATGTCACTGGTATTTTTCTTGCAAAACTCGACGGAACTGCAAGAGGGGGAATAGTATTTGCCATAGAAGATGAGGTTGGAATTCCTGTAAAACTAATCGGAATTGGCGAGAAGCCAGAAGATGTTGTGCCGTTTGACCCTGATACTTTTGTTGAAGCATTGATTGAGATTGCTCAATAACCATTTCAAGTGATTGCAGGGTATCATTCCAACAACGTGACACGTTTATTCATAACACTTTTAACGTTAACTCTTACTTGCTACACAGCAACCGCAACTCCAGAATTTAGCAAGGCACCAATTAGGGGTGATCGACTTTCTGGAGTTGTTTTACCTGTTCGACCTAGGGCTTCAGATATATCTATAAGTGGTTTAAAAGCGAGTGCTTGGACTGTCGACGACACAAAACGATTAATAATTGAAAAAGATGTAATAATTGAAATCGGAGCTTACACTTTCGATTGTGACAACGCCGCTATATGGATAAATCGAATGCCAACAGACGCTGGTGTTGTTACACAAATTGCCGTTTACATTCCCAACTTCTCAAAGTCAACAAGACGAAGAGGACTTGGAGCAAATGGTGAAAATTTACTTATTGTTGGAAGCACCCTTGGGAGTGTCTCGCTCAATGTTGCGTTGCTAAAACAAGGCCAGCCAAAAGACAATAAACAATTCGTTGTGAAAGCAGAAAATAGACTCGCTGGATACATTTATGGTCTTGAAACATCTCAGCCCACTTTAACAACTCATCCACAAGTTGTATTACCAAACAATTCTACGGAGGCAGAAGGTTATTTACCAGTTCCAGAATTGGAAAATCCAAAGAAGTGGCTCAGATCAGATTCCGGATTCGTTTCTGTCTCAGCTGATCAAGTAGAACTCAAAACAGGAGAAGACGAAAACACTGTTACTATTGTTGGACAGGTACATCTTGAATTGGAATCAACTGCTGGAATTGATGATATGAAAATGACATCCACCCGCGGAGTCATTTTCCTAAATCCTGGAAGTATTCGAGATATCGCTTCAGGTAGAATCAAGATGGATTCAATCAATGGGATTTACCTCGAAGGAAATGTAGTAATTAATGCTAATCAAGGGAATTATCTTTTAAGGGCTCCACAAATCTACTATGACTTTGAAACCGGAAAAGCAATCATGCTTGAATCGGTTTTAAGAACATACATTCGTGACGGGCAAGTCCCTTTGTTTATCAGAGCGGATGAAATGAGACAAATATCTGCTAATCAATGGACTGCAACGGGAGTTCAAGCATCAACTAGTTCGTTTAAAACACCAGACCTTTCTATTGGCTCTAAACGAATGACAATTACTCAATATGAAGATGGGAACACCTACGTTAATAGCGAAGATAACACATTACGATTAGGGGGATTGCCAATCATGTATTGGCCAAAATATGAGGGTGAAGCCGGCGATATACCTCTTAGACGCGTCAAACAGGGATACAAAAAAAATCGAGGTTTCGTTATTGAAACAAAATGGGACTTCTTCTCTTTGATTGGAAAAGAAAAACCAGATGGATTGTCAACAGATATGCATCTAGATGGATACACAAAGCGAGGTATTGGTGTTGGTTTTGATTTCGATTACAAATTCACTTCCTCAGAGGGTTTCCTAGATGTCTATTTGATGTCCGACTCAAATACTCAAAAAACTTATTCTGGAATTGAGCAAGAAGTAACCAATTCAACTCGTGGTTATACATTCTGGAAGGACGAAACAAGATTAAACCAGAATTGGACCTTACAAACTCAGTTAAGTTACATAAGCGATCCAACCTTCATGTCTGTTTGGCGTCAAAATGATTATCAAAACCATGGAGAATATGAGACAAGTATTTACGCAAAATATCAAAAGAAAAACTCAGCATTTACTGCACTTGCTTCTAGTGACATCAATCAATTCATATCCACAAGTTGGCTCCTCGCTTCTCGTCAATACAAAGTGGACAAAACCCCAGAACTTGGCTACTACAGATACGCGGACTCAATATTCGATGGTGCAGTTAACTGGTCGAGTGAAACTAGATTGATGAGAGAAAGAATGGTTTTCCAAAGCGGTACACCTAATAGTCTAGGATTACGAGCAGCCGCTTTTGCATTTCCTGATGGGACTGTTATTGGAAATAATACACCAATTGAATCACCACTCGTAACACGAGGTTTAACTCAGGACTATCAAAACAGACTAACCACTAGGCATGAATTTACATTGCCTTTACAAATTGGTAGTGTAAAGTTAGTCCCATTCACGAGTATTCAGGGTTTTTGGGGAATCGGAAACGATAATGACATAAGAGAACCCGACTCAAATTATTGGATGAGAACAATTGGCGTCCGAGCATCAACTCAATTCAGCAGAATATACAATGGAGTTGACAATGATTTACTTGACTTACATAGACTCAGACATATTGTTGAACCATACGCAACTCTGTGGGATGCCGATAGCAACATAAATCCAGCAGCTCTTCCACAATATGATGCATTGCTTGACAACATCTCGACTGGAACAGCAGTTTGGTTCGGTGTAAAGAATCGACTTCAAACTTGGCGGGGTGGTCCAGGAAGATGGTATTCAGTCGACTGGTTAACTTTTGACGCTGCAGTTCTATTCGCCAATGATGGTGCAACTCAACGATATGACAACCCTCAGTTTTTCAATTGGAGACCTGAATACTCATCCCTTGAAGATTCAGCTGTAATTGATGGAAAATGGCAATTCAGTGACAGCATTGCCTTTACTGGCAACAGTACATGGAACCTTGATGACGGAACTTATTCCAGAGGTTCGGTTGGAGCAGAACTTGATCATGATCGAGACATCAGAACGTATATCGAGTATAGAGAAATTGGAAATACAAACGATCAATTTCTGTCTCTTGGAGTGAGATACGATTTAGGTAAGAGATATACACTTGACTTCTCACCTTCATGGAACTTCAACATTGACGATTTGCAATCGCTTCACTTTGGAGTAACTCGTCATTACCCTGAATTCGATCTTATTGGTCAAATAACTTACAACGAAATACAAGACGAAACCATGTTTGGTCTTAAGTTTCACTTGTTGCATTTTTAACAACTTCATACAACGATTCAAGTTGATCGATTGTTAGAGTTGAGGGGCGAGAACTTTCAAGAATGCCTATTGGATATTCCATATCCCTACCAAGTATTGAACCCAATTGCTTTCTTCTCTTAGAAAATAGCATAGTTACAAACTTATTAAACTCCTCGTTGGATTTTTTCTTAGAATCGCTCTTTGGTGTAATGGCGACACAGGCACTAGTTATCTTGGGTTGTGGCCAAAAACATGTGTTGGGAACTTTAGTAATTAGAGAAACGTTAGATAACTTTTGAACAAGAATAGACAGCACCCCCCAGTCAGATGAATCTACTTCAGCCATCAACCGCATTGCGACTTCATGCTGAATTGTAATATATAACCCAAGGCAATTATGATGGTTTGATAACACATCCACAATCAGTGGGCTTGCAATTTGATAAGGCAAATTGGCAACTAATTTCCATTGCTGACTTCCTATTTCTTCGACAACTTGTGAATTAAGTTGTTTTCTAAATAGTACATCTCCATGAACAAGATTGATTGATTTACCAAATCTATCTTTCAACAATTCTGTCAAACCTTTATCTAGTTCACATGCAATAACTCTACAACCTCGTTCAAGTAATACTTCTGTAAGCCCTCCTGTTCCTGGTCCAACCTCTAAAACAAGGTCACCTTCATTAACCTTCGAAAAATCAACCAACTTATTCAAAATATTGTGATCATGTAGAAAGTTTTGACCAAGTTTATGCAGTGGCGATAATCCATACTCCTGAAGCATGGCTCTGATTTCACTAAGCGACTGCAGGGCTATGCCTTTCCTAGGTATTCGCCGTTCTCAGAGTTGATTTTTACTACTTGACCAACTTCAATAAAAGGAGGGACTCTAACCCTTGCTCCAGTTTCAACCGTCGCTTCTTTCAATTGATTTGTAGCTGTTGCAGCTTTTGGCTGATTGGTTGTATCAGTAATTGCTAATTCAACAGATGCAGGTAATTCTATTCCGAGTGGATTGTCGTCAAAAACCATAACCAACACTTCTAACCCATCCTTTAACCACTGACTTTGATTCTTGTCAACAATATCATCACCCATTTCAAGTTGTTCATACGATTCATAGTCCATAAACACCCATGGACCTTTGCCTTGACCGCTTTTGTCGAACAAAAACTGCATTGGCCGCCTGTCAATATTAACGTCCTCAAGTTTATCTGATGAGTTGATGCGATTAACCTTAATAGTGCCAGTATCAATAGCTTTCATTTTAGCTTGAACATACGCTGGACCTTTACCAGGTTTTACGTGTTCTGTATCAATTACTACCTGCAACTTCCCATCATAGATCAGGGCTTGACCACGTTTCAATTCTATAGCTTTGATTGGCATAATAATTCTCTTTATTAATGAGCAATTGCTTCTGCTCTAATTTCTCTTAATACTGTTACTTTGATTTCTCCAGGAAATGTCATTTCCTCTTCTATTCGAGCAGCAATTCGTTTAGACATTGCAAAGGCCTCACCATCAGAAACTGATTTTGCATCCACAATAACACGAACTTCTCGTCCTGCTTGAATAGCATGTGACTCAGAAACACCCTTTTGCTCTTTTGCAAGCGATTCTAATTGTTCGAGTCGCTTCACATACATTTCCATGGATTCACGTCTTGCACCAGGTCTCGCACTACTAATTGCATCTGCAGCCATAACAATTGGTGTATATGGTGTAGTGGCGGGAATGTCGCCATGATGTCCTGCGATAGCGTTGAGAACTGCTTCAGCTTTTTCGCCAAACTTGCGGCAGAAATCCATTCCAATTTGGGGGTGCGTACCCTCAATTTCATGATCCATCGATTTGCCAATGTCATGCAAAAAGCCGCATCGTCTAGCCAATTCTCCATCAAGGCCAAGTTCATCTGCTATTACCTGACACAAAAATGCTACTTCTACTGAATGACGCAAAACATTTTGTCCATAACTTGTTCTGAAATGCATCTTTCCAGCTGCTTCTACAATTTTTGGGTGTAGACCCCGAATGTTTGTCTCCATAACGGCATCGTTGCCTGCTTTTACTATTTTTTCATGCACCTCTGTCTTGATTGATTCTACAACTTCCTCAATTCGTGAAGGATGAACTCTACCATCTGAGACCAATTTCTCTAATGCTTTTCCTGCAATCGCCCTTCTAATTGGATCGAAACATGAAACAGAAATAATTCCAGGAGTATCGTCAATCAAAATATCAACGCCAGTTGCTTGTTCAAGTGCTCGAATATTTCTTCCTTCACGCCCTATCACTCTACCCTTCATATCATCTGATGGGATTCTAACTGCCCGAACTGTTGATTCTGCAACGTGTTCGGCTGCGTATCTCTGAATAGCCTGCAAAGTAATTTCTCTACTTTTACCTCTAGCTTTTTCAGATGCCTCATCGAGAATTTGCTGCATCAATTCGTTTGCCTCATGCTCTGAGTCATGACGAACCTCATCTAAAATATGATTTTTTGCTTGTTCTGTAGACATCCCCGAGACCTCTTCAAGTCGTTGTCTCAATGTAATTCGCTCACTTGCGAATGCCTCTTTTTCGCATTCGAGTGATTCAGTTTGTTTATCAATATCTGTACGAAGAACATCTAGTTTTTCTTGACGCTCAGATAACTGATTCATCATCTTCTCTAGTCCCTCTTCACGTTTCACAAGACGAGCTTGATCTTGTTTAATTTCTTTTTGTGATTCAGATACATCAGATTCAATTTGTTTTAGGCGCTGTTTTGATTCCCGTTCAGCTTCCAATTCTATCTTTTGCTTAATCGCTTCCCCTTCTTTTTGAGCCGAATTCAATATTTGTTCAGCTTCGCGTTTTGCAAGGCGAATTGTCCCACCGGTAATCGAACGTAGCAAAAACCACCCAATAGCTACACCGACAATTAAACTTCCAACTCCGATTCCTAATTCAATCCAAATGCTTGCAATCATTGATCTATCTGCAACAAATTGTGCAGCCCTTTAACAAGGAGTAAAGCCAACGAATGCTACCAATCGCTTACATCAAGCACTATTCTTGTGAGGGCGGATTGCCTCTATTGCAACCGTTACGTTCTGTGGTGAATTCCTGTTGAGAATCTCTTACGCTATTCAAAAACGTAGCCCAATTACCTGAATCAATCTATTCAACCCTCTTTCAACCTGGCGAAAGAGCCACGAAACGGTTGCTGGCTCCCACGAAACTAAATCAAATCCCCCAAGCCAGAGCGATCGGTCAAACAAAATATTGACCGAGAAAACTTTATTGCTGCAAACGTTTCGCAGCAATACCTTTAATAAAGGATAGTATTCCACGAGGTGGGCATTACGTCAAGTGATAATCTAAAACAATGGGGGGCATCTTTGTGCAATAATCCATAAAGAACCATAAAATCACCCTAATGCCCCGTTTACTTCACTGGTTCTTAAGGTTCAGTATTCTCAACCCAATATGCATTCGACTTGTAGCGTCATGTTCACGAAGACATCGGGATTATTACATGCGATCTATTTATGTTGCAATTCTTGCTTCGGTGTTGTTTATTGGATGGTTTAGTGTCTCAACAAAGGGATTATCACTTCGTGAATTAGCTGCAGGAAGTACTGGGATTTTCGCATTTCTAGCTGTCATGCAACTTGTACTTATTTGCTTATTGACACCTGTCTTTATGTCTGGAGCAATTGCCAAAGAAGCAAATCCTCAAACTTGGGATATTTTGTTATCAACACCAATGACACCTCTTCAGATTGTTCTGGGAAATTTATTTGGTAGATTGTTTTTCATCATTGCATTATTGCTTGGTTCATTGCCATTGATGATTGTCACCCAATTTTTTGGAGGTGTCCCACTAAATACAATTTTTCTAACTCAAATTGTAGCGGTCTGCCTTGCGATTCTAATAGCGGGTTCTGCAATAACAATGAGCGTAACAAGAACTGCTGGCAGAAAGGCGGCTGTTAGTTTTTTTGTAGTCACTGTATTTTATTTGATTATTACGTTTGTCCTAGATAATACTTTTAGAACTCCCATATCTTCCACATCAAGTGCCCAGTGGACCACTTTCCTTACTCCTTTTAACCCATTTCTTGTTCTTGAAGCCCTTCTTCATCCAACTAGTTACGTAATTCCTGACTCGACTACTTCACCTTGGCCAATTGGTTGGATTATTACAAACCCTGTTTCAGCGTGGTGTTGGATCACTACAATTTCGTCAACCATATTGATTACATGGTCTTCATTAAATGTCAGAAAACTTGGAAACCGAGAAGTTGCAAACCGTTGGTGGAAACGTATCGCTACAAATGATAATGGTTCAATGGTAACTCGCGCTGTCTCAGGTAATCCAATCGCTTGGCGAGAAAGGGTAACTCGTCATCGTAATATCGGTTCTCTTCTTGGTCAGTGGGGATTTGCTGCGATATCAATACTTGTTTTCATTGTGATAACAACTTTATATGCGACAGAGTTGATGACCCCTGACACATATCGACTTTACATTATCGTAATTGTTTGTAGCGAAATTGTGATAGTTACTTTTGCTGCAATCTCATTATCCGCTTCAGCAATTTCTAAAGAACGTGAAGATGGTTCTCTCGATTTGCTTCTTACAACTTCGATAACACCAGAAATATATCTAAGAGGAAAAGTTCATGGTCTTGCAATGCACTTAATGCCTATGGTTCTTGCCCCATGTTTAACTATGATTGGTGTTGCACTTCTAGTCCTCATTGACTCAGAGTCTGCAGTAGTAACTGATCAGTTGGTTCAAAGTAAAGCAGGAAGTGTTGGATTCGCTATTCCTCTTGCTTTGTATATCCCCGCAATTCTTACTCCAGTTGTAATGTTACCTTATATCTCATTCTGCATCACACTTGGGCTGCTCTGGTCAATGAGAAGCAAAGGATCAATAGTTTCAATTGTGTTTACCCTGATCCTCGTTTTTGTTGTCACTGCTGGAATTAGTGGGTGTATGATTCCTATTCATGGGATTGGTGTTGCAGGATCATTTTTTTCTTGTTTGTCGCCAATTGAAAGTGTAATTATCACTTTGTCATCAGCCAAAGTTATACCATCGGTCTTCAATTATGGGGTTGAAACAGCAAATGTCATGCTTGGATTTGCATCCATCGTTTCTTGCATCTTCTGGTTGCTCATTAGCTGGGGACTTCTTAGAAGTATGTCTTCTTCTTTCGTTACCACAGTTAGGCGACTTGCAGGTACATAACACAACTCGCACGCTTCAACATTCAATATCCACCACTGCGCATTACTTTTAAACTATCAGGAAATGGGAAAGTAGCAAAAACACCAGTAGGAGCTAATTCCCACATTCTTACCGATGGATATATATCACCCCTGTATCCAGAATCATAAATCGTAGAAAGAACTGACTCAAAACTTGGTTCATTACCTTCGTTATCAACAAGTCGGTTTGATTTTGCCCCAAGGAAACTAACACTTGCACATGGCATTCTGTCCCATCTTGTCTCTATCATCTCTGCGACTTTAACAAATCCATTTCTTAAATCTTCGAGTGTATACGATTCACGATTCAGTGGACGAAGTAGTGCAAACACTTTGACATCGTCCATGTCATATTTCAACACCAATACTTTATCTGGAGATAGTTCTGCATGTCCTAAGGCATATTTTGTAATGCTTTCATTGTCCCACTGACTCGTTGGTAACATTTCTCCAAGTGCAGAGATTATCCCATGACTGTTGTCAACAGGGTTTACACCACAAATCAACGTTCGATAACGGCGCGTCATCATATCAGCGAGTAGATACTGCCCCCATTGAATGCGAATCCTATGTCTTTGTGGACTCGCTTTGCGAGGATCACCTGTAGGTATAATTACCAACCGATTTGCTTGGCGATCTGCTTCCATTAGAACATCACCATCTCCATCATAAATTCGCGGTCTCGACTCAGTATGTGGGTTAGCATTCATAATTGACTCCTTTAAGTCACACAAGCAATGAGGCAGGATTTTCTATCAATCCCTTCAAACTTGACAAGTACTTTGCAGCCATCGCACCGTCGATGACTCTATGATCTAAACTTAGGGTTACTGACATTTCATGCCCTACTGCCAATTCTCCGTTCCTGACTACTGGTTTTTTCACTGCTGCTCCAACTGCGAGTATTGCACTATTTGGAGGATTGATTATAGCTGTAAAGTGTTCTACACCAAACATTCCAAGATTGGAAATGGTGAAGGTTGTGTCACCCATATCTTCAGGTGACAAACCGGTCTCCCGAGCTTTATTTGATAAGAATGCTGATTCTTGGCTAATAGTTCTTAAACTTTTTTGGTCAGCGTCTCGTATTGTTGCAACGACTAATCCACCTCCTCGATCTTCAGGAAGAGAAATTGCAATACCAATATTAACTGGTCCATGGTAAAGAATGCAATCACCACCAAATGAAGAGTTAAACTCAGGATTGCTTGCCATTGCAAGAGCACAACACCGAACTAAGAAATCGTTAACTGAAAGTTTTACTCCAGCTCTTAGCAGTTGCTCGTTGAGTGTCTTCCGCATTTCGATCAATGGATCCATATCAAATAACATAGTGACTTGATAATGAGGGATTGTTTGTTTTGATTCAACAAGTCGTTTAGCAATAATTTGTCTCATATTAGAGAGCGGTTCTGTTCGATCTTGCTGCCATGGTGAAGTAGGTGCAAGAGGTTGAACTGGATCAACATGTGCTGCTGGAGCTGAACCTGTAACAACTTCAGTTGTAGTTGCTGTCTTTGTTGTCTCTGCAGCTGCAGCAGTTTCACTTGTAGTTTCAATCAATTGTAGAACGTCTCGTTTAATAATCCGACCTGATGGACCGCTGCCTTGAATCGAATGTAGATTAACTCCATATTCCTCTGCTAATCGCCTAGCGATTGGACTAACGCGGGGTGCAGCACTTGCAGAAATGTGCGGTTTGTTATCTGATTCTATATTAGAGTCATCCGGTTTTGATTCGTCTTCTTCGAGTAACGTTGCAATTATCGTCCCAACATCTACCTGATTTCCTTCAGGAACAATGAGTTTCTCCACTCTGCCATCGTCAAACGATTGTAATTCCATTGTCGCTTTATCGGTCTCAATATCAGCGAGTAAATCACCCGCTGAGACCTCATCACCAACACTTACATGCCAATGCAAAATTGTTCCGACTTCCATCGTGTCTGATAGTCGAGGCATTGTGATTTCAATCGGCATTAATGTTCTTCCTTTTAAGCGTTGTATGTTGCGCTTCGTACGGCTTCGCATATTTTACGCGTGTTTGGTAAGTACTCTTGCTCAAGATTGTAAGCGTAGGGAGTTGGGACGTCATCACTATGTACTCTATGTACATGATTATCTAGATCATCAAAGCAACTTTTGTGTATCTGTGAAGCAATTTCAGAACCAACTGAAGCAAAAGGCCACGATTGATCGACTACTACACATGTATTGGTCTTAATAACCGACTCCACCATAGACTCAATATCGAGTGGTCGAATAGTTCTCCCATCTATAACTTCACAGTCAATCCCTTCTTTTGCAAGTTCTTCTGCCGCCTCTAAGCAGAAATGCAAAGGTCGACCAAAGCTGATTATCGTACAATCATTACCTTTACGCCTTGTAATTGCATGTCCAAATGGGATTGTGAATTCTTCTTCTGGAACGTGGCAAGAAGTTGACAGCAATCTCTCTGATTCCAAAAAGAAAACTGGGTTGTCGTCCCTAATTGCGGTCTTCAATAGCCCCTTTGCATCATAAGCATCAAACGGAATTACCATCTTTAACCCTGGCACATTTGAATACATTGACTCAACACACCATGAATGCGTAGATGCAAGTTGACCCCCAGCACCATCGTTACCGCGAAAAACAATTGGGCAACCAAACTGACCACCTGACATATATAACATCTTGGGAGCGTTATTGAGAATCGGATCAGCAGCCACTAAACTGAATGACCAACTCATAAATTCAACGATTGGTCTAAGCCCACGCATTGCAGCACCTATAGCCATTCCTGAGAAACCACTTTCGCTAATAGGTGTATCAATCACTCTGCGTTCCCCAAACTCGCTGAGCATGCCCTTGCTAACTTTGTATGCACCATTGTATTGTGCAACTTCCTCACCAAGTAGGAACACTCGCTCGTCTCGACGCATTTCTTCTGACATTGCTTCTCTTAACGCATCCCTAAATTCAATAATTCGAGAATTCGCAATTGTTTTCATTCTTATTTTTCCCCCTCAATCATTTTCGGTTTTGAGGTAGAAGTATATGGCCCCCACGTGTCTGTATAAACATCGGTATACATCTCATCTGTTGGTGTCTCAGGTGATTGTTTCGCCCAGTCAACACCCAATCGAACTTGTGTTTTAACTTGCCTTGCTAATTGTTTTATTGAGTCATTTGTTAAGTCGTATTCTTCTTGTAAAAACGTCGACAACTTGTCTATGCAATCATTTGCTTCCTCTCTCATTTCCTCGTCCTTGGTTCTGTACTTGCGAGGGTCGGACATCGAGTGTCCCTTTTGTCTGTACGTTTGTACATCTACGAAGAATGGTTTAGATGATTCACGGCACCAATCAACTATTGGTTTAAAGTTCTGATATAGAGATACTACGTCTCTACCATCTATCGCTGCCTGTTCGATTCCTTGAGAGGTCGATTTCAATCCTAGGTCATTTGCCATTGAAGTTCCGCGTTCAATGCTAGTTCCCATTGAATATCCATTATTTTCAAGCACGAAGATGATTGGCAAGTCCTGTAAACTTGCCAAGTTCATGGCTTCATAAAAACAACCTTGATTTATTGCCCCGTCCCCCATGTAACAAAGGGTGACATGGCTTGATTTCCCACCACCAAGAACTTCGTCTTCATACTTAGTTGCAAAAGCAAGCCCTGCGCCAAGAGGTGTCTGGGCTCCAACAATTCCATGGCCACCATACAAGTAATTATTCGAATCAAACATGTGCATTGAACCGCCCTTGCCTTTTGCACAGCCATCAACTCGACCAAACATTTCTGCCATGCAATATTTGGGATCCATTCCTCTTGCGAGAGCGTGTCCATGATTTCGATATGCCAAGATGATTGGATCATCATTGTTAACTGATGCAATAGTCCCAACTGCGACTGATTCTTGACCAATGTAAATGTGGCAAAAGCCACCAATTAGGCGATTTTGATATGCCTGCATGGTTCGAACTTCAAATTCTCGAATTAGTAACATCTGTCTGAGCCATCCAAGAAGCACTCCCTTCTCAGGAATTTGTGCCTTAGTAAAACTTGGCTGCACCACTTTTTGCTCAGATGAATCTTTTTGAGCCGCCGTTCTTGAATCGCTTTTTGTCATAAATATGCCAACCGTAGTGGAGAACGTGCATTATAGCAGTGCAAAAAATGCAGATATTGTCTGCACCTAGGCGATTTGATTGTGGGGGGAAGACATTTTCAATCGACCGTATAAAAAAAGGAGTATCCATGGCAGAGTATCGCATTAAATTAATGGCTTTCAATTCAGTTGCAGTAATTACATTTGGAATCATTGCTAGTATCGTCACTAGTACAATAGTTGCATCTAATGCCTATAGTTCTAAGTACGAAAATGCATCAAAAGCACAACAATCGATTGTCGTAAAAGGAAAAGCCACAAAAAGAGTTAAAAGCGACAGAGGAAAATGGTGGATTACAGTCAAGGGAACAGGAAAGACAATCCAAAAAGCACATGAAGTATTAGAAACAGGCACTAAAAGAGTTGATGGATTCTTGACTGAAAATGGATTTACAGATGATGAAATAACTAGGGGAGCAATATCAACTACTGTTCACTACGACAGAGATGAGGATGGGAACAAAACAAGAGACGTAGTTGAATACGAACTTTCTCAGTATATTAGCGTCTCAACCCAAGAGGTAGAAAAAATTGAGGAAACCGCAGGTGACGTTACAAATCTTTTAAAGGATGGCATTTTTGTAATAGGTGGCATTCCAGCTTATACATATAGCGGGGTAAGTGAAGTAAAGGTTCAAATACTTGCTGATGCTTCAGCAAATGCTAGAACTAGGGCTGAAGAAGTAACTTCAAAAGCTGGTGGTTCAGTAACTTCGATAAAGGATATACGCCAAGGGGTTATCCAGATTACAAAACCAAATTCAACTAGAGTTTCGAGTTACGGAATCAACGACACATCAACCATAATGAAAGATGTAAGTGTAGTTGTAACTGCAGAGTTTGGAATAACGAACTGAGTAAACAAACACCCTTGTTTTGGTTACAAACACAACAATTCGCATTGACTTTAAATCTTACAATTGTTGAGTTTATTTGCCCCTGTTTGATTTATCGCTATCAATACCACTGGTTTAAAAACGCGGATGACAGGACTCGAACCTGTAACCTTCGGTTTCGTAGACCGATGCTCTATCCAGTTGAGCTACACCCGCATGGACTTTTATCATGCAAGGAGGGAAAGAGTACCACAGCATGGCCTTTATCGCTATGTCAAAGTCCTTCGTACGGGTTGACTTCCTGATAGATTTTGGGATAATGCCGTGTTCGCCCCTGTGCTAGGGGTCACTAATTATCGGAGAATCATTGTGCCACAATCACACTCAGCTAAAAAAGATGTTCGACAAAACGCAAAACGCCGTTCAGTAAACCACTGGCGAAAGCGTCGTATTAAAGAACAATCCAAATCATTCCTAGATGCAATTGCAGCAAAAGATGCCTCATTAGCTGAGACAGAGTTCAATAAATTCTGTGGACTGGTTGACAAAATCTCGTGTACTAGCACATTGCACAAGAATACTGCTGCACGTCGAAAGAGTCGTTTTTCTCGCCAACTTCTCGAATTAAAACAAGCTTAATAGTGTGACTAAAATTCGGAATATTCGGTGGTGAGGTATCATTGCAACTATGGCACAGCCAATTCGATTCGCAAAACAAAGCAATGCAAGCAAACAAAGATATAGCGAACTCTCTCGCGAACCACTTTATGTTTTGTTGTTCTTACTTCCGTTAATTCTCTTCTATGAGTTTGCGCTTTATTCGACTGATAAAAACATTCAAATTAAAGCACATGATCACCTTGTCCGTTTCTTCGAACAATTCGATATGCCTCCAACAAAAGGGCTTTGGCTTGGTGGAATCGCTATTCTTACTATTTTCTTAATTTGGCATATTGTTGTTGGAAATAGATGGGTTATTAAATTAAAAATCCTTGTGTACATGGCAATTGAATCTATTGTGTGTGCTATCCCTCTCCTACTATTCGGTGCTGTTCTGGGGGGGCTCTCAGCAGTCGCAAGTAATTCGCCTGTTGCGGGACTAAGTGATTTCGACAAAATTGCAGTGAGCATAGGTGCTGGACTCTACGAAGAACTGGTGTTCAGAATGTTGATAATTGCACTTGTGCATACAGTTGTTTGCAGTTTCTTCAAACAATCCGAACTAGCCGGATTAACCATTGGGGTCATCATTTCATCAATCCTATTTGCCCTTTACCATGACTTACCTAACGCTGGATCACTTTCAGCTATTTCTTTATTTTTCTTTGGTATTGCAGGTCTTTACCTAGGTATTCTCTACGTAACACGCGGTTTTGGCATTGCTGCGGCTACTCACGCTGTCTACGACATCGTTGCTACAACTATTCTTGCTGCAGCCCCCTCATAATAACGCTACACTCTGGGAAACTTTAGAGGATAAGGAGCCCTAAAAATGAAATCAATTATTACATTAACTCTTTCTGGATTAACCATTTTTTCTCTTGTCGGATGTGAAACACCACAAACAACTGCTGAAACAGATGCAGCTACACCACCTGCACCTGCATCGCTTGCGATTGGTGATAACGCACCTGCAATATCAATAGACCACTGGGTCAAGGGTGACTCATTTGAAACATTTGAAGATGGACAGGTTTATGTAATGGAGTTTTGGGCAACTTGGTGTGGACATTGCATAAGTTCGATGCCGCATTTAAGTAGTTTGCAAGACAAGTACGGAGATACTGTCAAATTCACAGGCGTATCAAGTGAAAAAGAACTCAAAACAGTTACAGAGTTCCTTACTCAGACAAATAAAAAAGACGAGAAACTTAATTGGGACAGAATGCGTTACACAGTTGCAGTTGACCCAGACCGTAGTACGTCCAAAGTTTACATGGAAGCAGCAGGACAAAACGGTATCCCAACTGCATTTATAGTAGATGCAAACGGAAAGGTTGCATGGATAGGACATCCGATGAATATGGATGAGCCACTAGCAGAAATCGTCGAGGGCTCATGGGATCTAACCGCTGCAGCAGAAGAGTTTAAGAAAGCGGCAATTCAAAAAAATGCGATGAGAGAATTGCGTAGCACATACAGAACGGCAATGGAAAATCAGGACTGGGATGGTTGGATTGCGTCAATTGACAACTTCGTATCTCAATTTGGAGAAAACCCTCAACTAGCTTCGATGAAGTTTGACGCCCTGCTCACTGGAAAGAAGGACAAAGGTGCAGCTTATGAATGGGCAGAAACAATGATCCAATCTGACTGGGATAACCCCACAGCTCTTAACTCAATTGCTTGGGGAATTGTGGATGAAACACCTGCTGAATTACAGAATCTTGATTTTGCACTAAGAGTTGCACTGCGTGCTAGTGAACTCACTGATAATAAGGATTCGATGATTCTAGATACTGTTGCACGTTGTTACTGGGAACAGGGTGAAACATACAAAGCAATTGCGTGGCAAGAAAAAGCTGTTGAACATGCTGAGGGTGGTCCAATGTCCGACTCTATCAGAGCAACTCTGGATGAATATCAAGCAACAGTCGCAAACGTCGACGAATAACGAAACAGACCCTTTCTGTTAGCAATATGTGACTATCGCTGCAATTTTGTTTCGCGGTTTTGTTTGTCGGACTCGTATATTAACTCTACCACTGACTGAACCAAACGACCATCCTCTGCAGTTCCAGCACCATTGTCGAGTTTGCCATTCTTGATTGCGCTTGCAAATGCTAGATGTTCCCCTTCAAAAGCATCGTCCCATGAATCAGTTACATCAAAAGATATCGTTTTTGATTTTGGTACCCCTCCATCAGAGAATCCATAAATAAGTTCATTGGACCATAAGTCAACAATTAGAGATCCTTTACTGCCTTCTATGATTAGACCATCTTTCACTGTGTTTTCAGGAATGTGCGTTGCCCAAGAAACATCAAATTGAAAAGTCGTTCCACTTGCATCTGCAAGTAGAGCGCTTACTCTATCTTCGACATCAAAAGTACCTCCTTCAACAGGCATAGACCACATTTCATCGTAGGAGTATGTTTCGGTTGTGAATAGTTGTGTACATTTCCCCCTAGCACTAACAGGTGTTCTTTTTGAAGTTAAATGCATAACCAAATCGATTAAGTGAACCCCAATGTCAATCAAACACCCACCACCACTTCTTTTCTTAGTTGTAAACCATCCACCTAAGCCGGGGATACCGCGCTGTCGAAGGAGTGTTGCATTTACATGCTGCACGTCACCTATCAATCCACTTTCAATTATTTGTTTCGTTTTCAGAGACGCAGGAGAATATCTGCAAACAAAGCCCATCTGTAATTGTTTGTTCGATTTATTCCTAGCACTAATTATTTGATCACATTCAGACAGTGACAACGCCATTGGTTTCTCTAACAAAACATGTTTACCAGAGTTTAAAGCCCCAACTGCGATTTCAGCATGCCTATCATTTGGAACGGCTATTACTACCCCATCGATATCCTCTCTTGAAAATAACTCAGCGTTATCCAATACTTCGCAAGAATGTTCCTCGGCGAATTTCTTTGCCCTTTCTTCTCTAGGATCATGAACTGCTATTATTGTCCCAACTGACTTGATTGCCTTGGCGTGAACGTTGGCAATCATTCCCGCACCAATCATGCCTAAGTTAGTCATCGAACTGTCTCAATCACTTTTTGGAATTGAACTTCTCTTTCTTCAAGTTCAGACATAAGTCGCTGTACGACTAAATCATTTCCTCCAAAAGTTTCTGGTGGGTGAACTCCCGGAATGTCAATTGTTTTATCCGCAATCATACGACCCATTGCTGCTGCTGGAAAACCAGTAGTCCTTGCCATACTTGATTGGTCTTTTGCTGAGTCGTAATAATCAAGCAGATCCCAGTAAATCAAGACGTGTTCTTCACCAAGTTTGCCCTCGGCTTCGACTCTCATAACAGTTAGATCTGCTTCACCTTGTTCATACTTCCAACCATCAATCAAAATTTTAGATGTCATGTCTATTGGTCGAACCTGATGTTCGGCGATTTCAATTGTGTCAGTATTGAAAAAACCACCAGCACGGAAGGTTCGCATCATTTCTGCGTGTCCTGGGTATCTAAGGGTTCGTTCTTTCATAAATGGAACATTTAATGTATCGCACAACGTTCTTAAACCATCAGAATTAAATGCCTCAAGAGTCCCAACACCTGGAAGATCGATTAGAACACATTCACTCAAAGCTTCTCGAACAACTAATTGACCATGTTCTACTAATCTTGCTGGTCTTATATATTCTTCAATTACATCTCGTGGACTAAATGGTGCCTTGTATTCCCATGGCCAAGTTCTCTCGATAGGAAGTCCACCAACAACGATGTCCAACCGATTACAAGAGTCCAATAGGTGAACTGCATGAGAACAAAGAAGATGGCTCATTCCGGGCGCAACACCAAAATCAACAATACAAGTTACGCCATGCTCTTTTGCAAGTTGATCAAATTTTCGAGGGTCTTCTGCCATAAATGAGATGTCACAATATGGCTTACCCGACTTTATAACTGTCTCTAATGCGCTTAAGCCAAGCCAGCTTGGCAAAGCGCCAAATACAATATCTGCATTCCCCGCTAATGAAGAGATTATTTCTTGGTCACTACAATCTGCTTCGTGAATTGAGATTTCACCATTAGAACGTTCAGCAATTCTACCTAGAGCAGTTTCCGACTTATCGACTATAGTCACATTGAATGAGCTGTCCCGTAAGTCCTCAGCAATAACCGAGCCAACCATTCCTGCTCCAAAGACAACTGCGTTTAAAGCCATCTAATCACCACTTTTCTGAGATTTCATCAATTTTGGTTTTCTTACCGCCCTTTATATGTGATGCAGTTGCAATTAATGATATCACGAAGTTAATAACAACAAGTGACCATATAAACCAGTTTGAGCCGGGTAGACCGTCGTCACCCATTAAACCAATAAAAGCGAGGATTGTCCCAAAAATCACAAAATACATCATGAAAACACGCAAAGTGTGACTTCCTGACGTTTTCGACTTTGTCTTAGATGAATGATGTGCGGTATTTTTCGCATGTTTGCGCTTATTTGACTGTGTCATGATGATTTTTTCTCCAAAAACTTCGTTTAAGTGGCGTAGCATACATTGAGACGAAACTTTTCGCCTTTTATTGAACAAATACGTTCACAAATACGAATATCTGACGTAGAAGGAATAGCGATGTGTAGTTTTACACATTGTTATTGACAATTTGGAATCAGAAAGGTGTCTCCCTGAATAGAGACACCAGCAGTTCAAGGAAACAAACAAGAACTGCTCCCAGAGTGCCACGTTGGCACAACTGGGTCTTGTAAAAGCCTCGGATGACGCAACTACGAAAGTTGCAAGCCGCTTGACCAAGGAGTGACTGACGTGCCAGTAACCACAACCAGAGCCAATCTAGTTCTTGAACTCTTCGACGCATATTACAAACGCGTTTATTGCTTTACAAGAAAGTCACTTTCGCCAAACGCTGCTGAAGATATTGCTCAAGAAGTATTTACCCGTTTACTTCAAGTAAAAGCACTTGAAGAAAAAACGATCACTTCAAGTTACTTAATTAAGATTGCTGATAATCTAATCAAGCGACGTTACAACAAAGACCAGCGTAAAAATCAATACATTGATTCGCAACGTGAAGAAGCAATCCGCGACCTTCGTAAAAACCAGAACGAAGAACAACGCTGGTCAAGTAATGAAATTACTGAAGCATTAAAAAATCTACCTTCACATGAACGTGACGCGGTACGTCTTGTTGTTTGCGAAGGGCTTAGTTACGAAGAAGCATCTGCTTCACTTGGTGTTCCTGTTTCAACTGTAAACAACTGGAAGTATCGAGGCATTAACAAACTTAAAGAATACGCCAATTCAGAAGACATGAAATATTCTGCTTAAACATTCTTAACACGTCCATCCCCCGTCCGCACAGAGGTTAGGGTTTTCCCGCCTCTGTGTGGCTTTATACAAACAATTCTAATGGCTAAAACCAGATTTCACGAGGGTTTCCAGAATAATATCAACGTTCAACCTAACAATAGATACGTTATCAAACACCTTGTCTAGATCTAAAATGACTTCACCTCTAGTTTTAACTATTTTCAACGCGTCAAGAATCCTAAGAGAAATACTAAAATCGTATCTCTCCTTTTCATCATTTTCCAAAATATCTTTGGCCTCCTTCTTCATACGTGTAACTTCTTTTCTTAACTCCCTTTCAGTTTTCTTGATGAAAGCCCAAGCATTATCGTCTCTTGGGGTAATTAGAAGAGCTCTCTCAAATTCGTCTAACCAATAGTCGAGATCATTTTGAGCACTTACTCCAAAAAACTTCAGCATATCTTCGTCTAATCTTTCTGCGTCCCTAGCTGTATTACCAACTGAACGGTTCATGCGTTTTGCGTAACTTTCAATTGAGAAGTTTTTATATAGCATCTCAAGAGAACTTGTTCGATCACTCGCTATCTTTAAATCAATCAAATCTTGAGAATCAAAAGTCAAAACGGTTTTAGGACCATCTATTCTAATCCAATCATTATTTTCACCCTGTTCCCTAGAAGAAAATTTATTATCGTTCTTGTTATACCACAACTCCGCTTCTACTATTGAAAATGCGTCACTTATCGCACCAGACCTTCCAGCATTTGCAAGATATGTCCTAGCAATGCTTGCATCAGCTGATGCATATTTCTTATCAACTGCATTACCTCCACTCATGACTACAGCTGCACCTATTTTTGAATCTGGAGATGCAATCAACTTGTCACATGTCAGTGCGATTGTAGAAGCAGCGCTAAATGAGTTATGAGGATATGCTGTTATAACAAATTTGTCGCGGTATTCATCAATAACTTCACAGATTAAGTTTCGCTCTTTCACCAAGCCACCTGGACTATCTATTTCCAAAATCACTTCTACTGCTTTAGCCCTTTCTGCCCTCTTAAGCATGTCTTCTAAATGATCTCCTCCAAACCAATTTGATTTCATATTGCTTTCACCCAGAACAAATCCAACACTGCCTGTCAGTGGAATAACACAAATAGTTTGAAGTTCCTCTTCATTTTTAATTGGCTCTATAGCTTCATGTTTATCTTCACTCGCATCTACCGAATCGACTTCTTCATCATTCACATCCAAGGGAGCCAACTCTGTAGTTTCTTTTACTGGCTTGATGCTCTTGATATCTGAAATAAATACAAATTCTTCTCCAACGACTATGTAGGAATCTTTTACTATTGTTAAGTCGCCTTCAAATATCTTCTTCTGCCCCTTCAATTCAACCTCAACCGTAATAAACTGATCCATATCACCAGACCACTTTGTCCCATCTTTAAGAGTTATATTAACTGGTTCAGCATAAATAACTCCACAAAGTAAACAAAAGATAATGCCAACTATTTTATGTTTCATATATATCTCCAGAATATTTGTTATCTCATTACAAAAATCATAACACAATAACCATATAGCATGTTTAGCGTTTCCAAGGTATTCTAAGAGTATGGTCTACGATTCACCAAGCATCGATAATCTGCGCAAAGACATCGATATTTTAGATAAAAAACTAATAGGTTTACTTTCTAAGCGTGCTGAAATAGTAGTTGAAATAGGAAAATTAAAACAAAATTCCAGCACTCCTATATATGCTCCTCACCGTGAACGAGCAGTTCTAGATAAAGTTCTATCTGCAAACGAAGGTCCTCTTTCGGATAAAACAATCGAAGCAATTTACCGAGAACTCATGTCGGGCAGTTTCAAACTTGAGCAACCATTAAAAATTGCGCATCTTGCACCCAACGGGTCGTTCAGCCATATCGCTGCAATTCGTCATTTTGGTTCAAGTGTTTCTTGCGTCGGCGTTCCAACAATTGAACGTGTATTTCGTGAAGTTGCGGCTGGTCACTGCAACTACGGTCTCGTTCCTTACGAAAATTCAACGAGCGGAAG
>JASMLG010000063.1 GCA_030748805.1 Phycisphaerales bacterium | reverse complement strand
TTGGGGTGGTTCGTTTATCAATTCAACGTATCTTTGGTTTGCTTCGGGCGGAACGAACCTTGGGTTTGAATATGATTTAAAAGATCCTATTAAGAGTTTGGCTCAGGGTCTACTCATTAGTGTTCGCGATGCTATGGACAGCATGTTCCATCAAGACAGGATGTTGATTGACATGGTGGATGATTTCAATGTCGATGGCATTGTGTATCACCCAATTAAGAGTTGCAGAACTGTCTCGACTGGCTTGGCAGACAGTCGTGGGTATTTCTCTGGCAAAAAGGACATTCCAAGTTTGTTCGTCGAATCCGACATGATGGACTCGCGAGTAATTTCTGAAGCACAGATGAAAAATAGAATCGATGCCTTCTTTGAAGGTCTTAAATCAAGAAAGGACCAAGCGGTAATCGCTGGTAAGGAGGGTTAATTAATGGCTTATTCAGCAGGCGTTGACGTTGGGTCAACACAGACAAAAGCAACGATCATCAATGAAGATCGTGAAATCGTAGGCGTAGCCCTCATCGACACTGGGTCAAATGTGATCGCAGCAGCAGAAGAGGTCTTTCAACTTGCGTTGAAACAAAACGATATTGGCAATGAAGAAGTTGAATATGTCATTGGCACTGGCTACGGACGTTACAAAGTAACGTTTGGTAATGAACAGATTACTGAGATGAGTTGTCACGGTCGCGGCGCAGTTCACATGTTCCCCAAGACACGAACAGTCGTTGACATGGGCGGGCAAGATACAAAAGCAATTCGCATAAGTGAAAATGGCGAAATTGAGGACTTTTGTATGAACGATAAGTGCGCTGCAGGTACTGGTCGTTTTCTCGGAGCTGCAGCGGAAGCGTTGGAAATGACACTCGATGAACTTGGGCCGACTGCGCTTACATTCAACAAACCGGTAAAGATTAGTACAACCTGTACCGTCTTTGCGGAGTCAGAAGTATTATCTTGGCTAGGGAAGGGCAAAAAGGTTGAAGACATTTTGTGGGGTGTTCATACATCGATTGCAACTCGTTCTGGTGGCTTAATGCGCCGAGTGGGCATTGAAGAAGAAATAACGTTTACAGGTGGTGTAACAAAGAATGTTGCGATGGTAAAAGCACTTGAAGAGCGCCTTGGAACGAAAGTGAATATCAGCGATGATTCGCATTACATGGGTGCGCTTGGTGCAGCGCTCTTTGCGATGGATCGCATCATGGCTTCAAGGCAACCACACGAGAAAATTGAAGAGGTGGCAAAATGACAATCACAATTGGTGTTGACGTTGGATCAACTTATACAAAATCGGTTGCTCTAGACGAGAACGGAAATATCCTTGCAAAAGATGCAAGGCATACTGGTTTTAAACTTGATGTTGTTTCTGAGGATTCGTGGAGAGCATGTATTGAAAATGCTGGATTAAACGAATCAGATATTGACTACACTGTTTCAACAGGAATCGGCAGGCACCTTTGCCCCGTAAAAGACATTTTTGTTACTGACTTAACAGCGAGTGCTCGTGGCGCGTCGAGGTTGTTTCCAAACACAAGAACAATTCTTGATGTTGGTGGGCAAACAATGAAAGCGATTCGCCTTGAAGAAAACGCAAAGGTAAAAAACTTCCGCTTGAACGATAAATGCGCGGCGGGTACTGGCGCTTTCCTTGAAAAGACAGCTCGTTATATGGGCTACACAACCGAAGAAATTGGACCACTATTAAGTACAGCAAAAGATCCTGCTGAAATTTCTGGTGTGTGTGCTGTATTTGCTGAGTCCGAGGTTATTAATCAACTTTCGCTTGGCACTCCGCCATCTGACATTATGCAGGGTGCAATTGAATCACTTGTAGTTCGTTGCGTGCAACTTATGAAACGCGTGAAAGCCGAAGAAGAGTTTACGCTCATTGGCGGCATTATGCGCTTTAGCACGGTTCCAGGTGAAGTGAAAAAACAACTTGAATCTGAAGTTAATGTTCCAGAAGGCGAAATGTGTATGTATACAACAGCGCTTGGCGCAGCAATTCTAGGACATGTTCGACTTGCAAAACTTGCAGAGGAACGCCAAACGGCGACAGCTTGATGACTGATATTAATTTAACAGTTAATGGTCAAAACGGCCAAGCGAATTGTGGCGACCCAACCTCGCTTGAGACGATTTCAGTGCAGCCAGACCCTGCGCTGCTTGCCGATGGATGGCAGCGAAGGCAACTTGCTGATCCAGACCGAGCAACAGAGGCAGTCGAACTTTATGAGTCCCTTGGTTTTGAAGTATTTGTAAAAGAACTTACTGAGGCCGACTTTGGAGATGCATGTAAAACATGTGCAGTTGCAGGTTGTAATGGATATGTCATGATTTACACAAGAAAGAAAAACGGATAATTACTATGAAATTTAAAACAACATTTGACATTTTTGGCTTCTATGACTGGGTACGAGAGTGCGGCATGCCAATTGCGCATTGCTCCGCTTTTGCTCCCGCTGAAGCGCTGCTCGCAGCAGGCATTATGCCCGTTTACCCAGAAAACCACGCTGCGATCCTTGGAGCACTCTCTCCAACACGAGATGTTGATAATCCATACGCACTTAAGGCAATCGACCGAAGTGTGAACGAAAGAGAACTCTCTTCCCCAAAACTTTGCTGTTATGCACTCTCTGATATTGGTGTATTGCTAGGCGAAGAATCCCCAATTGGCGGTTTGCCAGCGGCTGACTTGTTTTACGCATGCAATAGTCAATGCAATGTTGTTGAACGGTGGGGCGATCAAGTACAAATCATCTGTGGTGAGCGTGACTTAAATGTTCCTCATTATGTACTTAGAACACCACGCCTTGCAAAGCGTGAAATCCATACAGAAGAAGAAATTGCAGATTTTCGCGCTCAACTTGAAGGGCACATTGAAGAAATCTGCAAACGATTCGGTACAACCTTCAGTGAAGAAAAACTTAAGGAATTCACTGCAGAATCTGACAAAGCAAACGCACTTTGGCAAGAGTGCTTAAAGATGGCAAAATTATCGCCAGCACCTTGGAGTGACTTTGATGCCTTTACTGCAATGGCACCAATCGTGATTGCTCGAGGTTTGCCAATTTGCACGAAATACTACGAGGACTTACTCGCAGAAATTAAACAAAACGTTGCAGATGGAGTAACTGCAATTCCAAACGAACAAGTTCGCCTTGTGTGGGATGCAATTCCAATTTGGCCTCGAAAGAACTGGTTACAAAATCTCGCATCGGAACAAAATGCTGTCTTTGTTGCAAGCACGTATACCCACAGTTGGTGGTTTAATTTTGATGCGGATAACGCAATGGATAGTTTATGTAGGCGGTACGCTTGGAACACGATGAACCGTTCACTCGACTGGATTTATGGTTGGACGATGGACATGATGCGTGATTGGAACGCCACGGGTATTGTTTGCCATTGGAATCACAGTTGCGGTATTTGGAACAGTTACGTGAAACGTCGTTTGCCTCTTTATGAAGAAAATAATATCCCGCACATTGTTATAGAAGCAGATATGGTTGATGCTCGCTACTTCAACGAAGAACGAGTAACAGAGCAAATGACAGAGTTTATTGCACAATTGAAAGAAGCCGCTTGTACAGCGTAAGGAATTTTTAATGTCTGCTCCAGAAATAACACCAACAAAATGCTTAAGAGATGAACACGAAATCATTCTTGGAATGATTGACTGTTTTGAACCAGCCCTTACACAAGCAGAGTCGGGTGAGATTTCGAATGAAGATTTGCTTTCTTTTTTGGATTTCTTCCGAGGGTTTGCAGATATGTGCCACCACTGTAAGGAAGAAGACCAACTCTTCCCAACTTTGGAGAAGCAAGGTATTCCTCGCAATGGTGGTCCAATTGGTGTTATGCTCCAAGAACATTCTGTTGCAAGACGACTTACTCAAGCGATGTCAGAAAAACTTGATGCGCATATTGCAGGTGATGCCACTGCAATGGAACATTTTGTTGACCAAGGAAGGCAGTACATTGATTTAATGCGGGGTCATATTGGTAAGGAAAACCCTATCCTTTTTGGCATGGCTGACCAAGTTGTGCATGGCGAGGCACTCGATGCACTAACCAAAGCATACGAAGAAGCAGCAAGTGGGGATGATTATTGTGAAACAATGAAACGGTGCAAGGCAACTGCAGATAGATTTCTCGAGGCTTACGGAGTAACAAGGACAAACTGTCAATGACAACCCAAACAGCAACCTACGAACCAACAGCAACCGACTTTCTTAATGTCGGTTCACTACTAACGGAAGATGAACTTGCAATCCAAGAAGCAGTTGCACGATTTGTCGATGATCGCGTCCTTCCACTAATGGCGGATTCTTTTGACTCGCACACTTTTCCAATGGAAATTGTTCCTGAAATTGCAGAGATGGGTTTGTTTGGTCCAAATTTAGAGGGCTATGGTTGTGCCGGCTTAAACAATGTTTGTTACGGACTTATTTGTCAAGAACTTGAAAGAGCCGACGCTGGCGTCCGTAGTTTTGTTTCTGTGCAAGGAAGTTTGGTGATGTTTCCAATTTATGCTTATGGAAGCGAAGAGCAAAAAGAATACTGGCTTCCAAAGTTAGCAGCAGGTGAAGAGATTGGTTGTTTTGGTTTGACTGAGCCAGATGGTGGCTCTGACCCAGGAACCATGAGAACCAAAGCTGTCAAGGATGGCGACGACTGGGTTATCAACGGCGCAAAGATGTGGATAACCAATGGTACGATTGCAGATGTTGCAGTTGTTTGGGCTGACACGGAAGATGGCGTTCGTGGTTTCCTTATTGAAAAAGATACTCCGGGGTATTCGACAAGAGATATCCATAAAAAATATTCACTTCGTGCTTCAGTAACTTCTGAATTGTTCTTTGATGATGTCCGCGTTCCCGATTCAGCGATGCTTCCGAAGGTGAAGGGGCTACGCGGTCCACTAAGTTGCCTAACAAACGCCCGATACGGAATTGCATGGGGTGTGATTGGTTCAGCGATTGCATGTCATACCGAGGTCTTAGAGTATTCCAAGGTTCGCGAGTTATTTGGTCGGCCTCTTGCAACAACACAGGCAATTCAACTTCGTCTAGCAAATATGAGCCGTCGCATTGCAACTTCGCAATTACTTGCATTGCAATTGGGGCGGATGAAAGACAACGGAACGTTGCATCATTCGCAGGTTTCAATGGGCAAGTGGAATAACGTCCGCGCAGCAATCGATATTGCGCGTGATGCTCGCGACATGCTTGGTGCAAGCGGGATAAGTGTTGAGTTCAACTCAATTCGCCACATGCTTAATCTTGAAAGCGTTATTACCTACGAAGGCACCGAAACGATCCATGAACTCGTCGTCGGTCGCCAGCTTACAGGTTTCAACGCTTTTTAAGTGTTTAGTCCCAGTTATTGATAATGAAGAGGATGTCGCTAACATCGACTACGTCGAATGGTTCAGCAAGGTCGGCACCTGCACCATCAGTGCCCCAATTGCTAATCAACAACAGAATGTCTGATACATCAACGACGCCGTCACCGTTTACATCACCTGCAAGCGTGCCACTAACATCAATTGTTTCTAGCTCCATAAGGTGTCCGTAATGGGGAGCTTCGATATCTTCTAGGGGTGCGCCGTGACCGTCAGTAGTCCATTGTTTTGCATCAACGAACGCTCGGAATGCTCGCCTGTAAATCAAGCGTGCTTGCACACTAACATTTCCGCCGCCTTCTGGCATGGCGAAGCTGTATGCCGATGAGTCAATGCTCATTGCGGGAATGCGAGTATCAAAAATAATTCCTGTTGCATCGGTGTAGAACGTTGGCCCAGTTCCATCTTCGCCATGATTACATTTTGCAAAAAGTTTTCCGGGTTCATTAGCATAATAACCTTCTGCAGGATCGCCAACACCACCAAGAGCGTGTACAACTTGGTCGCCAGTAAACTCGAGGGAGTTCCCATCTTCGTCGAATGCTTCTACAAGCAAAATGCAATTGCGAACAGTTACGCCAGTTGGAAGGTGGTGTCCAACACCATTGTTAAAGACATCTACTTCAACTTGTAGTTCACCATCAACAACTTCAGCGCCAACGAGAAGTTCAGCAGAGTTGTCAAGGTATGTTGCAGTCGAACCAAGAATCATGTGTGAACGCAATGTTCCCGGCTCTCGTTCAAGAGGT
Source organism: Phycisphaerales bacterium (assembly GCA_030748805.1). The sequence continues at coordinate 1,513 of JASMLG010000063.1, read as the reverse complement.
GGGTATAAAACTTCACAAGCATTCGTTGAATCATTTGGAAGCATGTGACAATCTAGGCAAGTAGCGTACATACCAGAGTTTGGATCACCATACGGTGATTCAATCCATTCAATGTAGGTTGGTTCAGAAATGACGCCATCAAACGATTCATCTTCATGTGGGTCGTTTTTATCTTGGTGGCAGGTACCGCACACTTCAGCGACTAGTTGGGGTTGATAGGAAGGACCCATCATGGGGTTGTGGTACGTTGCATCGCCAAGTAATCCATATTGCACTTGTTCGTCATATGGTTTTGTAAATGTGACTGCTTCAGGATAGATGCCTGGGTGATTTATTTTTTCTACATCGACATCTGCAATCTTATGACAAACGTCACAAGAAATTCCATGGATTGCATGCTCGGATGGATACCCAGGGTCGTCTGGTCCTTCGAGCGCTGTAAACGGTTCTGGGATCCACGATTCAGGTTGGTGGCAAGAAGAACATTCGGAAGCAGGATTTGACTCAGCCCAGACGGAATCGCGCAAATATACAAATCCGCCCATCCCACCCGCAGACCCATTACCTGCGTAAATATCATGCACCCATGTGTTGATCCCCGCTCTTTGCATCGGTGAGTTTTCCCAATCAGCCAATTGTTCAGGGTGGCACAAGCCGCAAGATGTTGGATCCATGAGCGAGTATCCCGGATTGTCATATTGTGGAACAGGGGAGAGGTTAATGTCTAGCCCTGATGGTGTTCCTGTGTAGGTTGTGGGTGTATTAAAGTACCCTTTGCCTGCAGCGACAATGATCGAATCACTTTCATCTGGAATCGTGAGGGAATATGAGCCATCATTGCCTGTGACTGTCCGAGTCGAAGTCGCTTGTAGGGTTACAAGTGCGTCAGGAACTGGTTCAAATGTAGATGCGTCGCGTACGACGCCAGTGATTGTTATGTCAGCAAATGCCACTGATGACATTGAGATAACAACTGCAACGACGGTTGATGTATCCACTTCTTTCTCCTTAAGTCCTAATACATGACTAATCTATCCTCTATTCGGGAATACACAAGGAAAAGTTGCAAAAAAACAGAAAAAACACCACCGCAGTCTAAGACTGCGGTGGTGCGTATTTGCATCGAAATGCGTCAGTGCCTGAGCACTGAGGTGTCATTGACGATTAACGTCGACGACGGCGTCCAGCTAAACCAGCGAGACCAAGGAGTGCCATAGCACCTGGAGCAGGTACCCATGTTATGCCTAGTTCTTGCCATGTGTTGCCATCAGCATCTTTACCTTGGAGGCTAATTTGACCTGTAAGGTCATCTATGCCATTGCCAGTACCACCTACTACAGTGAACTGACCAATAAGAACTGAGCCACCAAGCTCTCCACCTTGTGGATCAACAGGTGTGACGAACCATGAACCGTTGTCGGTTGCAAGTGTGCCACCACCATTGAATGAAGTCCAGTCGATACCAATATCCAACAGTGCATTACTACCAAATGGAGAACCATCTTGATACAGC